>NZ_CP134494.1:1703848-2029523 GCF_031759225.1 Mesobacillus jeotgali
GGGTACTGTTGTGCTGCGTGCCTTCCACAGTGGCAATCATGTATTCATTGAGATCGAAGATGATGGCGCTGGAATAAGCAGGGACAAGGTATTGAAGAAGGCCATCAGCAAGGGAATCATCACCGAACAAGCTGCTGCAGGCTTCACTGATAAACAGGCATATGAATTAATCCTTTCATCTGGCTTCTCTACCGCGGAGAAAATATCTGATATCTCCGGGCGTGGAGTAGGTTTGGATGTTGTCAAGAATACAATCGAATCTTTGGGAGGCTCCATCTCGATTGATTCAAAGGAAAATGAGGGAACTATTTTCTCAATCCAGCTTCCTCTGACATTATCAATCATTTCGGTTATGTTAGTCGAAATCCAGAAAGAGAAATTTGCCATTCCTTTGTCCTCCATCATTGAGACGGCAATAATCAAAGACACTGACATCATGAATGCGCATAATCAAAAAGTGATTGATTTTAGAGGCAAGGTCGTACCGCTGCTGTTCTTAAAGGATATCTTCGAGGTGCCTTCAGAACCAGCCGTGGATCCATTCCACTCTGTCATTATCGTTCGAAAAGGAGATAAAATGGCTGGCTTGGTTGTAGACTCATTCATCGGACAGCAAGAAGTAGTCCTTAAATCATTGGGAAATTATTTAACAAATGTATTCGCGATTTCTGGAGCTACAATCCTCGGAGATGGACAGGTAGCTTTGATTGTCGATTGCAATGCCTTAATTAAATAGATTCCTGCTTTAACGAATGACGATGATATTTTAGGAGTGATGAATATGGCTGAAAACGAGGTTTCAGACTTAAAAGTGATCGTGTTCCAGTTGAATGATAAAGAGTACGGTGTTCCTGTAAGCCAGGTTAAATCTATTGAAAAAATCATGCATATCACAAGGGTTCCACATACGAATCCTTTTGTAAAAGGTGTCATGAACCTTCGCGGGGTAGTGACTCCGCTTTTGGACTTGCGTGTCAGATTCGGCATGGAAGAAGAAGCATACAACGAAGGAACTCGTGTCATTATCGTTTCAATAGAAGATAAAGAAGTAGGTTTGATCGTAGATGGAGCAAATGATGTCATAGATATCCCAACAAGCAAGATTGAACCTCCACCTGAGGTCGTTGGCATGGCAGCTGAAGGATTCATTGACGGAGTGGCCAACCTGGATAAGAGGTTATTGATTTTAATAGATTTGAACAAAATCCTTGAGTCCGATGAAGCAATAGCTTTGTAATTGAAGGGAATAAAACTATGACTTTTTTAAAAAGTATTTCGGACGTACATCTCGATATTTTAAAAGAGGTAGGAAATATTGGCGCAGGTCATGCTGCAACGGCATTATCAACCTTATTGAATACAAAGATCGATATGAGAGTGCCCAGAGTAAGGGTCGTATCGTTCGATGAAGTGATGGAACTGGCTGGCGGGGCAGACAATGTGGTTGCCAGCGTCTTCCTCCGAATCGAGGGGGATGCCCCGGGAAGCATGTTTTTCATCCTGCCGCTTCCACAGGCAGAGAAATACATTGGCCAGCTTATAAAAAAACAATCATTCACGTTTGCAGAAGAACAGGAAAATGAGCTGGCATTGTCTGCTCTCCAGGAACTGGGGAATATATTATCTGGATCATATTTATCGTCTCTTTCAGATTTCACACAACTGAGCCTGTATCCATCTGTACCCGCGTTAAGTATTGATATGGTAGGTGCTGTCATCAGTTTTGGGCTATTGGAATTGTCACAGGTAAGCGACTATGCAATCGTGATCGATACAGCTCTGGATGAAGAAGATACTCAAATGCCTGACAGTGTGAATGGGCATTTCTTCCTTCTGCCAGACCCGGATTCATTCCATACTATTTTTTCTGCACTAGGAGTAAAGGTTGATGCATAAAACAGCAGAAATCATCAAGGTTGGAATTGCTGATATGAATATTGTTAAAGTTCCGGATCTAATTCGAACCACTGGCCTAGGCTCATGTGTTGGTGTGGTATTGTATGATCAGACAAGAGAAATTGCTGGAATGGCGCATATCATGCTGCCTGATTCGTCTTTATCAAGGACAGAACCGCTGAACAAAGCGAAATTTGCCAATACTGCGATTAAGGAACTTTTAGAGGCATTGATTAGAGCAGGTGCAAGGCCATCGGGAATAAAAGCCAAGCTTGCCGGTGGTGCTCAAATGTTCCAATTTTCCGGAAGCAGTGACATGATGAGAATTGGACCAAGGAATGTAGAGGCTGTTTTACAGGAATTGAGGGAGCTCAGGATCCCCGTTATATCCTCGGATGTAGGAGGTAATAGCGGAAGGACAATCGAGTTTGACCCAAAAACCGGTTTGATGCAAATCAGGACTGTTAATAAAGGGAATAGTGAAATATAAATTCATGTTGAATTGTAATTAGCTTCCATGAATAATGCGTGATGCGCGTGAGGAGGATGACAATGGTGCGAGGATCCACATCGGAAGAACAGGTAACATGGGATAAATGGGTACAGTTCCGTGATCCGGATGCAGGTAATTTACTGATAAAAAAATATATGCCACTTGTTTCCTACCATGTGCAAAGAATCTCAGTGAGTCTTCCGAAAAGTGTGTCTAGAGATGATTTAAGAAGTCTTGGCATGATTGGTTTATATGATGCTCTGGAAAAATTCGATCCAAACAGGGATTTGAAATTCGATACATATTCTTCTTTCCGGATCCGGGGAGCAATATTGGACGGACTAAGAAAGGAAGACTGGCTGCCAAGAAGTACTAGAGAAAAAGCAAAGAAGATTGATGCGGCCATCGAGAGACTAGAGCAGAGATATATGCGCAATGCGACCATCGAAGAAATTGCCAGTGAACTGAATATGGATGAAACAGAAATTTACACAACAATAAATGAACATTTTTTTGCGAATGTATTATCCATAGATGAACATCCCATTGAAAATGACGATCGCGATAACCAGTCATTCGTGATCAAGGATGAAAAAGCTGAAATTCCTGAAGATAAACTTTTAAAGTCAGAAATGCTGGAAGAAATCGCTGAAAAAGTCTCAAAGTTGAATGAGAAAGAGCAACTCGTACTTAGTTTATTTTATAAAGAAGAATTGACGCTGACGGAGATTGGCCAAGTCATGAATCTATCAACCTCAAGAATTTCGCAGATCCATTCTAAAGCGATTTTTAAACTGAGAAAATGGCTGGAGACAGCCTAACAGAAGGCAGGAGATCAACTTTGGCGACGGAGTATAAGGTGAAGTTATCCCATGACAGGCTTACTGCTGATTTGATTCTGGATTTCACGAATAAAGAGTTGGCTTTTTCCGCAGACGAATTATTTTCAATTCTGAAAGCAGAAAAAATTGTGTTTGGTGTTAAAACGGATGTGTTAGCTCAAATCTCTGAGAATCCTTTTTCATTCGAGTATCCAGTCACCATTGCTGTCGGAGAGCCAAAAGTGGATGGTGCTGATGCATATCTGCGTAACGAACTCCACCATAGCAGTCCTCACGACCATAAAGTCTTTAACTTTCGTTCTGTACTGCAAATTCCCTCAGTGAGAAAAGGACAGTTGTTGGCATCTGTAGTCTCGCCCACGAATGGAGCCCACGGGACAGATGTCACTGGGAGGATCATACCGGCAAAGCCAGGCCGTCCCCTCAGGGTAAAACCCGGGAAAAATGTCTTGTTCGAATCGGCGAAGTTCTTTGCAACATGCGATGGACAGGTCAGCATCACAGAAAAGGCAATCTCAGTCAATCCAGTATTCGAGGTCAAAGGGGATCTGGATCTAAAAATTGGCAATATTGATTTTGTCGGGAATATCTCTATCAAAGGGAATGTGCCAAGCGGGTATGAGCTGAAAGCTGGCGGGGACATCATAGTCGATGGTCTCGTAGAAGCGGCCAATCTCCAAGCAGAAGGGAACATCATCATTAAAGGCGGCGTGGCCGGGGCAATGAAGGGGAAGGTTACTGCTGGAGGCAGTGTGCTGGCGAATTATCTTAACCAGGCTAACGTAAAATCAGCTCAGGACATTATTGTGAAGTCATCGATATTGCATAGTAAAGTGACGGCTTCTGGAAATGTGGATTGCCGAACAGGCACGATCATTGGGGGAGTCATCTCTGCTGGCCGCAATATTTTCGTCAAGGAATTAGGCAATGAGCTTTTTACAAAAACGGAATTAGCTGTTGGCTGGGATCCTTTGCTTGAAAAAGCGGAACTTGAAACTATCCAATCCATCGAAACAGCAAAAGACAATATCAGAAAACTTACTGAAATTGAAGTGAAGCTGGCCGAGATCGGCAACCGGTCAGGAGGACTTGCGGCTGAACAGCAGCAAATGATTTTAAAACAGAGAAATACAAGACGGAACGTTGAAGCTGGTTTATCGGAATTACTCGCAGAATTAGAGTTTCTGCAACATGAGAAGCAGGACAGATTATACTCATCCTTATTTGTTTTTGATAGAGTGTTCCCAAATACAAAGGTATTTTTCGGGAAGTATGCGTTCCTGACCAACCAGCTTTATAAGAAAGTTGGTTTTCATCTTGAAAATAGTGAAATTTCGATACAACCGATTGTTGAAAAAGAAAACCACTAGTTAGGAAGTGACATGATGAGCCTCAAAGCAATCGAAATGCAGATTGCGCTTCCGAGGACACATGATGCCGGCAAGATTCAGGAACAACTTCAGCAGCGGGGACAGCATCTTCAGGAGCATGCGGCACAAAGTGTGACAAAGGAAGATGATTTAAAGCGCAAGGCCGTGGTTAAAAATAATCAAAAGCAGGAAGCCCGCCTCAATCAGGAGGGCAGCCCATCAGGAAAGCAGCAGCAAAATGGCCGGCGAGATCCAAAAGACAAGAATGATCAACCCGATCAGCCACACCACCCTTATAAAGGGAAGGTGATTGATTACAGCGGATAGAGGGATGTTATGACCACTTTTCTACTACTCTTAAGCCTCATATTAAACGGTGCAGCAATCTTCGCAATCATCCTATTATATTTACGGCAGAACCGGCTTGTAGAAGCTGAAAAAAAGCAGGACAAAATCATCAAGGAAATTGAAGAGATCTTTTCAGCTTACCTTTTTGAATTGAAAGAAGAAAATGATAAATTTATTCAATTGATGGCTGAAACCAATACTCAGGAGCAACCTTCAATTAAAATGGCCGCTGCTGACGCCTCTGAAAAAAAAGACGTTCGAATCAAAACAGCAGTTGAAAAGCCGGAATCAGATGCTGATAATAGCAATGATATTCAACAGCGGCTAGGCAAAGGTATTTCCTACCACGCTGCCAGGAAGGCTTATCAGCAAAATAGGGAACAAACCTCATCTGTACCTGATACTGGTGTCGAGTTGACTGAAGTAGTTCCAGAGGAGGATAAAGAAGAATTTATACAATCAAGTCTTTTTGATCAGGTTCTTCATATGAAAAATCAAGGGATGACGATTGAAGAAATTGCCAGGAAATTGGATAAAGGGAAAACAGAAATAGAACTTTTACTTAAATTTCGGCAAAATACGCAAGAATAGCTTGAATGTCAGTTTTATTTATGCTATATTATCTCATGGTGTTAATACACACGTTCATTGATTTGGCCAGATGGTGCTGCAAAGGCAGTTCCTGGCTGAAGATGAGATGGACGGAGGAAATCAAAACCATTAGGAGGAAACACAATGTCAGTAATTTCTATGAAGCAACTGCTTGAAGCTGGTGTACACTTCGGTCACCAGACTCGCCGTTGGAACCCTAAGATGAAGAAATACATCTTCACTGAGCGTAACGGCATCTACATCATCGACCTTCAAAAGACTGTTAAGAAGGTTGAAGAAGCGTACAACTATGTGAAGGAACTAGCTGTTAACGGCGGTACTGTTCTTTTCGTAGGTACTAAGAAACAAGCTCAAGATTCTGTTAAAGAAGAAGCAGCTCGTTCTGGTATGTACTATGTGAACCAACGCTGGTTGGGTGGCACATTAACAAACTTTGAAACAATCCAAAAGCGTATCGCTCGCCTTAAGGACATTGAAAGAATGTCTGAAGATGGCACATTTGAAGTGCTTCCTAAGAAAGAAGTAGTTCAATTGAAGAAAGAACAAGAGCGTTTAGAAAAGTTCTTAGGCGGAATCAAGGACATGAAGGGCCTTCCTGATGCTCTATTCATCATTGACCCACGCAAAGAGCGCATCGCTGTTGCTGAAGCACGCAAATTGAACATTCCTATCGTAGGAATTGTTGATACAAACTGTGATCCAGACGAAATCGACGTAGTTATCCCTGCGAACGACGACGCGATCCGCGCTGTTAAATTGCTTACATCTAAAATGGCTGATGCTATTATCGAAGCTAAGCAAGGCGAAGAAACTACAGAAGCTGTAGAAGCTTAATTTAAAATAAGGTGATATAGGGAAGCACCCTTTATCACCTTTTTTTAAGACTTATATTCGATATAGCTTCAGGTTGGGTTTATATTGGCGAAATCAAGTTAAAATAAAGTATAGTTACATATAACCGAGATTTTAGGAGGAATTTCATTATGGCAATTACTGCACAAATGGTTAAAGAATTGCGCGAAAAAACTGGCGCGGGTATGATGGATTGCAAAAAAGCACTTCAGGAAACAAATGGTGATATGGACCAGGCGATCGATTTCCTACGTGAAAAAGGAATCGCTAAAGCTGCGAAAAAAGCTGACCGTATCGCTGCTGAAGGTACAACTTACATCCTTGCAGAAGGAAATGAAGCTGTAATCCTTGAAGTGAACTCTGAGACAGACTTCGTAGCAAAGAACGAAGGCTTCCAGGTTCTTGTTAAGGAAATCGCTGAGCACCTTCTTAAGAACAAGCCTGCATCTGTTGAAGAAGCTAACGCTCAAACAATGGAAAATGGCGAAACTGTTGAAACTCGCATCAACAATGCAATCGCTAAAATCGGTGAGAAGCTTTCCCTTCGCCGCTTTGAAGTGAAAACTAAAACTGACAGCGATGCATTCGGTGCTTACCTTCACATGGGCGGCCGCATTGGCGTACTATCTGTTCTTGAAGGAACTACAGACGAAGCAGCTGCTAAAGACGTTTCCATGCACATCGCTGCATTGAATCCTAAATATGTTTCTCGTGATGAAGTTTCTCAGGAAGAAGTTGAACACGAGCGTCAAATCCTTACACAGCAAGCTCTTAACGAAGGCAAGCCTGAAAATATCGTTGCTAAAATGGTTGAAGGCCGCCTAAGCAAATATTTTGAAGATGTATGTGTTCTTGACCAGGCATTCGTTAAGAATCCTGACCAAAAAGTACGCCAGTTCGTTGAATCAAAAGGCGCAACACTTCGCGGGTTCACTCGTTACGAAGTAGGCGAAGGCATCGAAAAGCGTGAAGATAACTTTGCTGAAGAAGTAATGAACCAAGTTAACAAGAAATAATTTTTACTAGCCTATGTAATTGCAGGGAACACTCCAGTGTTCCCTGTTTTTGGACATAGCTTTAAATAGGCTATACTGTCAGCAAGTATGCTGGAGTAAGCCTGAAATTACATATGGAGGTACCCTATGACGAGCCCTAAATACAAAAGAGTTGTTTTAAAGTTAAGTGGAGAAGCATTAGCCGGAGAACAAGGATTTGGCATCAATCCGTCGGTAATCAAAAATGTTGCAGACCAGGTGAAGGAGATTGCTGAACTGGATGTCGAGGTCGCTGTTGTAGTAGGCGGAGGAAACATCTGGAGAGGCAAAATCGGTGAAGAAATGGGAATGGACAGAGCGACGGCAGACTATATGGGCATGCTCGCTACCGTCATGAATTCCCTGTCATTGCAAGACAGCCTTGAACAGGCGGGAATCGAGACAAGGGTTCAAACTTCCATCGAAATGCGTCAGGTAGCGGAGCCATACATAAGAAGAAGGGCAATCAGGCACCTGGAGAAAAAGCGCGTGGTCATTTTTGCAGCAGGAACAGGAAATCCGTACTTCTCAACGGACACAACAGCTGCCTTGCGCGCTGCTGAGATCGAAGCAGATGTGATCCTTATGGCTAAGAATAACGTAGATGGCGTATACTCAGCTGATCCTCGAGTTGACAAGAACGCAACTAAATATGAAGAACTTTCATACCTGGATGTGCTCAAGGAAGGTCTGGCTGTCATGGACTCAACAGCTTCATCCTTGTGTATGGACAATGATATCCCGTTGATTGTATTCTCAATCATGGAAAAAGGTAACATTAAACGAGCCGTTATGGGCGAAACAATCGGAACAACAGTGAGGGGGAAAAACTAATGCCAAAACAAGCCATTGCTAACGCAAAAGAAAGAATGTCAAAAGCGATCCAAGCTTACACTCGCGAACTTGCGAGCATCCGAGCAGGGAGGGCTAGCGCATCTCTATTAGACAGAATCCAGGTCGACTACTATGGAGCGCCAACTCCAGTCAATCAACTTGCTGGTATCTCAGTTCCTGAAGCTCGTCTTTTGGTCATCCAGCCATATGATAAGTCAATCCTTGGTGAAATCGAAAAAGCAATCCTTAAATCTGATCTTGGTTTGAACCCTTCAAATGATGGATCAATCATAAGGATCGCAATTCCACAGCTGACGGAGGAGCGACGCAAGGAACTTGCAAAGCTGGTTAAAAAGGAAGCTGAAGAAGCAAAAATCGCTATCCGCAATATTCGCCGCGATGGAAACGAAGATCTTAAAAAGCTTGAAAAGAATGGGGAAATCACAGAAGATGACCTTCGTGGATATTCAGATGATATCCAAAAGCTTACAGACGATCATATCGCTAAAGTCGATCAAATTACAAAAGACAAAGAAAAAGAAATTATGGAAGTGTAATCACTGCCTTTGCAGCAACATCGAAAACCCTCTGTTTTCCAGGGGGTTTTTTCTCTATACATATACCGGTGAACTAAAAGATATAAAAACAATAAGTTTACGAAAACACCATGAATGATAGAATATAATAATATTGGCTGTATTATTCTGTTTTACTTCCGAACCACATAATCTGTATATAAGGCTCCTTCTGTTCAGGGGCAGGCTGGAATTGTAGAATATTCATGTGAGACCATCCGTTTATAGAGATATCTTTTTTCTTTTTTGGTATGATAGTGGCATATGGAATTGAAAGAGAGAAGAAAAGGATTACTCTATCGCTTTTAATGAGCAGTCCAGCTTCAGCGCCAAACCGATCCCTGGTACAGTCAGCCGGGATCAATGACTCATTGGAGCTAAAGATAATCTTTTGGGGGAGCTGTCACAATGTTAAATAAAATGAATCCGTGGAAGAAGGATCAAAATCCTGCCAGTTTCCGAGATCGCATACTTCAAATTAAAGATCACGAAGTTCCTTCTCATGTTGCCATTATTATGGATGGTAACGGACGCTGGGCTAAAAAGCGTGCTTTGCCCCGGGTTGCTGGCCATCATGAAGGCATGAAGGTTGTCCGCAAAATAACCAAGCTGGCCAACGAGCTTGGTGTCAAAACGCTAACTGTTTATGCTTTTTCTACTGAAAACTGGAAAAGGCCGAAAATGGAAGTTGATTTCCTGATGAAGCTGCCTGAAGAATTCCTAGGCACCTTCCTCCCTGAATTGATCGAAGAAAATGTCCGTGTCGAAATGATTGGTTATATGGATAAACTTCCTGAGCATACCAAAAGGGCTGTCGGAAAAGCAATGGAAGACACGAAGGATAATACAGGTCTTGTATTGAATTTTGCCCTTAACTATGGAAGCCGCGCAGAAATCATTGATGGAGTCAAAAGAGTCATGGATGATGTAAAAAATGGAAAGATGTCAGAAAGTGAGTTAACTGAAGAAGTCTTTTCATCTTACTTGATGACAAAAGATCTGGATGACCCCGACTTGTTGATCCGGACAAGTGGAGAAATCCGCTTAAGCAATTTTATGCTTTGGCAGCTAGCATACACGGAGTTCTGGTTTACTGATGTTTTGTGGCCGGACTTCAATGAAGAACACTTTGTCGAAGCAATTGAAGCATTCCAGGGCCGGCAGCGGCGTTTTGGAGGAGTATAAAAAAGGTGTGAATTAATAGATGAAGCAAAGAATCATTACAGCAGTCATAGCAGCAGCTGTTTTTCTTCCAATCGTTATTTTCGGAGGCTTGCCATTTATCGCAATGGTGTATCTTATAGCATCCGTAGCATTGTACGAAGCATTGAAGATGAAGCATATAAAGCTTCTTTCCGTTCCGGGAATTCTTTCATTGCTGTTATTATGGATTTTCCTTATTCCTGAACAATACAGCAATCTCGTTGATGAATTAAATTATACAAAACTAGAGCTTTTCTTCCTTGGAGTGCTTTTATTTCTGACGTATACTGTCATAACAAAGAATCGCTTCACTTTTGAGGATGTTGGCTTTTCAATCCTGTCAACACTTTATGTCGGGCTCGGTTTTTATTTCTTCATTGAAACAAGGGAAGAAAGTCTGATCTATGTGTTTTACTCACTATTCATTATATGGGCAACCGATTCAGGAGCCTATTTTATCGGACGTGCAATTGGCAAAAATAAGCTATGGCCTGAAATCAGTCCTAACAAGACAACAGAAGGCTTCTTTGGCGGTGTAGTATCTGCACTCATTGTTGCTGCACTGTTCAGTTTGTTTGGTGATATGAAGACCCCGACACTGATACTGCTGATAGCGACAGCCTTTTTATCAGTATTTGGCCAGATTGGTGATCTTGTTGAGTCAGCTCTGAAGCGACATTACAATGTGAAGGACTCAGGCAATATCCTTCCAGGCCACGGAGGCATGCTTGACCGCTTTGACAGCTTGCTGTTTGTCTGGCCATTAATCCATCTGTTCCATTTGTTATAATGTCTTGATTTTCACGGTGAAAAAGAGACAGCAACCAATTAATTTTGATAATACCGGGTGCACCGTTTCCCGTTGGAGATATTAGGAGTGAAATTTGTGAAAAGAATCAGCTTGTTGGGAGCAACAGGATCAATTGGGATCCAAACTCTCGATGTAATCAGGGAGCATCCTGAAGAGTTCAAGCTAGTATCGATGTCTTCTGGCAGGAACATGGAACTTACCAGGAAAATCATATCTGAATTTTTGCCAGAACTTGTTTCTGTACAGGAGAAAGACGATGCTGAAAAGCTAAAATCAGAGTTTCCACAGATGAAGATTGTATTTGGACAAGAAGGCCTCGAAGAAGTAGCCGTTTTTCAAAAGGCAGATATTCTTGTGAATGCAGTACTCGGAAGTGTTGGTTTAGGGCCGACATTGGAGGCAATTAAATCAGGAAAAACGATTGCGATTGCCAATAAGGAAACGCTTGTAACCGCAGGCCATATTGTTATGGCTGAGGCAAAACGCCATAATGTGCCGATCCTTCCTGTTGACAGCGAGCATTCGGCGATTTTTCAGGCCTTGCAAGGCGAAAGGGAAAAAAATATCGAGAGATTGATCCTAACGGCATCAGGCGGAAGCTTCAGAGACCGGAAAAGAGATGAACTGCAAGGTGTGACGAAAGCAGATGCATTGAACCATCCAAACTGGTCGATGGGAGCAAAAATCACGATCGATTCCGCTACGATGATGAATAAGGGTCTGGAAGTCATTGAAGCTCATTGGCTTTTCTCACTTCCTTATGACGATATATCTGTGCTTCTCCATCGTGAGAGCATCATTCATTCGATGGTAGAGTTCCATGACACAAGTATTATGGCTCAACTGGGAACACCAGATATGAAAGTGCCCATTCAATACGCCCTTACATATCCAGACAGGCTGCCGTTAGTATCGGGGAAAAGATTGAACCTGGCGGAAATTGGGCAGCTCCACTTTTCGGAAATGGACTTTAACCGTTTTCGCTGCCTGAAGTTTGCTTATGATGCTGGCCGGGCGGGCGGCACTTTGCCGGCGGTCATGAATGCCGCTAATGAAGCAGCAGTAGCCGCCTTTTTGGATGACAGAATCACTTTCCTCCAAATTGAAGACTTGATAGAGAAAGCAATGGAAAACCATAACATCATAGAAGGACCTGACCTTGAAACGATTCAAGAGGTTGACAAAGAGACAAGAAGGTATGTAAAGTCACTACTATAATTTAAGTCTCTATAGTGGATTCTTATCCTATTAAAAGGTGGTTAGAAAATTTGAATACAGTTATTGCCTTTATCGTCATTTTTGGCGCCCTTGTGTTCTTCCATGAACTTGGGCACTTGATTTTCGCCAAACGTGCAGGGATCCTCTGCCGTGAATTTGCAATTGGATTCGGTCCAAAAGTCTTTTCATTCAAGAAAAATGAAACGACTTATACCATCCGCCTCCTGCCTATCGGCGGGTTTGTCAGAATGGCTGGCGAAGATCCGGAAATGATTGAGATCAAGCCAGGGCATAGAGTAGGTTTGCTTTTTAATAACAGTGAAGAAGTTCATAAAATCATTCTGAATAATAAGGAAAAGTATCCAGACGCAAGAATTATCGAAGTGGAAAGAGCCGATATCGAACGCGACCTTTATATTAAAGGTTATGAAGAAGGGGAGGATGACAGCCAGCTGGCCTCTTTCCCTATCAGTAAATCAGCGGTGCTTGTAGAGAATGGAGTAGAAACACAAATTGCTCCATTTGACAGACAGTTCGGATCAAAAACGCTTGGGCAGCGTACGATGGCTATCTTTGCTGGACCAATGATGAACTTCCTCCTTGCAATGGTTATTTTCATCATCCTGGCCATTTTTCAGGGGATCCCGTCTAACGAACCCATTTTAGGAAAGTTGACCCCGGATGGCAGTGCCCTTAAGGCAGGTCTGCAAGAGGGTGACGTCATTAACAGCATTGAAGGCTCAGAGGTATCAAGCTGGCAGGATGTGGTTGAAATCATCCGCAAGAATCCTGGGAATGAATTGGATTTCTCAATTGTTCGTGAAGGACAAAACATTGAGATGCCTGTTACACCTGAAGTAAAGGATGTTGAAGGGGAAAAAATCGGATTGATCGGCGTCTACAGCCCGGTAGAAAAGTCGCCATTGAAATCGATATCCTATGGTGTGAAGGAAACTTACTTCTGGACAAAAGAAATTTTCAGCATGCTAGGGAAATTGCTGACCGGCCAATTCTCAATCGATGCCTTATCGGGACCTGTGGGTATTTATGTCTCAACTGACACGGTTGCTAAATCCGGCATCTTCTATCTAATGAAATGGGCGGCAATCCTGAGTATCAACCTGGGAATCATGAACCTGCTTCCATTCCCGGCACTGGATGGCGGCAGGCTGACCTTCTTTGCAGTGGAAGCGCTGAGAGGCAAGCCAATCGATAAGCAAAAAGAAGGAATGGTCCACTTCATCGGCTTCGCTTTGTTAATGCTGCTGATGCTGGTGGTTACCTGGAATGATATTCAAAGATTCTTCCTGTAACATATAACTTCCTGCCCGGTCTCCATCGGGCAGGAAAATTTTTAAAAACATGAACTTATCCTAATGAGGTGTTAATCAATGAAGCAAAGTATGTCGCTTATTCCTACTTTAAGAGAAGTACCATCAGATGCAGAAGTCAAAAGCCATCAGCTTTTGCTCAGAGCTGGATTCATCCGCCAAACCGCGAGCGGTGTTTATACATACATGCCTTTAGGGCGCAAGGTCCTGCAAAAAGTAGAGGCCATCATCAGGGAAGAAATGAATAACGCAGGTGCAGCTGAGCTATTCATGCCAGCGCTGCAGCAAGCTGAACTATGGCAGGAATCTGGCCGCTGGTATTCCTATGGCCCAGAACTTATGAGACTAAAGGACAGGCATGACCGGGAGTTTGCGCTTGGCGCGACACATGAAGAGGTGATCACAAGCCTTGTGCGTGATGAAGTGAAATCTTATAAGCGTCTTCCACTGACACTTTATCAGATCCAGACTAAATTCCGTGATGAAAAACGTCCAAGATTCGGACTATTACGCGGCCGTGAATTCATCATGAAGGATGCCTACTCCTTCCATGCAACACAAGAGAGTCTTGATGAGGTGTATGAGCGTATTTTCCAGGCTTATTCGAACGTATTCAGACGCTGTGGATTGAACTTCCGTGCAGTTATTGCCGATTCAGGAGCAATGGGAGGAAAGGATACACATGAATTCATGGTCCTTTCAGATATCGGAGAAGATACAATTGCCTATTCCGATACATCTGAATTTGCAGCGAATATTGAAATGGCACCAGTAACAGCTGTTTATGAGAAGAGCAGCGAACCAGTTAAGGAACTTGAAAAAGTACACACTGAAAACAAGAAGACAATCGATGAAGTATCTTCCTTCCTTAATGTTGAAGCAAAAGATTGCATCAAGTCTCTCCTTTTCAAAGTGGATGATCGCTATGTCCTTGTTTTAGTCCGGGGTGACCATGATGTGAACGATATCAAATTGAAAAATTACTTTGAGGCTTCTGTTGTTGAGCTTGCCGACACAGCGACAACAAGAGAGGTTCTTGGCTGCTCAGTAGGCTCATTAGGACCGGTCGGAGTAGAAAGTGTCGAGGTAATCGCTGACAATGCTATACAGGCTATCGTAAATGGTGTCTGCGGAGCAAATGAAGAAGATTATCATTATACAAATGTTAATCCTGAACGTGACTTCAAGGTTGCAGCCTTTACCGACCTGCGCTTCATTCAAGAGGGAGATCCATCTCCGGATGGCCAGGGAACAATTGTTTTCGCCAAAGGCATTGAGGTAGGACATGTATTCAAGCTTGGCACGAGATACAGTGAGGCAATGAATGCAGAGATTCTTGATGAGAATGGAAGAACAAAGCCAATGATCATGGGCTGCTACGGAATTGGTGTTTCCCGTACAATGGCTGCAGTAGCAGAACAATTCAATGATGAAAACGGCCTCGTATGGCCAACCAATATCTCACCGTTCGATGTCCATCTTATTGCAGTGAACATGAAGGACAGCGCCCAGGCAGAATTAGCACAAGAGTTATACTCCAGCCTGCAGGCTGCAGGAATGGAAGTACTTCTTGATGATCGTCAGGAAAGACCTGGAGTCAAATTCGCGGATTCAGACTTGATTGGTTTACCTGTAAGGGTTACAGTCGGCAAGAAAGCAAGCGAAGGAATCGTCGAAGTGAAAGTCCGTAAAAACGGCGAAATGCAAGAAGTGCAAAAAGACGACTTAGCAGGAGTCTTGAAAAATATTTTGCAAGAACTATAATCAGATGGCGGATCCTTTATCAGGGTCCGCTTTTTTTAGTTATTCGCGGAAAACTTCATTCCAAAGAGATGGTATTTCCCTGATAATTGGAAGAGGACGCAATTATAGTGGCTTTTTGATAAATTATCGCTCTGCTTTGAGAGATTAATGCAGATATTTAAGAAAATATTAGCTTGTTTTAAGAAATTATCAGTCATGTATAAGAGAATAATTTTTCCAGTATGTGAAACCCCAATTGCAGATATACTTCCCCTGCAAAACGTACCCTTATGCCTCCTCTTCACTCCCTATACGGTATAAACGTACCCTTTATGCCTCCCCTTTGCTCCAGATAAGGGTAAATTAAGCATCTATACATGCTCTTGTGCATCATTTTCACTCCCCATAAGGACACATTCCCCTGCTCTTCACTGCTTAAATTAGCAAATCAAGAGCTTAATGATTGCTGAGTTTGTTTACGGTCTAGATAAAAGATATTTTTGTTGATTAATCGAAATGGTAATATCAAACACAGGTAACGGTACTAGCATTTTATGTTATAATTACCTTTGCTATTAAACACCATAACATCCAACTAGAGTTGTTTTTAAACGGGCAAATTCGCCTGATAGATAGAATTTAAGCTTTTCAGATGGGAGAGAAATAACCATGGGTGATCTTTCTTCAGGGAAAAAAGAAAGGTTTCAGCTCCTGCTGCAGCAGCTGCAGCTAACAGAAGATGCAATTGTCACTCATTTTCAAAACGCTGAAATCGATAGGGTAGTGATTGAGAAACAGGCAAGGAAATGGCATTTCTTTTTCCAGTTTGAAAAAATCATTCCTTGTCATCTGTATAACACATTCATTGGCAAGCTGGAACAGACTTTCTCGCATATTGCGAAAATATCATACTCGGTAAAAGTACTTGAACAGGCAATCAGTGACCAGGAAATCCTTGATTACTGGAAGTCATGCATTAAAGAAATAGATGGAATCGCCCCTCCGTTGTTGAAGCTCCTGAATGAGCAAGTTCCGCAAGTCCAGGGAACAAAACTTGTTTTAACAGCAAGGAATGAAGCTGAAGGACTTGCGCTTAAGCGTAAATATGGCGGCATGATCGCGGAGATTTACCAGAGTTTCGGATTCCCTTTACTGACGATTGATACGATTGTAAGTGAAGAAAGTTCTTCAGATGAATACGAAAAATTCATGAAGGCTAAAGAGAAGGAAGACCAGGAACGCGGTTTGATGGCGATGATCGAAATGCAGAAAAAGGAAGCAGAACAAGCCAAGGGAGATGGAGTGCCGCAGGATGGTCCTGTTAACATCGGGCTTACGATTAAGGATGATGCTGACTTCCGCAAGCTTGAAGACATCGTTGATGAAGAGCGCCGTGTAGCAGTTGAGGGCTTTGTATTCTTTGCCGAAACAAAAGAGCTTCGCAGCGGCAGGACGCTTTTGACCTTCAAGATTACGGACTATACAAGCTCCATCATGGTAAAAATGTTCTCTCGTGATAAAGAAGACGCGGCAATTTACCAGCGCATCACAAAAGGGATGTGGCTAAAGGTAAGAGGAAGCATCCAGAATGACACCTTTGTCCGCGATCTTGTCATGATAGGAAATGACGTGAACGAAATCAAACCTAAAGGAAGAATCGATTCTGCGCCAGAAGGCGAAAAAAGAGTCGAGCTTCACCTTCATACACCAATGAGCCAGATGGACGCGGTATCACCTGTCAGCGCACTGGTAAGCCAGGCAGCTAAGTGGGGCCACAAAGCCGTGGCCATCACTGATCATGCAGTTGTGCAATCCTACCCTGAAGCATTCGGGGCGGGAAAGAAAAATGACATCAAGATCCTTTACGGTGTGGAAATTAACCTTGTTGATGATGGGGTGCCGATTGCTTACAACGACGCGCACAGAGTGCTTGCAGACGACACGTATGTCGTATTCGACGTAGAAACAACAGGGCTGTCCGCCGTATACGATACAATCATTGAATTGGCTGCGGTCAAAATCCGCGGCGGTGAAATCATCGACCGGTTTGAGTCATTCGCAAATCCGCATCACCGTTTATCAGCGACAACCATCAACCTTACCGGTATTACCGATGATATGGTCCGCAATGCACCGGAAGTAAGTGAAGTACTGCAAAAGTTCCATGAATGGACAGGCGACAGCGTCCTGGTTGCCCACAACGCATCATTCGATATGGGCTTCCTGAACGTCGGCTATAAAAAGATTGGATTGGGGAAATCGCCAAACCCGGTTATCGATACATTGGAGCTTGGCCGTTTTCTGTATCCTGATATGAAAAACCATAGATTGAATACCTTGGCGAAAAAATTCGATATTGAACTGACTCAGCATCACCGTGCAATCTATGATGCTGAAGCTACCGGCTATCTATTGCTGAAAATGCTCAAGGATGCAGCCGAAAAAGGACTGGAATACCACGATCAGCTTAATGACAATATGGGGCAAGGAAAAGCATTCCAGAGAGCGCGCCCATATCATGCTACTTTGCTGGCTAAAAACGAAGTCGGCATGAAAAACATCTTCAAACTTGTATCGATTTCTCATATTGATTACTTTTACAGAGTGCCGAGGATTCCTCGATCCGTTCTGAATAAGCACCGTGAAGGGATCCTTATAGGTTCCGCATGTGACAAGGGTGAAGTTTTTGAAGGCATGATGCAAAAAGGGCCTGAAGAGGTCGAAGAAGCAGCACAGTTTTATGATTACCTTGAGGTCCATCCGAAAGCTGTTTATGCCCACCTGCTTGAGCTTGAATTAGTGCGGGACCAGAAAGCACTTGAAGATATCATTAACAATATCGTCAAGCTAGGGGAGAAATTGGACTTGCCGGTAGTAGCGACCGGGAATGTTCATTACTTAAATGAAAATGATAAAATCTATCGGAAAATCCTTATTAATTCCCAGGGTGGAGCTAACCCGCTAAATCGCCATCAGCTTCCTGACGTGCACTTCAGGACAACGAATGAAATGCTGGATGCTTTTAAGTTTTTAGGAGAGGCAAAGGCGAAAGAGATTGTTGTTGAAAATACAAATAAGATCGCAGACATGATCGATGTCATCAAGCCGATCAAAGACGATCTTTACACGCCGAAAATCGAGGGCGCAGATGAAGAAATGCGCAGCATGAGCTATGGAATGGCCCGCAGCATCTATGGGGATGACCTTCCTGAAATCGTTGAGGCCCGTCTTGAAAAAGAATTGAAGAGTATCATTGACAATGGATTTGCCGTTATCTATTTGATTTCTCATAAACTTGTTAAAAAGTCTCTGGATGATGGCTATCTGGTAGGGTCGCGTGGATCGGTCGGATCTTCTTTCGTAGCGACGATGACGGAGATCACCGAAGTTAATCCACTGCCGCCGCATTATGTATGCCCTAAGTGCAAGAAATCTGAGTTCTTCAATGATGGGTCAGTCGGTTCAGGTTTTGACCTTCCAGATAAGGATTGCCCGGATTGCGGAATCAAATATAAAAAAGACGGCCATGACATACCGTTTGAAACCTTCCTTGGTTTCAAAGGGGACAAGGTACCCGATATCGACTTGAACTTCTCGGGTGAATACCAGCCTCGTGCCCATAACTATACGAAAGTCCTGTTTGGTGAGGATTATGTTTATCGTGCAGGTACAATAGGTACCGTTGCGGATAAGACGGCTTATGGTTATGTAAAAGGCTACCAGGGCGATAATAACTTGCAGCTTCGCGGAGCGGAAATTGACCGTCTTGCATCTGGCTGTACCGGTGTAAAAAGGACGACTGGACAGCACCCGGGGGGAATCATTGTTGTTCCTGATTACATGGACATTTTTGATTTTTCGCCAATCCAGTTCCCTGCAGACAGCAGCACGTCCGAATGGAAAACAACTCACTTTGATTTCCATTCGATTCATGATAACTTGTTGAAACTGGATATTCTCGGGCACGATGACCCGACTGTTATCAGGATGCTTCAGGATTTAAGCGGGATTGATCCTAAGACCATCCCGACTGATGACCCTGAAGTGATGAAGATTTTCAGCGGAACAGAGTCGCTCGGGGTGACTGAACAACAAATCATGTCAAAGACGGGATCTTTGGGAATCCCTGAATTCGGTACGCGCTTTGTTCGCCAGATGCTTGAGGATACAAAGCCGACGACCTTCTCGGAGCTGGTACAGATCTCAGGTCTGTCCCACGGTACGGACGTTTGGCTCGGTAATGCCCAGGAATTGATCCATAACAATATCTGTAACCTCAGCGAAGTTATCGGCTGCCGTGATGATATCATGGTCTACCTGATTTACCAGGGGTTAGAGCCGGCATTCGCGTTTAAAATCATGGAATCGGTCCGTAAAGGAAAAGGGCTGTCGGATGAAATGGAAGAGGAAATGCGCAAGAATAAAGTGCCTGAATGGTATATCGATTCTTGTAAAAAAATCAAGTACATGTTCCCTAAAGCTCACGCCGCAGCTTATGTTTTAATGGCCGTGAGGATTGCTTATTTCAAAGTGCACCATCCGCTCATGTATTATGCAGCCTATTTCACGGTCAGAGCAGATGACTTCGATGTCGATGCAATGGTTCGCGGCTCCGAAAGCATCCGGGCAGTGATTGAAGAAATCAATGCCAAGGGTCTGGAGGCGTCGACAAAAGAGAAGAACTTGATGACCGTAATGGAACTCGCGCTGGAAATGTGTGAGCGAGGATTTGGATTTGCAAAGGTAGATCTATACAAATCGAGTGCGTCAGAGTTCATTATCGAAGGCGATAAGCTCATCCCGCCATTCAATGCGATTCCTGGACTCGGAACGAACGCGGCAATAAATATCGTTAAAGCACGTGAAGAAGGAGAATTCCTTTCCAAAGAAGATCTTCAGCAGCGAGGCAAGATTTCCAAGACAATTCTGGAATACCTCGATAACCATGGCTGCCTGGAAGGCATGCCTGACCAGAACCAGTTGTCATTATTTTAATTGAGTTTTTTAAAAAACTACTGGATAGGCACGCCATAACTGCCGTTTGTTTGCAATAAATATCTGGTTATGTTATATTTTTATTGGAAATACTAAGGATATCTCTGGCAGATGAGAGTGGGGCAACCCGCTCTTTCTTGTTTGTTAGGCACTTTTACGGGGATAAAAACCAAATAGTGATTAAGTCATGAGGTTGTGTCAAAGGAGGGATTTTATGAGCAAGATTACCGAAGTTGTGGAAGAGCTAGTAACTCCCATCTTAAATGAAAACGAACTAGAATTAGTAGACATCGAATATGTCAAAGAAGGAAAGAACTGGTTCCTGCGCGTATACATTGATAAGGACAGCGGAATTGATATCGAAGAATGCGGCATCGTCAGTGAGCGCCTTAGCGAAAAGCTCGATGCCATTGACCCAATCCCGCATAACTACTTTTTGGAAGTCTCCTCACCAGGTGCAGAACGCCCGCTGAAAAAGGAGAAGGATTATCAAAAAGCAATCGGCAAGAATGTCTTCATCAAAACCTATGAACCAATTGATGGTGAAAAGGCTTTCGAAGGGATCTTGACTGAATACAACGGGGAAACCGTCACTGTTGAAATGAAGATCAAAACTCGCAAGAAGACAGTTGTCATCCCATTTGATAAGGTTGCCAGCGCGAGGCTTGCAGTCACTTTTTCATAATCTGTCCAGAAAATATCTGCAGTTAATAATTAAAGGATCGTTTCGAACCCTTCTTTTTTAAGCAAAAGTTCTAAACGCTAAAACGTGTGCATCCTTCACAGGAAGGTGAAAACGTTTCGGTGTGAACTGGCGGTCAAAGGGCAGAGTTTCGAAAAGAGCCTTACAAAGTAGGGTAGTAAAAAAGGGGGATTTATATCTCATGAGCAGCGAATTGTTGGATGCTCTTACGATTCTTGAAAAAGAAAAAGGAATTTCGAGGGACATCTTAATTGATGCGATCGAAGCAGCGTTGATTTCTGCATACCGCCGCAACTTTAACCAGGCACAAAACGTACGTATCGATTTGAATCTTGGAAATGGTTCAATGCGCGTTTTTGCAAGGAAGGAAGTTGTTGACGAAGTATTCGATCCACGTCTGGAAATCTCATTAGAAGATGCACAAAAGATCAATCCGAACTACGTGGTTGAAGATGTCGTTGAACTGGAAGTTACGCCTAAGGATTTCGGAAGGATAGCTGCCCAGACTGCCAAGCAGGTAGTGACTCAGCGTGTCCGTGAAGCAGAAAGAGGAATCATCTATTCTGAGTTCATCGATCGTGAAGAAGATATCATGACAGGTATCGTTCAGCGCCAGGATCCTAAGTTCATCTATGTAAGCCTTGGCAAAATCGAGGCGATCCTGCCAGCGAATGAACAGATGCCGAACGAGCACTACAAGCCTCACGACCGCATCAAAGTATTCATCACCAAGGTTGAAAAAACCACTAAAGGTCCACAAATCTTCGTTTCCAGAACCCATCCGGGACTGTTAAAGAGACTATTTGAGATTGAAGTTCCTGAAATCTATGATGGAACAGTTGAAATTAAATCAGTTGCGCGCGAAGCAGGCGACCGTTCGAAGATTTCTGTTCACTCAGATAATCCGGAAGTAGATCCGGTTGGTTCATGTGTCGGCCCACGTGGAACTCGTGTCCAGGCTGTCGTCAATGAACTTAAGGGTGAAAAAATCGATATTGTGAAATGGTCTGAAGACCCAGTTGTATTTGTTGCCAATGCATTGAGCCCATCGAAGGTTTTGGATGTCATTGTCAATGAAGAAGAAAAAGCGACTACCGTTATCGTACCTGATTATCAGCTGTCGCTTGCAATCGGTAAGCGCGGACAAAATGCTCGTCTTGCTGCCAAGCTGACTGGCTGGAAGATTGATATCAAAGCAGAGACTGACGCAAGGGAGTCCGGGATTTACCCTCGTGACAATGAGCCGCTTTTGACTGCAGACGACGATTTTGAAGATGAAGACATCGATTAATGTGAGGTGAATGATCGTGAACAGCCGTAAAAAGGTTCCTATGCGAAAATGTGTCGCAACCGGTGAAATGAGACCGAAGAAAGAACTAGTTCGCATCGTTCGCTCAAAGGAAGGAGAAGTTTCCATTGACCTGACAGGCAAGAAATCGGGCCGTGGCGCTTATCTTTCTAAAGATAAAGAAGCAGTGCAATTAGCAAAGAAACGAAATATATTGTCCAGACAGCTTGACACACAAGTGGACGATGCAATATACGATGAGCTGAATGATCTCATCGAAAAGGAGAGCAGACTATCCTGATGAACTCAAATCAATGGATGTCATTGCTTGGCTTAGCCAATCGAGCACGGAAAATCATCTCAGGGGAAGAGCTTTCCGTCAAAGAAATCAGAAGCGGGAAGGCGAAACTCATTTTGCTTTCTGCGGATGCATCCGCAAATACTACAAAGAAGATTACCGACAAGTGCAAATCCTATAATGTACCTTATAAAGTGGTCCCGGACCGGCACCAGCTTGGCCAGGCGATCGGCAAGGAAGCACGTGTTGTAGTAGCCCTGTTGGACGAGGGTTTTGCAAAAAAACTGTTGACGTTGCTCGATTAATTCTAGCGGGGGTGAAAATATGAGTAAAACACGCGTTTATGAATATGCAAAGAAGCATAATTTATCGAGTAAAGACGTGATTATAAAATTAAAAGAAATGAACATTGAGGTTTCTAACCATATGACTGCTATGGAAGATGAAACCGTGAAGAAGCTTGATGCTGTCTATAACAAGAAAGAAGATAAGCCACAGCAGCAAAGCCAGCAAAAGGCTTCACAGGGACAGAAGCAAGCCCAGAACCGCAATCAAGGCCAAAAGCCTAATCAGGGCCAGAATCACAATCAATCCCAAAACCAAAACCAGCAAAGAAACAACCAGGGACAGCCAAAAGCTCAGCTGAAGACAACAGCCAGTGCTTTTTCAGACGATGAGCGCCGTGCTACAACTCCTGAAAAGGTGAAAACCTCAGCAGCTGCCAAAAAGCCTGGTAACTCCCAGCCTTTCAATAAAAACAACAATAAGAACAAACAGAATAATAAGAACAGAAACCAGCAAAACCAGAATAAAGGCAGACAGAATCAGCAGCCGGCTCAACAGCAGCCGAAAAAGGTCAAAGAGCTTCCTTCAAAAATCACTTTCAGTGAATCATTGACAGTTGCTGAACTGGCTAAGAAGTTGAACCGTGAGCCATCTGAAATTATCAAAAAGCTCTTCATGCTAGGTGTCATGGCTACAATCAACCAGGACCTCGATAAAGATGCGATCGAACTGATTGCTACTGATTACGGTGTTGAAGTGGAAGAGGAAATCAAGATTGACACAACTGATCTTGAAGTTTATTTCACAGAAGATGATGAAGCATCATTGGTTGAAAGACCATCGGTTGTCACAATCATGGGCCACGTTGACCATGGTAAAACAACTTTGCTTGATTCAATCCGTAATACGAAGGTTACGGCAGGGGAAGCCGGTGGCATCACTCAGCATATCGGTGCTTACCAGGTCGAAGAGAACGGCAAGAAGATCACTTTCCTTGATACTCCTGGTCACGCGGCGTTTACAACAATGCGTGCTCGTGGTGCAAAGATTACCGATATCACTATCCTTGTCGTAGCTGCTGATGATGGTGTCAAGCCTCAGACTGTAGAAGCTTTGAACCACGCTAAAGCTGCTGAGGTTCCGATCATCGTAGCGGTAAATAAAATGGACAAACCGACAGCGAATCCAGACCGAGTTATGCAGGAACTGACAGAGTATGGCCTTGTTCCAGAAGCATGGGGCGGCGACACGATCTTTGTTCCAATTTCCGCGCTAACTGGCGAAGGCATTGACAGCCTGCTTGAAATGATTCTGCTTGTTGGTGAAGTGGAAGAATACAAAGCAAATCCTGACAGGAACGCAATTGGTACGGTTATCGAGGCACAGCTTGATAAAGGCCGTGGTTCAGTTGCCACATTGCTAGTACAGAACGGTACATTGAAAATCGGCGATCCAATCGTTGTCGGAAACACGTTCGGCCGTGTCCGTGCAATGGTGAATGATTTAGGGCGCCGCGTCAAAGAAGCAGGTCCATCAGCACCAGTTGAAATTACTGGTCTTAGTGATGTTCCGCAAGCCGGTGACCGCTTTGTCGTATTTGAAGACGAGAAAACTGCGCGTCAGATTGGTGAAATGCGTTCACAGCAGGCATTGCAGGCACAGCGAAGCGAAAAAGCGCGCGTAAGCCTCGATAATTTGTTTGAACATATGAAACAAGGGGAAATGAAAGACCTAAATCTAATTATTAAAGCCGACGTCCAAGGATCAGTTGAAGCACTTGCAGCAGCATTGCAAAAACTGGATGTGGAAGGTGTAAATGTAAGAATCATTCACACTGGTGTTGGTGCGATCAACGAGTCTGACATCACACTTGCGGCAGCTTCTAATGGTATCGTCATCGGCTTCAACGTCCGTCCGGATAATAACGCGAAGCGCGCTGCAGAGTCAGAGAGCGTCGATATCAGACTGCACCGCATTATTTACAAAGTGATTGAAGAAATCGAATCAGCGATGAAGGGCATGCTTGATCCGGTTTATGCCGAAAAGGTCATCGGCCAGGCTGAAGTACGCCAGACCTTCAAGGTATCAAAGATTGGCATGATTGCCGGTTCATATGTGACCGACGGTAAAATCACTCGTGACAGCGGTGTTCGTTTGATCCGTGACGGAGTCGTCATCTTCGAAGGTGAAGTCGATGCACTGAAGCGCTTCAAAGACGATGCAAAGGAAGTAGCACAGGGTTATGAGTGTGGTATTACCATTAAAAACTTCAATGACGTCAAAGAAGGCGATGTTATTGAAGCATATATCATGGAAGAAGTGGAACGTTAATGGTAGTAGGCTTAGCAGCCTGTGAATGCATCATCTATGATGCTCATTCTCTAAAGGAAAAAAGAGCTGTCCTACAGCGGATCATCACAAGGCTGAAGCAGAAGTACAATATTTCGGTTTCTGAAGTGGATCATCAAGATGTTTGGCAGCGGACGACAATTGCCGTTGCAGCTGTTTCAGCTTCGAAGGTGTCAACCGAAAGAGAACTTCAGAATGCCTTGAAAATGATTGACTCTTTTCCAGAGATCGAACGTACCATCACCGAAATAGAATGGCTTTGATAGAACGAGGTGATTGAAAATGGGTCATAGAGTAAATCGTGTTGGCGAACAAATGAAAAAAGAATTAGGCGATATCATCAGCCGCAAAATCAAGGATCCGCGAGTAGGTTTCGTAACAGTAACAGATGTCCAGGTTACTGGGGACCTTCAACAGGCAAAGGTCTATATCTCTGTTTTAGGCGACGAACAACAAAGAGAGGACACTCTTAAAGGATTAGCCAAGGCCAAAGGCTTCATCAGGACAGAAATTGGCCAAAGGATCCGCCTGAGAAAAACGCCTGAACTGATCTTTGAGTTTGATGAAACGATGGCTTATGGTAATCGTATCAATTCATTGATCCATGAGTTGCACAGGGATGAGCAGCCTGGAGAAGAAACGCAAGAAAAGGACAATGATTAACCGGAGTTGACATATATGTCAGCACCATTGATCTTGATATGAAAAATGGATAGACAATTATGTCTATCCATTTTTTTCGATAAGCTACCATCAATACATAAGAAAATGAAGGTGAATGAAATGGAAGGGATTCTGCCTCTTTTTAAGCCAGCGGGAATGACTTCACATGATTGTGTGTTTAAACTCAGGAAACTGTTAAGAACGAAGAAGGTGGGACATACAGGCACCCTTGACCCGGATGTCACCGGGGTATTGCCTATATGTGTAGGCAAGGCGACCAAGATTGCCGAATACATAACGGATGCTGGAAAAGCATATGAGGGAGAAGTAACCCTGGGCTTCACGACAACGACAGAAGATGCATCGGGTGAGAAGGTTGAAGAAAAGCCAGTGGACAGGACAATAACAAGGAAAGAGATCGAACAGGTCCTGCAATCGCTGACAGGTGAAATCGAACAGACTCCTCCTATGTATTCAGCAGTAAAAGTAAATGGAAAAAAACTATATGAATACGCGAGACAAGGGATCGAAGTTGAAAGGCCTACTAGAAAGGTCATTATTTATGCCATCGAGCTTCTTGATAACAGAGAATCATTTGAAGGTGAACAGGTTAGCTTTAAATTCCGGGTATCGTGCAGCAAAGGGACGTATATTCGGACTCTGGCAGTGACGATTGGAGAAAAGCTGGGATATCCAGCGCATATGTCATCCCTTGTGAGAATACAATCCGCGGACTTCACCATCGAGGATTGCTATACATTTGAACAGCTGGAGGAAATGGCTGCAGAAGGCAATCTGGCAGATGCATTGCAACCATTGGAAGCTGGTATTTCTTATTTGCCGAAATATCGCATTAATGATAAAGTAGCAGAGAAAGTGAAAAATGGGGCGCTGCTGCAGATTCCAGAGGAATTTGTGGGGATTAGCGGCCCGATTATCGTAGTAACAGAAGACGGAAAAGCGCTCGCAATCTATAGGTCACATCCTACAAAAACAGGGATGATGAAGCCTGATAAAGTTTTGAGAAATGATCAATAAGACGATCGGTTAAAATTTGTGCTAATGTACAAATGAGCGATGTGAACAATTAGTCTTGATTAATAGAGCAGCTGGGTCAGAAAAGGTGAACAATATCGTGGAAATGATTATGCTAAAACATCCTCATGAACATAAAAAAGAAGATTTCCCTCCCATGGCCATGGCATTGGGCTATTTTGACGGAGTCCACTTAGGCCACCAGCAGGTCATCGAAGAAGCAAGAAAAGAGGCAGCAGCCAAAGGACTGAAGAGTGCGGTCATGACATTTGACCCTCATCCTTCAGTAGTCCTTAGCAAGAGTGTTCAGCACATGGAATATATAACACCATTGGATGACAAGGCTCGAATTATTGAAGAAATGGGAGTGGACTACTTATTTGTCGTTCATTTCTCAACGGATTTTTCGAGTCTGCTGCCTCAGGAATTTGTCGATCAATATATCATCGGCTTGAATGTTCAACATGTCATAGCAGGATTCGACTATTCCTACGGAAAAATGGGGAAAGGGAATATGGAGACAATCCAGTTCCATTCTAGAGGCAAGTTTGATTCCACTGTAGTATCCAAGCTTTCCACTCAAGAAGAAGAGAAGGTCAGCTCTACCTTGATCCGTTCCTTTTTAAGAGACGGAAAGGTGGATGAAATGCCAGGTTTGCTGGGGAGATTTTATACGACAAAGGGAACCGTTATAAATGGAGAGCGCCGAGGCCGTACAATTGGTTTCCCGACTGCGAATGTAGGCATCGAAGACCATTACATTCTCCCGCCAACTGGAGTATACGCTGTAAAGATTCAAGTAGAAGGGGCATGGCATGAAGGTGTCTGCAATGTTGGCTATAAACCAACCTTCCACAAGGAAAAAAAGGACAAACCTTCTGTTGAAGTCCACATCTTCAATTTCAACAAAGAGATTTACGGTGAACCCGCAACAATCGAGTGGCACCTTCGCCTGAGAAGTGAACGAAAATTCGAGGGAATACAGCAGCTTGTTGCCCAAATCGAAAAAGATAAGCAAGAAGCACTCCTATACTTTGAAAAAAACAAGGGTTAGACTTGCTTTTTGTCGTAAAAAGATGTATTCTTATTAACGTATCAAAAAAGAACCTTTGCTTGGCAAGTCGAGTCACCGACGCTTGCTCGGTAACAGGGGATTATTAAATGGAGGTGAATACGGATGGCAATCTCAAAAGTACGTAAAAACGAACTTATCAATGAATTCAAGACTCACGAAAGTGATACTGGATCTCCAGAAGTTCAAATCGCTGTCCTTACTGCAGAAATCAACACTTTGAACGACCACTTGCGCGTTCATAAGAAGGACCACCACTCACGTCGCGGTCTTTTGAAAATGGTAGGTAAGCGTCGTAATCTTTTGACTTACCTTCGTAACAAGGACGTTGCTCGCTACCGCGAGTTAATCAACAAGCTTGGTCTACGTAGATAGTCTGTAAAAGCGGGATTTTTCCCGCTTTTTTATTAGGCAAATTTTTTGTAGTGTACATAACGATTCATTGATATGAAGTGCTCCTTTTTTGAGCATAATATAACATAAAAGACATTTTAACATGGGAGCCCCATTCTCTGTTGGACAAGTTCTGTATAAAACAGGCTGGTTGGGTCGTTCATGGTTTTATCATTCATTATAAAGGTATATTTGTTATATAAGACATGCGTTTGCTGTTTTAAATAAATACCCGGGCAGAGCCAGGGTGTACTTAGTGGTAGAGAGGGGCTAAAAAAGCATGGAACAAGAAAAACAAAGTTTTTCCTTCGACTGGGCAGGGCGCAAGCTAACAGTCGAAATTGGACAGCTTGCAAAGCAAGCAAATGGTGCAGTCCTTGTCCGTTACGGAGATACAGCTGTATTAAGTACAGCTACTGCATCAAAAGAACCGAAGAATTTAGATTTCTTCCCATTGACTGTCAATTATGAAGAGAGACTATATGCTGTCGGAAAAATTCCAGGCGGATTCATTAAACGTGAAGGACGTCCAAGTGAAAAGGCGATTCTTGCGAGCCGATTAATTGACCGTCCAATCCGTCCGTTATTCCCTGATGGATTCCGCAACGATGTCCAGGTAATCAGCATTGTCATGAGTGTGGATCAGGATTGTTCATCAGAAATGGCCGCTATGTTTGGATCTTCATTAGCTCTATCCGTTTCAGATATCCCATTTGGAGGACCAATCGCTGGTGTCACAGTGGGAAGGATTGATGGCAAGTTTGTGATCAACCCATCTGTTGAAGAAACAGAAAAGAGTGATATGCATTTGGTTGTAGCAGGTACAATGGATGCAATCAACATGGTTGAAGCTGGTGCGGAAGAGGTGCCTGAAGAAGTCATGCTTGAAGCGATCATGTTCGGACATGACGAAATCAAGCGTCTGATTGCCTTCCAACAGGAAATCGTCGCGCAAGTAGGTAAAGAAAAAAGAGAGATTAAACTTTTTGAATTAGATAAAGATCTTGAAGCTGAAGTTCGCGGAGTTTGTGAGCAGGATATGATTTCTGCTATCCAGGTACAGGAAAAGCATGCTCGCGAAGATGCGATCAAAGAAGTGAAGAATGCAGTCGTCGCACGCTATGAAGAGCAGGAAGCGGATGATGACAAGCTTAAGCAAGTGAAACAAATCCTTGATAAAATCGTCAAAGGTGAAGTCCGCCGCTTGATTACGGAAGAAAAAGTACGTCCAGACGGCCGTGGAGTCGATGAAATCCGACCGCTTTCTTCTGAAGTAGGCTTGCTTCCTAGAACACATGGTTCTGGATTGTTCACCAGGGGACAAACTCAGGCACTAAGCATCTGTACACTAGGTGCAATGGGTGATGTTCAGATCCTTGACGGTCTTGGAATCGAAGAAGAAAAACGATTCATGCACCATTACAATTTCCCATTATTCTCTGTTGGCGAAACGGGTCCAATCCGTGGGCCGGGACGACGTGAAATCGGGCACGGTGCACTTGGTGAAAGAGCTCTTGAGCCTGTAATTCCGAATGAGAAAGACTTCCCTTACACTGTCCGTCTTGTATCAGAAGTACTCGAATCGAATGGTTCTACTTCACAGGCAAGTATTTGTGCTAGTACATTAGCGCTTATGGATGCAGGGGTGCCAATCAAAGCACCGGTTGCCGGTATTGCAATGGGTCTGATCAAATCTGGAGTACATTATTCTATTCTTTCAGATATCCAGGGTATGGAAGACCACCTTGGGGACATGGACTTTAAAGTAGCTGGAACTGCAAAAGGTGTTACAGCCTTGCAGATGGATATTAAGATTGAAGGATTATCCCGTGAGATTCTTGAGGAAGCTTTACAACAGGCGAAAAAAGGCCGTATGCATATTCTTGAATCCATGCTGGCAACGATCAAAGAACCGCGTGAACAGCTTTCAAAATATGCACCAAAAATCATCACTATGTGGATCAAACCTGATAAAATCCGCGACGTCATTGGGCCAAGCGGAAAACAAATCAACAAGATCATTGAAGAAACTGGCGTGAAAATCGATATCGAACAAGATGGTACGGTATTCATTGGCTCAGTAGATGAAGAAATGATCCAAAGAGCGAAGAAAATCATTGAAGACATTGTCCGTGAAGTTGAAGTCGGAGAAATGTACCTTGGAAAGGTCCGCCGTATTGAAAAGTTTGGTGCGTTCGTTGAAATCTTCCCTGGTAAGGATGGCTTAGTCCATATCTCTGAGCTTGCTGAAGAACGAGTTGGCAAAGTAGAAGACGTACTGAAGCTGGGAGATGAACTCCTCGTCAAGGTAACTGAAATCGACAAGCAAGGCAGAGTCAACCTTTCACGCAAGGCAGTCTTGAAAGAACAACGCGAAAAAGCTGAAAAGCAATCTTAAGATAGTAAAGGCCGGGGGCAACCCCGGCCTTTTTATATTCTTTTTCCATGAACAGTATTTACGCTCGCCGGGCTCTTGTGTAAGATCGTTTTTCTGTTCTCTTCCCAGTGCCTGCCGTTCTACCTTGTCCTTCGGCTTCATAAAGTAAAATAAGGCCCTTTTCGTTGTCAGCATGATTATGGGGGGCCTTTACAGAAGAGGAGGCATATTAAATGAGAAAGCTTGTATTAATTTCTGTTTTATTGATTGCTGCGTGGATCATCGTCAATAATCCATTCTCCCATACATATGTATCAGGACTTAAAAGCGGGACACTTGAAGTGGCAGGGAATAAGAACTCGTTGATGTCAGAAATTGAAATGAAGGCAATAGAATATGAAATCGAACCATCTGATGCCAGAAAAGATCCAGTCTGGAAGGTAGTTCCCGGCTATAATGGGCTTAAAGTAGATATCAAAAAGTCCTACAGCAAAATGGAGAAGGAAGATAAATTCGATCCGCAAAAGCTGGTTTTCAAGCAGGTACCCCCTCAAGTCCATTTAAGTGATTTACCGCCAATGGCCATTTATAAAGGACATCCTGAGAAGCCGATGGTAAGCTTCATTATTAATGTTGCATGGGGAAATGAATATTTGACAGGCATGCTGGCGACATTGAAGAAGCATAATGTCACCGCAAGTTTTTTCCTTGAAGGCAGATGGGTAAAGAATAACCCGGGCATGGCTAAGATGATTTCGGATGCGGGCCATGAGATAGGGAATCATTCATTCACGCATCCTAACATGAAGCAGCTTTCTGCTCCAAAAATCAATGAAGAAATTCGCAAGACGAATGAAGTGATTGAAGCAGTGACTGGGGTCAAGACTAAGTGGTTTGCACCCCCGAGTGGTTCATACAAGGATGAAGTGGTTGAAATTGCTGCAGCACATAAATTAGGGACCGTAATGTGGAGCGTCGACACGATCGATTGGCAGAAGCCCACTCCAGATAAACTGATCAACAGGGTGATGGGGAAGATCCATAATGGCGCAATGATCCTGATGCATCCAACAGAGTCTACTGCTGTCTCGCTTGATCAATTGATCACTCAAATTAAAGCCAAGGACCTGCAGATAGGAACTGTTTCCGATTTATTAAGTGAAAACCGGATAATAACGCCAAAAAAAATGAAAGAATAGCATTGTATTTGGAAAAAGTAAGTTAAATGGACTATACTAAGTAAATGCGGTAGTTTTAGCAGCTGGTTCCAGAGGAGGAATATAATGATAAAGAAATATACATGTCAAAATGGTGTAAGAATCGTACTAGAACAAATCCCGACTGTCCGTTCAGTCGCTATCGGTGTATGGATCGGAACGGGCTCCCGTAATGAGAATCCGGAGAACAATGGGATTTCACATTTTCTTGAGCATATGTTTTTCAAAGGCACCAAAACAAGGACTGCAAGAGAGATTGCAGAATCCTTTGATAGCATTGGCGGCCAAGTGAACGCATTCACTTCCAAGGAGTATACTTGCTATTACGCCAAGGTGTTGGATAATCATGCACCATTCGCGCTAGAAGTTTTAGCGGACATGTTCTTTAACTCTACTTTTGATTCAGAGGAATTGAATAAAGAGAAGAACGTTGTGAATGAAGAAATCAAGATGTATGAAGATACTCCTGATGATATCGTCCACGATTTGCTAAGCCAGGCTGTATACGGTGACCATCCGCTTGGTTATCCAATCCTTGGTACAGAAGAAACGCTCCAAAGTTTCACCGGTGAAAAGCTCGAACAGTATATGCATGATACCTATAGACCAGAAAATGTGGTCATTTCCATTGCTGGGAACGTACCTGAATCTTTCATTAAGAATGCTGAAGACTTCTTTGGCTCATATGAAGCGAGCAAGGAAAAGATGGAGTACATAAAACCGGACTTCCATGCAACACATGCTTCCAGGAAAAAAGAAACTGAACAAGCCCACCTGTGCCTTGGGTTCGAAGGATTGCAGATCGGCCACTCTGATGTCTATAGCCTGATCGTCTTGAACAATGTACTGGGGGGCAGCATGAGCAGCAGATTGTTCCAGGAAGTAAGGGAACAGCGTGGTCTAGCTTATTCTGTATTCTCCTATCACTCAGCTTACAGGGATAGCGGTATGGTAACGATTTACGGCGGGACCGGCGCTAATCAACTGAATGTTCTATATGAAACAATCCAGGACACGCTCGCGAAGCTGCGTGCGGAAGGAATTACCGAGAAAGAACTCAACAACAGCAAAGAACAGCTAAAAGGCAGCCTGATGTTAAGCCTTGAAAGCACCAACAGCCGCATGAGCAGGAACGGAAAAAATGAACTTCTGCTCGGAAGGCATCGCTCCCTTGATGAAATCGTCGAACAAATCGATCAAGTGACCAAGGACAGCGTCGACGGAATGGCCAATAAGATTTTCACAGACAAATATTCCGTTTCCTTGATCAGTCCAAATGGCGAAATGCCAAATTTATAAGATATGACTAAAACAGCAGTTTCCTTGTGAAGCTGCTGTTTTAATTTTAAGGTAATTTAGCCCTACAAGTTACAGCCCCCGGAAAGATGAAAGACGAGCAGGAATCGTGACAGGTTTGGCCTCTGTTGCTGAAAAGCTGTCAAGAAAACGAGAGAATTGTGACAGGTTTGGTCTCTGTAGATGAAAAGCTGTCAAGAAAACGAAGGAATTATGACAGGTTTGGTCTCTGTAGATGAAAAGCTGTCAAGAAAACGAGTGAATTGTGACAGGTTTGGCCTCTGCAGCTGAAAAGCTGTCAAGAAAACGAAGGAATTATGACAGGTTTGGCCTCTGTTGCTGAAAAGCTGTCAAGAAAACGAGAGAATTATGACAGGTTTGGCCTCTGTAGATGAGAAGCTGTCAAAAAACGAAGGAATTATGACAGGTTTGTTCTCTGCAGCTGAAAAGCTGTCAAGAAAACGAAGGAATTATGACAGGTTTGGCCTCTGTAGATGAAAAGCTGTCAAGAAAACGAAGGAATTATGACAGGTTTAGCCTCTGCAGCTGAAAAGCTGTCAAAAAAACGAAGGAATTATGACAGGTTTGGTCTCTGTAGATGAAAAGCTGTCAAGAAAACGAAGGAATTATGACAGGTTTGGCCTCTGTTGCTGAAAAGCTGTCAAGAAAACGAGGGAATTATGACAGCTTTGTTCTCTGCAGTTGAAAAGCTGTCAAGAAAACGAGTGAATTGTGACAGGTTTAACCTCTGCAGCTGAAAAGCTGTCAAGAAAACGAAGGAATTATGACAGGTTTAGCCTCTGCAGCTGAAAAGCTGTCAAGAAACCGAAAAATTTGAACATGTTATCCCTACCTCCACAACAATTCACCCCTTTTTTCACGCAAATGTATTCTAAAAACATTATCATATTGATACATATAGAATAAGGACAAAGTGACAGGGAGGGGCATCATGAAATTAAGTGAACTTGGCGGAAAGGAAATCGTCGATGCAAAAAGGGCAGAAAGATTGGGTGTTCTTGGTCAGACGGATTTAGAAATCAATGAACGTTCGGGCCAAATTGAAGCTTTGATCATTCCATCTTTAAAATGGTTCGGACTTCGCAAACAGTCAGGAGAAGTTAGGGTTCCGTGGAAGCATATAAAGAAAATAGGTACAGACATGATTATCATTGATATTCCTGATGATGAAGAGTAAAAGCGGGCACAGAGCCGGCTTTATTTTTTTTGCCATTATTATTCAATAAAAATCTACCCTTATAATATTGTTTCAAGCGCTGGCCATAAGGCTGGCGCTTTTCTTTTATGGAAAACTCACCTATTGGAAGTTAGATACATATGATGTTGAAGTAGTTCAAATTGGATGAAATATATATTCCAGGATTAATGGAAAAGAAGGTGATTGTTCTCATGCTGACAGGAATGCAAATCGCAGTTATCGGCGGTGATGCGAGACAGCTGGAGATTATTCGCAAGCTGACAGAGCTTGATGCAAAGCTTTCTTTAATAGGCTTCGAGCAGTTGGACCATGCTTTCACAGGTGCCTCAAAAGAAAAGATAGATGAAGTTGATTTTTCCGTCCAGGACGCTTTGATCCTGCCTGTGCCAGGAACAAGTTTGGAGGGTCAGGTCGAAACGATTTTCTCGAATGAAAAAGTAGTTATTATTAAAGAAATGATTGAAAAGACCCCTGATCATTGCACAGTTTACTCGGGCATCAGTAATTCATATTTGACCGGGATTACTAAGCAAGCTAACAGGAAACTTGTACAGCTTTTTGCTAGAGATGATGTAGCAATTTACAACTCAATCCCGACTGTCGAAGGAACGATCATGATGGCAATCCAACATACAGATTTCACCATTCACGGCTCTAAAGTTGCCGTCCTCGGATTAGGCAGAGTTGGTATGAGTGTAGCCAGGACCTTCCATGCCCTTGGTGCCAAGGTAAAGGTCGGAGCAAGAAAAAGTGAACATATTGCAAGGATTTCGGAAATGGGATTAAAGCCGTTCCTGCTATCAGATATTGGAAAAGAAGTGTCAGATATCGATATTTGCATCAATACGGTTCCTCATCAAATCGTTACTGCCTCCGTCATTTCGAGGATGCCAGCTCATACCTTGATCATTGACCTTGCATCCAAACCAGGTGGAACGGATTTTCGCTATGCGGAAAAGCGCGGAATCAAAGCTTTGCTTGCGCCAGGCTTGCCGGGGATCGTAGCCCCGAAAACTGCAGGGCAAATATTGGCGAACGTTCTTTCTCAGCTGCTTATGGAAGACTTTAATGACCGAAAGGAGAAAGAAGTATGAGTTTAAAAGGAAAAAAGATCGGATTCGGATTAACGGGCTCGCATTGTACGTATGATGCTGTATTTCCTGAAATTGAAAAGCTGGTGAATGCTGGTGCTGAAGTTTTACCTGTTGTCACATTCACTGTAAAAAATACAGAAACACGATTTGGTAAAGGAGAAGATTGGGTACAGCGGATTGAGGAACTCACTGGCAATAATGTGATAGACTCGATTGTGAAGGCAGAACCTCTTGGTCCCAAAATCCCGCTTGACTGTATGGTCATTGCGCCGCTTACGGGTAACTCCATGAGCAAGTTTGCGAATGCAATGACAGATTCACCAGTTCTAATGGCTGCAAAAGCTACATTAAGGAACCAAAAGCCGGTTGTACTGGGTATTTCGACTAATGACGCTTTAGGGCTTAACGGCGTCAATCTTATGAGGTTAATGGCGACAAAAAACATTTACATGATTCCTTTTGGCCAGGATGATCCAGTTAAAAAGCCAAATTCCATGGTTGCAAGAATGGGGATGCTTTCCGAAACAATCATTGAAGCAATGAACGGAAATCAGCTTCAGCCAGTACTAGTGGAACGTTATAAGGATAATTAATGCTTAATACCAGGCTCTTTTCGCACGCCTTGTTATTTGCGCAGTTAAATATTGCGCAATCAGGATACAGGCAACAACGGAAAGGGTCTGGAATCGTATTAGAAGCCAGAAAAAATAGGTTCCAGAAAGCTTGAATCACAACCAATCCTGTCCCAAATACGACCAATTTAATTTGGAAATGCTTTTCTCCGGCAGTGAAGCAAAATGTTTCTTTTCTTAATGATTGATTATGATAAAATATAGGATAATATACTAGGTGGACTGAACAAGGCGCTTGCGCATTCTATTAGACCACCGGTTTACTTATGGTTCAAACAACCCCAGCTGAAATGCGGGGATATTAAACGATAATTGTAGTGGAAGGGGAAACAGCAATGTCAGAGAGAAAAGGTTACCGTATAGCAGTAGTGGGAGCAACAGGAGCAGTAGGACAGCAGATGATCCAGACGCTCGAAAGCAGGGACTTTCCTGTATCCGAGCTTTTATTATTGTCATCTTCAAGGTCAGCTGGTACAAAGGTCCAGTATAAAGGAAAAGAGATAACAGTACAGGAAGCCAAGCCAGAAAGCTTTGAAGGTGTGGATATTGCCCTGTTCAGCGCAGGAGGAAGTGTTTCAAAAGCGCTGGCACCCGAAGCAGTCAAACGCGGAGCGATCGTTGTTGATAACACAAGTGCATTCCGCATGGATGAGAACACTCCGCTTGTTGTGCCTGAAGTGAATGAGGAAGATTTGCATTCTCATAACGGAATCATTGCTAACCCGAACTGCTCTACGATCCAAATGGTTGTTGCTCTGGAGCCATTACGTAAGAAGTTCGGCCTGGAAAAGATCATTGTATCAACTTACCAGGCAGTATCAGGTGCAGGTGCGGCGGCTGTCGAGGAGCTGGAGGAACAGACACAGGCAATCCTGAACGGAGAAGAATATGAACCAAAGATTCTTCCGGTGAAGTCAGCGGAAAAGCACTACCAAATTGCATTCAATGCGATCCCACAGATCGATACATTCGTAGATAACGGATTCACATACGAAGAGATGAAAATGATCAATGAAACGAAGAAAATCATGCACATGCCTGAGCTTCAGGTTGCTGCAACATGTGTAAGGCTGCCGGTTGGCACTGGTCATTCAGAGTCTGTTTATATTGAGATTGGCCAGGACGGTGTTTCAGCAGCAGACATTAAAGAACTTATGTCTGATGCACCAGGAGTAGTCCTTCAGGATGACCCTGCACAGCAGCTTTATCCAATGCCTGCATTCTGTGTCGGCAAAAATGACGTATTTGTCGGCAGAATCAGGAAGGATCTGGACAATGAAAAGGGCTTCCATATGTGGGTTGTTTCTGACAATCTGTTAAAAGGTGCTGCATGGAACTCAGTCCAGATTGCTGAAAGCCTTGTGAAGCTTGGGTTGGTAAAATAAAAGCATAATTGATTAATGACAGAATTTCTGAGGTGTTACGATGAAGATAATCGTTCAAAAATTTGGCGGTACATCTGTACGGGACGAACAAAGCCGCAGCCAGGCGATGAGACATATAAAGAAAGCAATCTCTGATGGATATAAAGCTGTTGTGGTCGTTTCTGCGATGGGTAGGAAAGGGGATCCGTATGCAACAGACACCCTTCTCAGCCTGTTAGGTGGAAGTGACAGCAAGATCAGCAAGCGCGAGCATGATCTGCTGTTATCATGCGGAGAAACGATTTCCAGTATCGTTTTTACAAACATGCTGCTTGAGAATGGGATCAGTGCAACGGCCCTCACAGGTGCCCAGGCAGGGTTCAGGACAAATAGCGAGCATACAAACGCCAGGATCCTTGATATGAAATGCGACCGTCTGTTGCGGGAACTTGATCAAGTCGATGTGGTCGTCGTAGCTGGATTCCAGGGGGCTGCGAAAAATGGAGATGTGACAACAATCGGCAGGGGCGGCAGTGACACATCTGCTGCAGCACTTGGCGCAGCGTTAAACGCGGAATGGATTGACATCTTTACCGATGTTGAGGGCATCATGACAGCCGATCCAAGGATTGCAGAAAATGCAAGACCTCTTTCAGTGGTCACGTATACTGAAGTTTGCAATATGGCATATCAGGGAGCAAAGGTAATCCATCCTCGTGCCGTAGAGATTGCCATGCAGGCAAAAGTGCCGATCAGAATCAGGTCTACCTATTCCGATGGCCTCGGAACGCTGGTTACGGCTCTTAATCGTGAAAATAAAGGGACTGACATTAAGGAACGACCTGTAACAGGAATAGCGCATGTTTCAAATGTCAGCCAGATTAAGGTTTTTGCAAAAAAAGACCAATATAATCTTCAATCTGAAGTTTTCAAGGCAATGGCAAATGAAAACATCAGTGTAGATTTTATCAATATTTCCCCAAATGGGGTGGTCTACACGGTCCTTGATGAAATGACGGATCGAGCGGTAAGGGTGTTGGAAGGCTTGGGACACACGCCGCAAATTGAGAAGCATTGCGCAAAGGTCTCCGTTGTCGGAGCAGGTATGGCGGGAGTACCAGGGGTAACTTCGAAAATTGTAACAGCTTTATCAGAAAAAGGCATTCGCATCCTTCAATCCGCTGACAGCCATACAACCATTTGGGTGTTGGTGAAACAAGAGGATTTAGGAAAGGCAGTAAATGCTTTGCATGATGCCTTCCAGCTCGAGGAAGAAACAGCAGAGTTCGAGCGTCAAGACATATAAAAAGATCTTGCTTCCCAGCATTTGCTGTCGGAAGCCTTTCAGAAGAGGAGTGAACAGGAATGGTTCAATTCGGAAGAGTATCCACAGCAATGGTGACCCCATTTGATCACAAAGGTCACATTGATTTCGCTAAAACGACCCAGCTAGTTAACCATTTGATTGATAACGGATCAGATTCACTCGTGGTTGCAGGGACAACAGGTGAATCCCCGACTCTTTCCAAAGAAGAGAAAATCGCATTATTCCAGCACGTCGTGAAGGTTGTAGACAAGAGGGTGCCTGTCATTGCAGGAACAGGCAGCAATAACACCTATGCCACCATCGAACTGACAAAAAAGGCAGAAGAAATTGGTGTAGATGCAATCATGATCGTAGCACCATACTATAACAAGCCGAACCAGGAAGGCTTATACCAGCACTTTAAAGCAGCAGCAGAAGCTACATCTCTGCCTGTGATGGTTTACAATATTCCGGGAAGATCAGTCGTGAATATCCTGCCCGAAACAGTGATCAAGCTGGCTGAAATCCCAAATGTTGTCGCTGTAAAGGAAGCTAGTGGTGACTTGAATGCCATGACTAAAATCATTGCAAATACACCAGATGATTTCCTTTTATACAGTGGTGATGACGGATTGACCCTGCCGGTTCTCGCAATCGGCGGTACAGGTATTGTCTCTGTTGCATCACATGTGATTGGAAACGAGATGCAAGCAATGGTCGATGCTTTCTTCAGCGGAAGAAATGCGGACGCTGCAAAAATGCATCAACGCCTGCTTCCGATCATGGAAGGACTCTTCGCTGCTCCAAGCCCGGCGCCTGTCAAAACGGCATTGCAGCTAAAAGGCCTTGATGTCGGTTCCGTTCGTTTACCAATGGTGCCTTTAACAGAACAAGAAAGATCAGCAGTAGCCAAACTTTTTCAATAGAACATAAGGCCAGCCAGTGGGTTGGCCTTTTTTTATTTAAAAGTAAAAGCAGAGCCCCTGCATTGCCCAAAAACTGGATACCAGAACTCAAACGGTAAAAGCAGGGCCAGTGCATTGCCCGAAAACTGGATTCCAGAGCTCAAACGGTAAAAGCAGAGTCCCTGCATTGCCCGAAAACCAGGTTACAGAGCCCGAACGGTAAAAGCAGTAATCCTTCTAAAGAGAGAGATGTTAATTCCTACACCAGAGGCGATTGAATAAAGTTGTAAAGATTTTCTGTCATCAAGTATAATGATTTTAACTGATAATGGTTCGGATTTTTACAGCACAGGAGGAGCACGGAATTGATAGCAAAAAACGAGAGTATTAAGATTATTCCACTTGGTGGAGTGGGGGAAATCGGCAAGAATATGTACATCACCGAAGTGGACGGTGATATTTTTGTGGTTGATGCGGGCTTGATGTTTCCTGAGGATGAGATGCTCGGGATTGATGTGGTCATACCTGATTTTACTTATTTGGTTTCGAATAGTGATAGGGTGAAAGCAATTTTCCTTACGCACGGGCATGAAGACCATATAGGTGCATTAGGCTATATTTTACGCAAAATCAATGTAGCGGTTTACGGAACAAAGCTAACGATCGCCCTGGCAAAGGAAAAAATGAAAGAACAGGATTTCACTGGTTCGGCTGACTTTCGTGAAATTAATGCAGATACAGTAGTGGATTTCGACAAAGTTTCTGTTTCCTTTTTTAAAACCAATCATAGCATCCCTGGTTCAGTCGGCATTAGCATTCATACATCTGAAGGTGCAATCGTACATACAGGGGACTTTAAATTTGACCAGGCAGCAGCTCCGCTATACAAACCTGAAGTTGGCAAGATGGCTGCAATAGGTGAAAAAGGTGTTCTCTGCCTGCTTTCTGACAGTACTGAGGCTGAAAGACCTGGACATACACCTTCTGAATCAACCGTAGTCGCTGAACTATCCGACGTCTTTTATAATGCACAGGGCAGGATCATTGCTGCCTGCTTCGCATCTGACCTTAACAGGATCCAGCACCTATTTAACAGTGCATCAGCAAATGGCCGAAAAGTGGCAGTGGCAGGAAATAGCTTGAAACGGATATTTGATATCGCATTGCAACTCGGCTATTTACAGGTAGAAGAAGATCTGATCATATCGGTTAATGAACTAAAGGATTACGATAACAGCCAGGTGGTGGTTTTAACCACAGGAAGTCAGGGTGAGCCCATTGAAGCTCTGCAGAAAATGGCTAAACAAGTGCATCCGCAAGTAAATATTCAGGCAGGGGACACAGTATTGTTTGCTGCATCTCCTTTAAGGGGAAGCGAAGTGTTTATTTATAAGACCATGGATATGCTTTACCGTGCGGGTGCGAATGTAGTATCCAGCAAAAATAGTGTCCAGGTCTCAAGCCATGGAAGCCAGGAAGAATTGAAATTCATGATCAATCTGATGAATCCTAAATTCTTCATTCCAGTACATGGTGAATACAAAATGCTGAAGGCCCATAAAAAGCTAGCACAAGCATGCGGGATTCCGGAAGAAAATATTTTTATCCCCGATCGCGGAGACGTGATTGAAATTTCAGGGGGGGTACTAAAGTTTACGGAGAAGGTGCCCGCCGGGAATACATTGATTGATGGAATCGGGGTTGGAGATGTAGGAAACATTGTTCTCCGAGACCGAAGACTGCTATCTCAAGACGGCGTTTTACTTGTAGTGGTGACACTGAATAAAACCGACAGGAAGATTATTGCCGGACCGGAAATTATCTCGCGCGGCTTCGTCTATGTGCGCGAATCAGAGAAGCTGATGAATGATTCTGCTGCACTTGTAAGAGAAATCGTCGAGAAAAATGCTAATAAAGGCTCTTTCGATTGGAATAGTTTAAAACAGGATATCCGGGACTCCCTTCACCAATATTTATATGAAAAAACAAAACGCCGCCCAATGATCATGCCGATCATCATGGAGGTTAAATAATTATTGGAAAAGATACTGGCTCAAACACCAGTATCTTTTTTGCTTCCCGACTTTATTCTTCAGCCACCTTTGGACGCGGAATGAAATTGATGATGATGTTCATACTAAAATTATCATGCCTGAAGGGAGCATAAAAGGATGGATAACGATATGAATAAATTCAGTTCTGAAAACCAGGAGGGCCAGCAGGGGGATAAGGAAAAACCATCAGGCCTTCTTGAAAAGATTCAGCAGCTTGGTCAGACAAATGTCCCCCAGCTTTCCCAAGATTCGAAGATCCATTGTTTGACAATTGTTGGACAAATCGAGGGACATATGCAGCTTCCACCACATAATAAAACGACAAAATATGAACACTTGATCCCACAAATAGTTGCAATTGAACAAAACCAGAATATTGAAGGACTGCTTGTCATCTTGAATACTGTGGGCGGCGATGTGGAAGCAGGGCTGGCAATTTCAGAGATGCTGGCATCTTTATCCAAGCCGACCGTTTCTATCGTGCTGGGTGGCGGTCATTCCATCGGAGTGCCTATAGCAGTTTCCTGTGATTATTCGTTCATTGCTGAGACCGCGACAATGACAATTCATCCAGTAAGGCTGACTGGACTTGTCATCGGTGTTCCGCAAACATTTGAATATCTCGATAAGATGCAGGATAGAGTTGTGAATTTTGTTACGAAACATTCCAATATTACTGAAGAAACATTCAAAGAGTTGATGTTTGCCAAAGGTAACCTGACAAGGGACATCGGAACGAATGTTGTCGGCCATGATGCAGTGAAGACCGGTTTGATCCATGAAGTCGGAGGAATAGGCCAGGCGATGAAAAAATTAAATGAATTAATTGATATGAATAAACAAGAGTCAGAAGTGATTGTACAATGATCCTCTACACGATGATGCCACATGAACAGGTATTCCCGCCGAGTGAAGAGGGAGCCGTTAACCAGGTCATGATCAGCTATAACGGAATTCCTATCATGGCTGAATATACAGAGAATCACGAGTACCGGGTAGTCAGGGTAATGAGTACTGACCCAAACCATTATATGGAGCCCTCCTGTTTGCCTGGTTCTACCATTACTCTCTCTTAGCTATACATTGTTTGACGTGACTGCAATGGAAAACCTTTCCGCACGACCGAAGCACCCCGCGAAAAGATCAGCAGCGCTGTCTATTTTAAAAAATCGATTGTGCCGTTTCAACTGGCAAATATGATATAATATGGATACACTAAAGCATCAGCAGCCGAATAAGGCTGCTTTTCTTCTTACTAAAGTTTGAAGAATAGGCTAGTTGATTATGCTGATAGTGAAGCTATAAAAGTTCAGGTGATAAAATGGCCAAAAAGAAAAGACGGCAATCGAGAAAGAAGAATACATTGAAAACAACTGTTCAATATGAACTTGCCGGGCTAGCGCTGCTCGCATTAGCCATCATAGCGATGGCGGATTTGGGAGCTGTCGGAGGAGCCGTCGTGATGTTCTTCCGCTTTTTCTTCGGAGAATGGTATATGCTCAGTCTCGTAGGGCTGGTCGTGTTCAGTATTTTCATCATGTGGAAACGAAGCTTGCCTTTTATATTCCACACTAAATTGATTGGTACATACCTGATTGTAAGTGCAATCCTGCTTTTAAGCCATGTGACATTATTCGAACTTTTATCCAATGGCGGCAAGTTTGAGGATCCAAGTGTCATTAAAAACACTTTTGAATTATATGTGATGGAGGCAAAAGGAGAGACTAGCACGAATGATCTCGGAGGCGGGATGATTGGGGCTGTGATGTTTGCTCTGTTTTACTTTTTGTTTGATGCGGCGGGATCTCAGTTGATTGCCTTCCTGTTAATCATCATTGGTGCCATTCTTGTCACAGGCAAAACATTCAGTGAAGTTGCCGGCAAAATCCTGACACCAATCGGAAGCTTTATCAGGGACCAATGGTTTTCATTCATCGAAGACCTTAAGCACTGGAGAGAGAATCAACAGCATAAAAAGACAGAAAGACAACAGGCGAAGCAAGCTAAAAGCGAGAGCAGCCAAACAGCTGCACAGGAAGTGCCTGTTGAAAAAACTATTGAACTCGCCGATGAGCCAGCTCCGGAGCCTATCATCTCCAGCTTTGCGGAGCGAGCTTATGCAAATCCTGCTGATTCTCAACCTCAGCAGACAGAGAAGAAGACAAAAGCTGCAAGTGATACAGAAGATGAGGCGGAAGAGTTGCCGCAGAATATTACTTTTACTGAAGTTGAGAATACCTCTTATGAACTTCCGCCAATCGATATATTGAAACTGCCGAATAAAACAGACCAGAGCGGTGAATATGAAATGATTCACGCCAATGCGGCCAAGCTGGAACGCACATTCCACAGCTTCGGAGTAAAAGCAAGAGTGACTCAGGTTCATCTAGGACCGGCGGTAACGAAATATGAAGTCCACCCTGATGTCGGTGTCAAGGTAAGCAGAATTGTAAGTCTTAATGATGATTTGGCCTTAGCATTGGCTGCCAAGGATATCAGGATTGAAGCTCCAATACCGGGAAAATCAGCAATTGGCATAGAAGTTCCGAATTCAGAAGTAGCAATGGTCTCTTTACGAGAAGTGATCGAGTCGAAGCAGCATAACAAACCAGGTTCCAAACTCCAAATTGGTTTGGGACGTGATATTACGGGTGAAGCAGTGCTTGCCGAACTGAATAAAATGCCTCACCTTCTTGTTGCCGGTGCTACAGGAAGCGGTAAGAGTGTGTGTATTAATGGAATTATCACCAGTATCCTGATGAAGGCGAAGCCACATGAAGTCAAACTGATGATGATTGACCCCAAGATGGTAGAGTTGAATGTTTATAATGGTGTCCCGCATCTACTGGCTCCGGTTGTGACAGATGCAAAGAAAGCATCGCAGGCACTCAAGAAAGTGGTCAGTGAGATGGAAAGGCGCTATGAGCTCTTCTCACACACGGGAACAAGGAATATAGAAGGCTACAATGAATATATCAAGAGGTATAATAGCGAGGAAGAAGCGAACCAACCATTGCTTCCGTTCATTGTAGTAATTGTGGACGAGCTGGCAGACTTGATGATGGTCGCGTCCTCAGATGTAGAAGATTCCATCACCAGGCTGGCTCAAATGGCCCGTGCTGCCGGGATCCATTTGATCATAGCTACTCAAAGACCGTCTGTTGATGTCATTACAGGGGTAATCAAAGCGAATATCCCATCAAGAATTGCCTTTGCCGTTTCTTCAATGACAGACTCAAGAACAATACTTGATATGGGCGGTGCTGAGAAGCTGCTGGGAAGAGGGGACATGCTGTTCCTGCCTGTCGGGTCATCGAAGCCTGTGAGGGTGCAGGGAGCGTTCTTGTCGGATGAAGAGGTGGAAGAGGTTGTAAACTATGTCATTGGCCAGCAGAAAGCCCAGTATCAGGAGGAAATGATACCTGAGGATGTTCCTGAGAACACATCAGAGGTAGAGGATGATTTGTACGGAGATGCTGTCGATCTTGTAGTGGAAATGCAAACCGCTTCTGTTTCGATGCTTCAGAGAAGGTTCAGGATAGGTTATTCTCGTGCAGCAAGACTGATTGATGAAATGGAGCTGCGCGGCGTCGTTGGGCCTTATGAAGGAAGCAAGCCGAGGACCGTCCTTGTGGCTAAGTCTGAAGAGGCATAAAATCATGCATTTAAAAAAGACAAAAGTCGGGTGCTCACACCCGACTTTTGCTGTGTATGCAGGATAAAACTCCTATAGGTAAAATAATAGTGTCATACTATTAAAACCGCTTACAAAATCTTATTATAGCAAAAAAATAGGTTTATCGTCCCGGAAAATATGACAATTTTGGTCAATCTAGCTTTTTTCGACAAATTGTTGAAACACTATTTATTTATCTCGAAAAAAGTGTTATAGTATTTTCGATTAGTAGGAATGCTATACATCAGATGTCTGATGTCTTGAGCAAAGGTTGGAGGAACGCCTCATGTCGATCAAGTCAGATAACCGGCACCTGTATTTACAAGTAATCGATCACCTGAAGCAAGATATTCAAAAAGGTATATATAAAGAAAGAGAAAAATTACCTTCAGAATTCGATCTTGCCAAACAGCTTGGAGTCAGCAGGGCTACACTAAGGGAAGCATTGCGAATACTTGAAGAAGAAAATGTCATAGTTCGCAGGCATGGTGTAGGGACTTTTGTCAACGCCAAACCGTTGTTTGAGTCAGGAATTGAACAGCTGAACAGCGTGACGGGCATGATTGAGCATGCAGGGATGAAGCCTGGTACAATCTTCTTGAACTCAACGACTACTGGGCCAACCGAAGAAGATATCCGACGTTTTTCATGTTCGCATGATGATGAAATCACACTGGTTGAAAGGGTCAGAACTGCTAACGGGGAACCTGTTGTCTATTGTCTAGACAAGATTCCTTCAAGCATCCTGCCGGAAGATTCTTCTTTTGAAGATGAGTCATTGCTTCATCTACTTGAAGTTAAATCGAACCGGAAGGTAACTTACGCAGTAGCTCAAATTGAGCCAATTGGCTATCACGAGAAGATTTCGCCCATCCTTGAATGCGAGCCGGAAACTGCACTGCTTGTTTTAAAACAGATGCATTTCGATGAAAACGATGTTCCGATTCTTTATTCGGTTAATTACTTTAAAGCCGACAAGTTCAGTTTTCATGTCCTTAGAAAAAGAATTTAATTTTTTTAAAGGAAATGAAAACGCTAACTGATTGGTTTTTCAGAACATTCCTGCGAAATCACAAACATTCTCTGGGGGGTACAAACCTTGAAAAAGCGTAAATTTGGTTTGGTAATGTCATTGCTTTTAGCAGCAGGTACAATGTTGGCAGGTTGCGGAAGCGACGACGAAGGCGGCAGTTCTAAGGGCAAGGAGTCAGACTTAAGAGTAGGTATGGTCACTGACGCAGGTACGATTGATGACAAGTCTTTCAACCAAGGTACTTGGGAAGGAATCCTTAAGGCTGAAGAAGAATTCGGCGTAAAGACAAAGTACCTAAAGCCAGCAGGAACTACTGAAGCAGAATACTTAAAAGAAATTGGTAACTTATACGATGCAGAATATAAGTTCATCGTTACACCGGGCTTTAAATTCGAAACAGCTGTTTTCCAAGCCCAGGATAAATATGAAGATGCTAAATTCGTCATTCTTGATGGAAATCCGCACAATGGAGATTTCAACCCAGTTGTTAAAGATAACACTGTAGCTGTATTCTTTGCAGAGCACGAGTCAGGCTTCCTTGCTGGTGTAGCTGCAGCGGTTGAACTGAAAGAAGGCGAAGCTGGATTCATCGGCGGTATGGAGATCCCTGCTGTACAAAAGTTCAACTGGGGCTTCCAACAAGGTCTTAAATATGCAAATGAAAACCTTGATACAAATGTAACAATCAAAGCTGAAAACGTAGTTTACCAGGGTTCATTTGACAACGCTGCTGCAGGCGGACAAATCGCAGCTCAATTCTATGATCGTGGCGTAGATGTTATCTTCACTGCTGCAGGTGGTGTTGGTGTTGGTGCGATCAACGAAGCGAAAAACCGTGCTAAGGCTGGAGAAAAGGTTTGGATCGTTGGTGTAGACGTAGACCAGTTTGAAGATGGTAAATATGATGGCGATAAGTCAGTCATCCTTACTTCTGCTATGAAGAAGCTTGACCAAGTTGCTTACGATATGGTCCAAGCTGAACTTGACGGCAAATTCCCAGGCGGAGAAACTTTGACTTTCGATGCTAAGAACGATGGAATTGGTCTTCCTGAGAAAAACCCTAACCTAAGCGACGAAACTATGGGCAAGGTTAAAGAAGTTTACGAAAAAGTTAAATCTGAAGAAATCAAGGTCTCTGCTGAACAGGGAGATTTATTCAAGTAAAATAGTGCAAAAGAGACGGTCTCTTCCGTCTCTTTTGTCTATCGAACTCAAAAAGGAAAAATTTTGAACTTTTTCGAAATGGAAATGTACAGCTCCAGAGCCTGGCTTCCAAATAATCGGCCTTCAAAAGGAAGTAATTGCATCACTTCCCCAGGTGCCCGGTGAATGCTTGGGAAGCTGACAAGGGCGCTTACGCTATTCTTATAGGTATAGAGTCTAATACAAAGGTGAGTGCTACTATGAGTTATGTAGTTGAGATGTTGAATATCCGGAAAGAGTTTCCGGGTATCGTAGCCAACGATAATGTTACCCTTACCCTTAAAAAAGGGGAAATACATGCACTGTTAGGTGAAAACGGTGCGGGAAAATCAACTTTGATGGGTGTTCTGTTCGGCATGTATCAGCCTGAACGCGGCGTAATAAAAGTTAATGGCCAAGAAGTTAAGATTACGAATCCTAATGTCGCAAACCGTTTAGGAATCGGAATGGTGCATCAGCATTTTAAGCTGGTAGACAACTTCACTGTAACTGAAAACATCATTTTGGGCAGTGAGCCGCTTAAAGGCATGGTGCTAGATATTGATAAAGCTGCAAAAAGAATTGAAGAGTTATCAAAGCACTACGGTTTGAATGTAGATCCACATGCAAAAATCGAAGATATTTCAGTAGGTATGCAGCAAAGGGTAGAAATTTTGAAAATGCTTTATCGAGAAGCAGATGTTCTGATTTTGGATGAGCCAACAGCTGTCCTTACACCAGCAGAAATCGATGAATTGATGAAAATCATGCGTAATCTTATTAATGAAGGCAAGTCTATTATTATTATCACTCATAAACTAAAAGAAATTAAAGCCGTTGCGGACCGCTGTACAGTCATTCGCCGCGGAAAAGGAATTGGGACTGTCAATGTGGCAGAAACCAGTGAGGCTAGTCTTGCCGAAATGATGGTCGGACGTCATGTCTCTTTCAAAGTGGATAAGAAAGAAAGTACTCCTGGTGAAGTGGTACTTAAAATAGATTCTTTATCAGTAAAAAATAATAGAAAAGTTATGGGATTAAAAGATTTTTCATTGGAAGTCCGTGCTGGTGAAATAGTCGGGATTGCCGGGGTTGAAGGCAATGGACAGACAGAGCTTGTTGAAGCAATCACTGGCTTGAGAAAAGCTGAGTCGGGGACGATCCTGGTCGGTGGAGAAGAGATCACCAACCTTCCAATCCGCCAAAGGAATGAAAAAGGCATCAGCCATATACCGGAAGACAGGCAAAAACGCGGTCTTGTTCTTGATTACTCACTTGTTTCAAACATGGTACTTCAAATCTACAACAAACAGCCTTTCTCTAAGCGTGGATTATTAAATTATTCTGCTATGAAAGCGTATGCTCAAAATATCATCACAAACTTCGATGTGCGTTCAGGTGAAGGTGCTGCGTCGATTGCCAGGACTCTTTCCGGCGGTAACCAGCAAAAAGCCATCATCGGGCGTGAACTTGAACTTGATCCTAAACTCTTGATTGCTGTTCAGCCGACTCGTGGATTGGATGTTGGTTCCATCGAATACATCCATAAAAGGATTATTGAGCATCGCGACAAAGGGAATGCAGTATTGCTGATCTCTTTGGAGCTTGATGAAGTTCTACAGCTTTCAGATCGCATTGCCATCGTTAATAATGGTGAGCTGGTTGGCGAAGTAATCGCTGCGGAAACAAATGAAAATGAAGTTGGTCTTATGATGGCAGGCGTGGCTAAGGAGAGAAGTATATGAGAAATACCATCGTATCTTTAATATCCATTTTTCTAGGTCTTGTGGCCGGGGGCATTTTGATGCTTTTCATCGGCAGCAATCCGATTGAAGGTTATTCCTATTTGCTTCAAGGAGCGCTGAAGAACCTAGAGCGTATCGGGAATACTCTTGCTACAGCAACTCCGCTTGTATTCACTGGCTTGTCTGTCGCTTTTGCTTTCCGTACAGGACTCTTTAACATTGGGGCATCAGGACAGATGCTGGTTGGGGGCCTTGCTGCTACTGCTGTCGCCCTGACTTTTGATTTTTCACGGCCAATCCTTTTAATGGTCATGGTCCTTGCAGGACTGGTAGCAGGTGCATTATGGGCTTTCATTCCTGGTTTATTGAAGGCTAAGTTCAATGTTCATGAGGTTGTTTCGACAATCATGATGAACTGGATTGCCTACTGGACAATCTACTATATTGTACCAGGTTATTTCAAGGGTGAATTCCTTGAAACAGAATCTAAGAAACTTGCAGAATCAGAAACTTTGAGAACACCATTCTTAACAGAAATGTTCGATGGATCATATATCAACTTAGGTCTGTTCCTTGCAGTCATTGCAGTGATCATTATTGCCTTTATCATCGATAAGACAACACTAGGCTTCGAATTGAAGGCAGTTGGATTCAATAGATTTGCTGCAGAATATGCAGGTATGAAAGTTAACCGCAACATCATTTTATCTATGTTGATTTCAGGTGCTCTTGCTGGAGTCGGCGGTGTAGCATTGTACACAGGAAATGCTTCTAGCATTCAAATTGGTATTCTGCCTGCACAGGGATACGACGGCATCGCGGTTGCTCTACTGGGTGCAAACCATCCTGTTGGTGTATTCTTCGCAGCAGTGCTGTTCGGGATCCTTTACTCTGGTACTGGATTCATGAATGCTATGACCGAAATTCCACCTGAATTGGCGAATACTATTATCGCGATCATCATTTACTTCGCTGCGACGAGTGTAATGATTGAGCGTTTGCTGAACAAGTTCAAGGCAAAAAAATCAAACAAAGATAAAAGTGGTCCTGTAGTCGAGAAGGGAGATTCATAAGATGTGGTCAATAATAGAACAAATTTTTCCTTACGCGATTATCTTTACCATTCCTCTTCTTATTACGGCACTCGGCGGACTTTTTAGTGAAAGAAGCGGTATTGTAAATATTGCCCTCGAGGGATTGATGGTCATTGGTGCATTCTCTGGCGCTCTATCCATCCATTTCCTGAGCGGTGTATTGGACAACCACACTTTGGTCCTCTGGCTTGGATTGCTGGCTGCAATTATTGCTGGTATGCTATTCTCCATCTTGCATGCGTTTGCGAGCATAAATTTGAATGCCGATCAGATTATCAGTGGTACGGCAATCAATCTGATTGCGACTGCTCTTACGGTATTCCTTGCACGTAATATGACTGGAAGTGGAAACATCCGAATCTCAAGCGGTTTCTCACCGTCCAACGTTCCATTCCTTTCGGATATTCCAGTGATTGGAGATTTGTTTTTCACAAAAACGTATCCAACAACATGGTTTGTATTAGTCATTCTTTTTGTAAGTTCATTCATTTTATACAAAACAAAGTTTGGTCTCCGTTTACGTTCATGTGGTGAATTCCCTCAGGCTGCAGAAGCAGCAGGGATCAATGTAAGAAGAGTCCGATACAGCGGCGTTCTTATTTCAGGAGCATTCGCCGGATTGGGCGGTGCCTTGATCATTGTCACACAGTCAGGAGAATTCACAGGAACAGTTGCAGGTCTGGGCTTCCTGGCATTGGCTTCCTTGATTTTCGGACAATGGAAACCGCTAGGCGTGCTGGCAGCAACTTTCTTCTTTGGATTTGCAAGTACGATCGCAAACGTGTCACAAGTAATTCCAGAGTTGGCTGTTATTCCGCCAATCTTATTGAAAATTTTCCCTTATGTCGTGACATTAATCGCGCTCGTAATCTTCTCCAAATCCTCACAAGCTCCAAAAGCTGTTGGTGAAACATTCGACAGTGGAAAACGTTAATATTGTATATTGCGAAAAGAGGCACCTCGAAGGGGTGCCTCTTTTGTTTTTATGTGCGAAAATATTAATCATAGTATTATCATAAGAATTTGAACATTCTTTTTAGATTAAATCTTCCATATGTGATAATATAAAGGAAAAGTTTTCTAAAAATAATATCGTCAAGAGGGCATGCACATGAAGCTATCATTATATATGGATGATCGTGAAACGGAAAAGATTTTTTCTTATTTGCGCTGGATATTCTTCTTGGTAGGGATTCTAGTATTCTATTATCCTCCTCTGGCGGACAGGCTGAATTTTACGAAAGAAACATTTCCTTTATTGCTTACAATAGGATTTGTCTACATGGCCGTAACCCAGACTGCTTTAGTTAAAATGTCGGCGGGAAACGAGTATTTCAATTTACTGACGAAGGCTGGAATTGTTTTCGATTATATTGCGTTAATGTGGCTCCTTGCCTTGACTAATGGAGTTATTTCTCCACTTTTTCCGATTGCTTATCTGGTCGTCATGCATGCGACGATTTACTGGAGGACAAAAGGTGCCATAATATCCTCCATCTCATTGACGATAGGATATTCAACTATTTTTTACGTACATGCTCAATTTGATTTTAATACTACATTTGTTTTTATTTTAAATCTCATCTTCCTTTGGATCATTGGTGTTTTTGGATCACTAATCGTCATACGCGAAAGGAAGCATTTAAGACAGAAAGAGATTTTTCACGAGCTGATGTTCACTGACTATTTAACAGGATTATACAATCATCGGCATTTCCAGGAACAATTAAGGGTTCTAACTAGCGGTAAGCAGAATTTCCTGCTGGTCATGGGAGATATTGATCATTTTAAGCAAATCAATGATCAGTTCGGCCATTTAGCCGGCGACGAAATCCTGAAAAAAATTGGCAGGATTTTCCAGGAACTGGCAACGGAATTTGATGCACAGGCTTTTCGTTATGGCGGAGAAGAATTTGCCTTTCTTTTGCCAGCTATCGAAGAAACCAGTCAGATTCGCTTTTTTGATGACCTCTATGAAAGATTGTCAGCTGAAAAATTCAGTGAGGGATGCGAGAGTGTCACCATGAGTTTTGGGATTGCTTCTTCAAAAGGTGCAGCCTTGCCGGATAAGCTTCTTGGATACACTGACCAGCTCCTATACAGCGCAAAGGCAAATGGGAAAAACCAGGCTAAATTTGAATCTGGTTATACATATTTTTACTCTCAAGCGAAAGATGAAATAGCTGCTTCCAGGCAATAAAGGCTTCCTATTCGGGAAGCTTTTTCCATATCAGCTGCCAATTCCTTGAATTAGCTTGAATGTGAAAGGTATAGTTAGAGTATATTTATTGGAATATTAAATATAGACTTCACAACGTATACATAAAAGAAGAATGTTTCATTTACATCAATCATGTGAAGAAGAAAGACTGTAAACAAGTCATGGTGTTATAAATAAAGGAGGATTTCAATGGCTGTCATTTCAGAAAGTATCAAGGATATGAAGGGCTACAAGCTTCATATCGTCAAAACCGAAAAATTCAAGACCAATACAATTGTTTGGAAGATGAAGGCGCCGCTTACCAGTGAGGATGTCACGAAAAGGGCGCTGCTTCCTTACGTGCTGCAAAGCAGTTCAAAGGCTTACCCGTCAACTTCAAAGTTCCGTTCCTACCTTGATGAGCTCTACGGTGCTAATTTATTTGTTGATGTCTCAAAAAAGGGAGAATATCAGGTCCTGAGTTTTTCTCTGGAAATTGCCAATGAAAAGTTCCTGAGTGATCCAGATCCTTTGTTGAAAAAAGGAATGCAATTGATGGCTGAGATTCTGGTGAATCCACTGGCTGAAAATGAAGCATTTGACAAAGATACTGTTGAAAAGGAAAAACGGACATTAAAACAGCGGATTCAGGCTGTCTATGATGATAAGATGCGATACTCCAATTTCAGGCTCGTACAGGAAATGTGCAAGGATGAACCATATGCCCTACATGTTAACGGCGAGATAGATGATATTCCGCAAATTGACGAGAAAAATCTCTACGAATACTACAAGAAAGCTTTTGCGGAAGATGAGCTTGACCTGTTTATTATCGGAGATGTTGATGAGGCAGAAGTCCAGTCGATAGCGCAAGATCTCCTGCAATTCGAACAGCGTACACCAAAAGTTGTTGAAGCTTCGAAAAGTGTTCATGTGGAAGAAAAAACCGTCAAGGACAAAGAAGATGTCAAGCAGGGGAAGCTGAATATCGGCTACAGGACAAATGTGCTTTATGGCGATAAGGACTATTATGCACTCCAGGTTTTCAACGGAATTTTCGGAGGTTTTTCCCATTCGAAGTTGTTCTTGAACGTCCGTGAAAAAAATAGCCTTGCCTACTATGTCGCCAGCCGCCTTGAAAGCCACAAAGGTTTGATGATGGTCATGTCAGGCATTGAATTTGAAAATTTCGAGCTGGCTGTAAAAATAATCCGTGAACAAATGGAAGCAATGCAAGCCGGTGATTTTACCGATCAGGAAATCGAACAGACGAAAGCTGTGATCGAAAACCAAATGCTTGAAACTATGGATACGGCAAGAGGGATGGTAGAGGTTCTGTATCATAATGTTGTATCGCGTCAAAATGTCAGCCTCGATGACTGGCTTCAGGGCATGAGTAAAACCACAAAAGAAGAAATCGTTGATGTTGCCAAAAAGGTACAGCTTGATACGGTCTACTTCTTAACTGGATTGGAGGCGGACAAATAATGGAGAAAATCACTTTTGAACAGCTTCAGGAAGAAATGTACTACGAAAAACTGAGTAACGGACTTGATGTCTACATTCTTCCGAAAAAGGGCTTCAATAAAACATATGCTACATTTACGACGAAATACGGTTCGATCGATAATCACTTCCTTCCTCCTGGGAAAAATGATTTTGTAAAGGTGCCCGATGGCATTGCTCATTTCCTGGAGCATAAATTGTTTGAAAAGGAAGATGGTGACGTGTTCCAGCAGTTCAGCAAGCAGGGTGCTTCTGCGAACGCATTCACATCATTCACGAGGACCGCTTATTTATTTTCCAGTACCTCCAATGTGGAGAAAAACCTTGAAACGCTGATTGACTTCGTTCAAGAACCTTATTTCACAGAGAAAACAGTTGAAAAGGAAAAGGGGATCATTGGGCAGGAGATCACAATGTATGATGACAACCCTGATTGGAGGCTGTATTTTGGCCTGATACAGAATATGTATAAAAACCATCCGGTAAGCATCGATATTGCTGGTACAATTGAGTCGATTTCACATATAACGAAGGATATGCTGTATGAATGCTATGAAACCTTTTACCATCCAAGCAATATGCTATTGTTCGTAGTGGGCCCTGTTAGTCCAGAAGAAATCATGGGCTTGATAAAAGAGAACCAGGGAAAAAAGGAATACAAAAATCTTCCTGAAATCCAGCGGAGGTTTGATGAGGAACAGGTTGGAGTGGCAGAAAAGAAACAGGTTCTTAAAATGAATGTCCAGACGTCAAAATGCCTGGTAGGAATCAAGGCGGCCAATCCAACAGAATCGGGCAGGGAGATGCTGAAAAAAGAACTGTCTATCAATGTGATGCTGGATATTCTTTTTGGCAAAAGCTCCGAGAATTATACCGAATTGTATGGATCCGGGTTAATCGACGATACATTTTCATACGATTACACAGAAGAGCAAGGCTTTGGTTTTGCGATGGTAGGAGGCGATACGAACGAGCCCGATGTCCTGGCCAGCAAGCTGGAAGCCATGCTGATGGAAGCAAAAGCTGGTCGAGGGTTGACAGCTGAAAACCTCGAGCGGACCAAAAAGAAAAAAATTGGCGCTTTCCTCAGGGCTGTGAACTCGCCGGAGTATATAGCCAACCAGTTCACACGCTATGCTTTTAATGATATGGATCTGTTTGATGTTGTGCCGGTACTTGAAAGCCTTACACTAGAGGATCTCAAGCAGGCTGCCAGCGAGCTAATTGCTGAAGAACGGTTCACAGTCTGCCAGGTAGTTCCAAAGGATAAGCAATAAAACAACAATTAATCCATGCGCCGGCCCTTGCCGGCGCATTATTTCATTAGGGTAATCGGAGAGGGGAAACATGAAAAAATTCGCACTCGTAACAGGAGCAAGTGGAGCGATAGGCAGAGCCATTTCCATGAAGCTAGCATCAAAAGGTTATTCACTGTACTTGCACTATAATAAGAATGACAAAGGGATAGAAGAACTTGTGTGTCAGATTCAACATTTTGGCGGAGAATATATACCGATCAAGGCTAACCTGGCCACAAAAAATGGCTATTTGGATGTGGCGGCCAACATCTTTTCCATTGACGCGATTGTACATAATGCTGGCCATGCCCATTATGGGCTTCTCGAGGATCTGGAGGAGTCTGAAGCAGATGAACTTATCCAGGTTCATCTAATGTCACCTATGATGCTGACAAAGAAACTGATCCCTAAATTACGGCAAAAAGAAAGAGGGGGAATTGTCCTAGTGTCTTCTATATGGGGGCAGACTGGTGCATCGTATGAAGTAGCCTACTCAGCTGTTAAAGGAGCCCAGATAGCTTTTGCCAAAGCGCTGAGCAAAGAGCTGGCAAGTTCCGGCATTCGGGTAAACGCCGTAGCGCCTGGTGCCATTCATACTCCTATGGTTGAAGACTTTTCTCAGGAAGAAATCGAGGCCATAACCGCGGATATTCCCACAGGCCGTTTAGGGCAAGCTGAGGAAGTAGCGGATAGTGTTGAATTCCTGCTGTCTGATAAATCCTCTTATATAAATGGACAGGTCCTGGCGGTGAATGGTGGCTGGCTGACGTAATACAGGTGTGACAATTTTTCAAATCAGCTTCGTCAATGAATAATAATCGGCGTACGTATGCAAAATAACCTTGTACTATTTTAGACAAGGAGGTTGTCAATATGTCCGTATTGGATAATTGGAATCAGTGGAAGGATTTCTTGGGAGACCGCCTTCATCAGGCGCAGGACCAGGGAATGAATAAAGGAGTAATGGGAGACCTCGCTTATCAAATCGGGGATTATCTTGCCAAGAATGTCGATCCAAAAAATGAGCAGGAAAGAGTCCTTGCAGACCTTTGGTCAGTTGCAAGCCCGGAAGAACAGCATGCCATTGCTACTATGATGGTTAAATTGGTTCAGAACAACGGTACAAAATAATAAGTAAGCTTTTGAGAGGGGACCTACAGCTTCCTCTCTTTTTTTTTTGTGATATTATAGCTGAGGATTTATAAGTATTAATTCAATCAATATTGAGAAGTCTCCAAAAAGTGAGCTTTCTATACTGGAGCAAAGAGCTGTGATTTTTCAATTAGAACAAAGCATTTTTCAACTTTTTGCTTCTGGCTTGTTTTTCCTTTCATCTTCCTTGAAAATCATATAATATAGTAGCTAGATATTCGATGTCAAAATGTGTCGCATTCAAGTGACCTTATAGCAGAGGAGGAGAACGATGGAAAAGAAAGAATGGTACTTGGAATATGAGATTATGATTAACCGTCCAGGACTGCTAGGTGATATTTCTTCTTTGCTTGGTATGCTGTCAATAAATATTGTAACGATCAATGGAGTCGACGAAGGAAGACGAGGTTTGTTGATTCTAGCAAAAGATGATGACCAAATTGAACGATTAGAGTCAATTTTAAATACAATGGATACAATAAAGGTAATAAAGATCCGTGAACCGAAGCTTCGTGACCGAATGGCGGTCAGACACGGCAGGTACATACAGCGTGATGCAGATGATAAAAAAACATTCCGGTTTGTAAGGGATGAACTTGGACTACTCGTAGATTTTATGGCAGAATTGTTTAAGATGGAAGGACACAAACTGATTGGGATCCGCGGGATGCCGCGAGTCGGCAAGACTGAGTCAGTCGTGGCTTCAAGTGTTTGTGCAAACAAGCGATGGCTGTTTGTCTCTTCGACATTATTAAAACAGACAATCCGGAACCAGCTGATTGAAGACGAGTACAACGCTGACAACTTATTCATCATTGATGGAATCGTCTCCACTAGGAGGGCAAATGAAAAGCACTGGCAGCTTGTCAGGGAAATCATGCGCCTGCCTGCAGTGAAGGTTGTTGAACATCCGGATATTTTTGTCCAAAACACGGAATACACAATGGATGACTTTGATTATATTATTGAACTGCGCAATAACCCCGATGAAGAAATCGTGTATGACATGGTTCAGAAGAATCACATGTTTACCGACTCTGATTTCGGCGGATTTGATTTTTAACAGTATTGGAAGGTGTTATCGTGACTGAGTTAGGAAATATATTAAAGGAAGCACGTGAAACTAGAGGCCTCAGCCTGGACGAACTGCAGTCCATCACGAAAATACAGAAGCGCTATCTGCTTGGTATTGAAGAGGGCAATTACTCTATGATGCCAGGTAAGTTTTATGTTCGTGCATTCATAAAACAATATGCAGAAGCTGTTGGGCTCGATCCGGAACAGCTTTTTGAGCAGCATAAAAATGAAATCCCATCTACATACAACGAAGAGCTGCCAGATCAGCTTTCCCGTGTACAGTCGAGGAAAAGTATCTCTCCTGACACATCTAAGATCCTGGATTTACTTCCGAAGATATTGATTGGAGTCTTTATAATAGGTGCGATCGCCCTGGTCTGGTATCTGATTGTGCAGAATGCAGGTGATGGAGCAGAACAGCCTGCAAATACTGATAAAAGCAAACCGAACATAGAAGAAACACAAGACATTGTAGATGATTCCGCGGATGAGGGCACAGGAGAGGAAGACGGCGCGGCCGAAGATGAGGAAGAACCAGCCGAAGAAGAGGAAACTGAGCCTGATACACCTGCACAGGAGCTTACTGTTGCTTCAAACAGCGGCAGCAACACGGTATATGAACTCAAAGGTGCCGATTCATTTGTCATAAAAATTGTATCACTTGGTCAGACATGGGTCGGTCTATCAAATGGCTCCAAATCCATTTTTCAAGAAACCCTTGTAAAAGGAAAGAATGAAAGCCGTACAGAGGACTTATCCAACGAAACCAAGGCAGTCATTAATATTGGACGAGCACCTGATACCGAAATCTATGTCAATGACCAAAAGTTAGAGTACGCAATATCACCCGATAAAGATATGACCCAGGTGATCACAATCAACTTTGTTAAATAGCCCTTTATGCCGAGTATAGCCATTTAAAAGCATGATTTACCAAAATGCCCGTATGGACTTTTGTTTATACGGGCTAAAATTATACTAGGCATATTTAATGATGATTTTTACATATTGGATATAATGAAGGAAGTCATACTAATGGCTTTGCAATTTTGCACCTTGGAGGAAAAGAATATGAATTTGCCAAATAAGATTACGGTTTCACGAATTTTATTGATTCCGTTATTCATGATCATCATGATTATTCCGTTTTCATGGGGGGATATCTCCCTTCTTGGTACAACCATGCCGGTCACTCATTTTGTAGGAGCGTTAATCTATATCTTTGCGTCTGTGACAGACTGGGTTGACGGTTATCTTGCGAGAAAGCACAATTTAGTTACGAATCTTGGGAAATTCCTTGATCCGCTTGCAGATAAACTGCTTGTTTCTTCTGCATTGATTGTGTTGGTTGAACTGGGGTATGCCCCAGCGTGGATTGTCATCATTATCATCAGCCGTGAGTTTGCCGTAACAGGACTTCGTCTGCTGTTGGCAGGCGGTGGTGAGGTTGTTGCAGCAAAAATGCCTGGTAAAATTAAAATGTGGGCACAGACAGTGGCCATTTCCGCCCTCTTGCTGCACAATATCATTTTTGAAGCATTCTCCATTCCATTTGCAGACATTGCATTATGGGTGGCGATGTTCTTTACTATTTGGTCTGGCTGGGATTACTTTGCTAAAAATAAGCAGGTATTCAGTAATTCCAAATAATTGAGTAATCAGGGGGACGAGAAATGAATGCCGAAATCATCGCCGTGGGATCTGAATTGCTCCTTGGGCAAATTGTCAATACGAACGCCCGATTCCTATCCAGGCAGCTTGCCGACCTGGGAATCAATGTTTACTATCATACAGTCGTCGGGGATAATCCGGATAGATTGAAAAGCGCAATGGAAATCGCCCAGAAGCGGGCAGATCTCATTATCTTTACAGGCGGTTTGGGTCCAACGAAAGATGATCTGACGAAAGATACAATTGCCGGACAGCTTGGAAAGCAGCTTGTGCTTGATGAAGAAGCGATGAAGTCTATCGAATTATATTTTGAAAAAACGAACAGGGTAATGACTGAGAATAACAGGAAGCAGGCTCTGGTGATCGAGGGGTCCACTGTCCTGAAAAATGATCACGGAATGGCTCCAGGGATGTTCCTTGTGACTGGCGGGAACAAGTACATGCTTCTCCCAGGTCCCCCTTCCGAAATGGAGCCAATGTTCTTGAAATATGGTCAGAATGCAATTGCAGGCTTGTCTGGCAATAAAGCTAAAATTGAATCTAGAGTCTTGAGGTTCTTTGGGATTGGCGAGGCAGCTCTGGAATCGGAAATAGAAGATTTGATTGACAAACAAAGCAATCCAACCATCGCACCACTGGCTGGAGATGGGGAAGTTACCCTGAGGCTTACAGCGAGGGATGACTCAACGGGAACTGCACAGGCATTGATTGATGAAGTGGAAGCTGCAATCATGGCCAGAGTCGGTGAACATTTTTATGGGTACGACGAGACTTCGTTAATGATAGAGCTTACTAAGTTGCTAAAAAATAGAAACATGACTTTATCGGCGGCAGAAAGCCTGACAGGGGGCATGTTCCAGCAGGAATTGACTTCAATTTCTGGTGCAAGCAGTTTGTTCAATGGCGGGGTGGTCTGTTACTCGAACGAGGCTAAAATAGAACTGGTGAAGGTGATGCCTGAAACGATTGAAAATCATGGGGCAGTAAGCAGCGAATGTGCTGCAGAGCTAGCGGCAAATATTGCTTCAGTTACGAATTCTGACATTGGCATCAGCTTCACGGGAGTCGCTGGCCCTGACAGCCTGGAAGGTCATCCAGCTGGAACAGTTTTCATCGGGGTACATATCAAAGGCTTGCCATTACATGTGGAAAGATTGAGCCTCAGTGGATCGCGGTCGGCCATCAGGAAAAGGTCAGTAAAGTTTGGCTGCCAGATCATAATTAATAGATTGACAGGAACACGGAAGTGATGCACTTCCGTGTTTTTTTGTGCTCCTGACTATGCCGAATGGAAAATTTCATCCGGTGTTTAAAATAGGCAGATTCTTTGCTGAAATCGTATTTTAATGGGTATATACCATAGTAAAATGAGAGAATGAAGTATCGAAAATTCATTTTTGAAGCTTTTTCTCCTTCTAAAAAAAACGAATAAATGTTCGATTTTTTAATGGACAAACACCCTTGAAAAAGGTATAGTAATAGTAGGCTTTAAATAAGAGATTTGCGGCCAGGCAGTATGCTGGTTCGTTTTTATATAAAAGGAGGAAATTTGAGTGAGTGATCGTCAAGCTGCCTTAGATATGGCGTTAAAACAGATTGAAAAGCAATTTGGTAAAGGCTCAGTTATGAAATTAGGGGAAAAGACAGACACTAAGATTTCTACTTCTCCAAGTGGATCCCTTGCATTGGATGCTGCACTGGGAATAGGTGGATATCCTCGCGGACGTGTGATTGAAATCTACGGACCTGAAAGTTCCGGTAAGACAACAGTTGCCCTTCATGCGATTGCAGAAGTGCAGGCTAATGGCGGCCAGGCGGCATTCATTGACGCTGAACACGCTCTTGATCCTGTTTATGCACAGAAGCTTGGAGTGAACATCGATGAACTTCTTCTTTCCCAGCCAGACACGGGAGAGCAAGCACTGGAAATCGCAGAAGCGCTTGTGCGAAGCGGCGCAATTGATATTATTGTTATTGACTCCGTTGCAGCTCTTGTTCCAAAGGCCGAAATTGAAGGAGAGATGGGCGATTCCCACGTTGGTCTTCAGGCCCGTTTGATGTCCCAGGCATTGCGAAAGCTTTCAGGTGCAATCAACAAGTCCAAGACAATCGCGATCTTCATCAACCAGATTCGTGAGAAAGTCGGCGTTATGTTCGGTAACCCTGAAACGACACCTGGCGGACGCGCATTGAAGTTCTATTCAAGCGTGCGTCTTGAAGTGCGCCGTGCTGAAACATTGAAGCAGGGCAATGATATGGTCGGTAACAAAACGAGGATCAAAGTCGTCAAGAATAAGGTCGCTCCTCCGTTCCGCACAGCTGAAGTGGATATCATGTACGGTGAAGGGATTTCCCAAGAGGGAGAAATCATCGACATGGGATCAGACCTTGATATCGTCGATAAGAGCGGTTCTTGGTATTCCTACAATGGTGAGCGTCTTGGACAGGGAAGGGAAAACGCAAAAATGTTCCTTAAAGAAAACCCGTCCATCCGTCTTGAAATCAAGCAGAAGATCCGTAATCACTACGGCCTTGACGGCGAGTTCACTGTAACAGAGAGTGAAGATGACCAGGAAGAACTCCCATTAGATTAATAGTTTAGCTATACTAGTCAACAAGGTCTCCTGTAAGCCAGGAGGCCTTGTTTGCGTTTTTTCGCTTGTTAATAATATTGAGGAAACTTAATTTTTTCATTCTTGAGGGAAGTTGGGCATGGGACGAATAACCACACATACATCCGGAAAAATAAGAATTAATTGAATAATTAATCAAACCGTTGGAATACAGATGGGACAAACCCTTGACAATAAAATATGGCAGCTTTACAATTAAAAATGTATATTTTACATTTTCATGGTATTAAAAACGTTTAAAAGCATTTGAGCTGTATATTGATGCTTGTAACAATGTACATGCCGACACTTTAAAAAACGTAACACAAGTTCATAGCAAGAGGAGGTGAAAATGATGGATCTAATTATTTCAATCATCTCCATTTTGCTTGGCCTATTCGTCGGTGCAGTTGTTGGCTATTTTTATCGTAAATCCGTTGCGGAAGCAAAAATTGCAGGTGCCAAAAACGCCGCAGAACAAATTGTTGAAGATGCGAAGCGTGAGGCAGAGGCTATGAAGAAAGAGGCCCTGCTGGAGGCTAAGGATGAAAATCACAAGCTGCGTACTGAAGCAGAACGTGAAATTCGTGAACGAAGAAATGAACTGCAAAAACAAGAAAATCGTTTATTGCAAAAAGAGGAGAATCTTGATCGAAAAGATGAGTCGTTGAACAAACGCGAAAATCTTTTAGAGAAGAAAGATGACGCTCTTTCCAGAAGACAACAGCATATTGAAGAGATGGAAAGCAAAGTGGACGAGATGGTACGAAATCAGCAGACTGAACTAGAACGCATCTCGGGCTTAACGCGTGATGAGGCTAAATCCATCATTTTGGAGCGTACTGAGCAAGAACTTGCTCACGACATTGCACTAATGATTAAGGAAAACGAAAACAGGGCGAAAGAAGAATCCGATAAGAAAGCGAAAGAAGTACTTTCACTTGCCATTCAAAGGTGTGCAGCAGATCATGTTGCAGAAACGACTGTATCGGTCGTAAACCTTCCGAATGACGAAATGAAAGGGCGTATTATCGGTCGTGAGGGACGGAATATCCGCACCCTGGAAACGTTGACGGGAATTGATCTCATTATTGATGACACTCCGGAAGCAGTTATCCTTTCTGGATTTGACCCTATCAGACGTGAAACAGCCCGTCTAGCTCTAGACAAGCTTGTCCAGGATGGACGTATTCATCCGGCTCGAATCGAGGAAATGGTGGAAAAAGCGCGCCGTGAAGTTGACGAACATATTCGTGAGGTTGGGGAACAGACTACCTTCGAAGTGGGAGTACACGGACTGCATCCAGATCTTATCAAGATTCTTGGCCGCTTGAAATATCGTACAAGCTACGGACAGAATGTACTTAAACATTCTATGGAAGTAGCCCAATTGTCCGGATTGCTTGCCGCAGAACTAGGTGAAGATGAAACTCTAGCTCGCCGCGCAGGACTCCTGCATGATATCGGAAAGGCTATTGACCATGAGGTAGAAGGAAGCCATGTTGAAATCGGCGTAGAGCTCGCTACTAAATATAAGGAGCATCCAGTTGTTATCAACAGTATTGCTTCTCACCATGGTGATACTGAGCCGACTTCGATCATTGCAGTACTTGTTGCTGCTGCTGATGCATTATCAGCTGCAAGGCCAGGTGCCCGCAGCGAAGCGCTTGAAAACTATATCCGCCGTCTTGAAAGGCTGGAAGAGATTTCTGAATCCTATGAAGGAGTCGAAAAATCATTCGCAATTCAGGCAGGGAGAGAAATCAGGATCATGGTTAGGCCAGATCAAATCGATGACTTGCAGGCACACCGCCTCGCACGGGATATTCGCAAGAAAATCGAGGAAGAGCTCGATTATCCTGGACATATCAAGGTTACAGTCATTCGTGAGACACGGGCAGTTGAATATGCAAAATAAAGCGGTGCTTCGGCGCCGCTTTTTATATTGCATGCTCACTTAGCTGGTTTTCCTATAGTCTCGATGTTATGATACAATTTTTACATAAATAACTTAATTTGAAGGCAGGAATGAGGATAAATGAGAATTTTATTTGTAGGGGATGTCGTAGGTTCCCCTGGCAGGGATATGGTTACGGAATATTTGCCTAAGCTAAAAGGAAAATTTCGACCGACTGTTACCATCATAAATGGTGAGAATGCAGCGAGCGGTAAAGGAATAACAGAGAAGATTTACAGGCAGTTTCTCGAGCAGGGCGCCCAGGCAGTGACTTTAGGCAACCACGCGTGGGATAATCGTGATATTTTTGAATTCATCGATTCTGCTAAATATCTGGTAAGGCCAGCCAATTTTCCTGAAGAAGTACCTGGGAAAGGGATAGTCTATTTAAAGATCAACCAGGAGGAACTGGCAATAATCAACCTGCAGGGCCGTACTTTCTTGACGCCAATAGATTGCCCATTTAAAAAAGCAGATGAATTGATTGAGGAAGCGAGAAAACGCACTTCCCTCATCTTCGTCGATTTCCATGCCGAGGCAACTAGCGAAAAGCAGGCGATGGGCTGGTATCTTGATGGAAGAGTTTCCGCCGTGGTCGGGACGCATACTCATGTCCAGACAGCAGATGAGAGGATTTTGCCCTCTGGTACAGCCTTTCTGACCGATGTAGGCATGACCGGGCCTTATGATGGTATATTGGGAGTAGAAAAAGAAGCAGTACTTAGAAGGTTCATGACAAGCCTGCCAACACGCTTTGAAGTAGCCAAGGATGGAAGAAACCAGCTATCTGCAGTATTGATAGATTTGGACAAGAAAACTGGCAAGGCAGTGAAAATCCAGAAAATCCTGATTAATGAAGATCATCCTTTTTATGAGTAAAATATTTGGTTAACAATCCTTCAGACTGCAGGAAAGCTCATTAGAGTTTTTCTGCAGTCTATTTTACTTGGTTATCGAAGGCTTATGGAATTCCATAGGCTGAGGATACTACCAACTTAAGGAAAGGTATCCTTATGCCGAGGAAAGACGGATCATAAGGGCACGATACTCGAAGAAAGGTACCCTTATGATGATGGGATATTCTTCGAAAGGGCACCATTAAGATAGAAAGATACCCTTATGAAGAGGGAGGAGCCGTCAAAAGGGCACCATTAAGATAGAAAGATACCCTTATGAAGAGGGAGGAGCCGTCAAAAGGGCACCATTAAGATAGAAAGATACCCTTATGAAGAGGGAGGAGCCGTCAAAAGGGCACCATTAAGGTAGAAAGATACCCTTATGATGATGGGATATCCTTCGAAAGGGCATCATTAAGGTAGAAAGATACCCTTATGAAGAGGAAATGGACAACATAAGGGTGCGTGCAATCAACCCGGTAACGCATCCTAGCATAGAACCCAAACATTGCTTCCGCAGATATATCAATAAAAAAAAATCCTTCCCAATAATATTACTCAGCAATCAGCTCTAACAACAAAAATCATCTTCGTCACTCAATGCTTTTTTCTGCTTAAGGTCATATGTGGGCTTCCTCCTGAATATAGTAGCAGTGGAACAGACTAACCTGGATGTCCAAGTAAGGTGTCCGGGACGGGATAAAATAAGGAGGAGCCAGGAATGGAGATATTAAAAGTTTCAGCAAAATCTAATCCTAATTCTGTAGCTGGTGCGCTTGCTGGAGTACTGCGCGAAAGAGGGGGCGCAGAAATTCAGGCTATCGGGGCGGGTGCATTGAATCAGGCCGTTAAGGCAGTAGCGATCGCAAGAGGGTTCGTAGCACCTAGCGGAGTCGATTTAATTTGCATCCCGGCATTTACTGATATCCTGATTGATGGCGAGGAACGGACAGCCATTAAATTGATTGTTGAACCCAGATGAAAGCGCCAGCGCACCTATAGATAGATTAAGTTCTTTCAAGAATTTGCAAGGGTTATCTCAGCCTGTTTGCTACTAGCAAGCAGGTTTCTTTTATTTTTTGGAGTATAATGATGAATATAAAGAGGAGGGTATCCCATGAAAATCTTTGATGCTCATTGTGATGTTCTATATAAATTATTCGTTGATCCAACGCTTGATTTTTCTAAATCTACGGAACTGCAGGTGAATCTTGAAAGGCTGGAGGTTTCGAATACCAAAGTCCAGTTATTTGCCATCTATGTTCCTGAATCCGTTCACCCTGACCTGAAATTTGAAGCTGCACTAAGAATGGCAGATTTATTTTATGAGAGAGTCCTGAAGCCCCATCCTCACTTAAAGCTGGTAAAAGACAGAGGAGACATTGACCAGCTTGCTGAGAATGAAATAGGGGCTGTTCTGACACTTGAGGGGTGTGATGCAATTGGACAAGATTTATTGAAATTGCGAACCTTGTTGAGGCTTGGAGTGTGTTCTGTAGGCCTGACATGGAACTATGGAAACTATGTGGCAGATGGGGCCCTGGAAGAGCGGGGAGCGGGCCTCTCAAGGTTTGGCCGTCAGGTTGTCCAGCTGCTGAATGAAACAGGGACACCCTGTGACGTTTCACATTTATCTGAACAGGGATTTTGGGATGTTATGGATAGAGCTGATCATGTGTTTGCATCCCATTCAAACTGTTATTCGCTTTGCCAGCATCCTCGAAACCTTAAGGATGATCAGATCAAAGCACTAATTGATCGGGATTCCGTAATAGGTGTTACCTTTGTGCCAGAGTTCTTGTCAGGTAAAAAGGATTCTGCTTCCATTCAGGATGTCCTCCGCCATCTTGATCACATTTGTTCTCTCGGAGGAGAAAATCATGTGGGTTTTGGGTCGGACTTTGATGGAATTGAATTTTCAGTGAGGAATCTCGAAGGCAATGAGCAGTATGAAAACCTTTGGAACGAACTGCAAAAATATTATTCTGATATACAAGTGAATAAGTTCCTATATAAGAATATGGCTTCAAGACTGCCTGTGCAAAGTCGCTGAATCCAGCGAGGAAGGACAATTACTTCCCGTGGAACCACGGCCATCTCTGCGAAAGACTTATAATATTTTAATAAATAAAAAAATATTCATATTTTGGTCAATAATTATTCTTAAAGGGTTGCTTTTTTATTCACATAGGTCTAGAATTGTAAGCGTTTAGTACCATCCATTTGCTAGATTTCAGCATGAAATGCAAGATATAAACCGCTTAATTCTAGTGAATTACTTGGAAAAGTGCTACACTTAATAACGAAGCGTTTTTACATATTTTTTTACGTATCTAAAGGGGTGTAAGAGATGATCAATCAACTTTCATGGAAAGTTGGCGGACAGCAGGGAGAAGGAATTGAATCTACCGGGGAAATTTTCTCTATTGCATTGAACCGTCTAGGCTACTACTTGTATGGCTACCGTCACTTTTCATCACGTATCAAGGGCGGACACACAAATAACAAGATTCGAGTGAGCACTACAGAGGTTCGATCTATTTCTGACGATTTAGATATTCTTGTAGCTTTCGATCAGGAAACGATCGATGTAAACTACAAAGAATTGCATGAGAACGGCGTAATTATTGCTGATTCTAAGTTTGACCCAAAAAAGCCTGAGGACACTCAAGCTGCGATGTATGCGGTTCCATTTACGGAAATGGCTACAGAATTGGGAACATCTCTTATGAAAAACATGGTTGCCATTGGTGCGACTAGTGCAATTTTAGACTTGGATATCCAGGTTTTCGAAGAAGTCGTCCAGGAAATTTTCGGACGCAAAGGACAACAAGTTGTCGATAAAAATATGGAAGCTATCAAAGCTGGCTACGAATATACGAAACAACAATTAGGCGGCGCTGAGACAATGCAGCTTGAAAAAGCTGATGGACAGAAGCGCATGTTCATGATTGGTAACGACGCAATTGCTATGGGTGCACTTGCAGGCGGCTGCCGTTTCATGGCTGCATACCCAATCACACCTGCTTCAGAAATCATGGAATATTTGATCAAGAAGCTTCCTGCTCTTGGCGGAACAGTAATCCAGACGGAAGACGAAATCGCTGCTGTCACTATGACGATCGGCGCTAACTACGGTGGTGTACGTGCCCTTACAGCTTCAGCTGGACCTGGTCTTTCATTGAAGATGGAAGCAATCGGTCTTTCTGGTATCACAGAAACTCCGCTTGTCATTGTTGACACACAGCGTGGCGGTCCGTCAACAGGACTTCCTACAAAACAGGAGCAGTCAGATTTAATGGCAATGATTTATGGTACTCATGGTGAGATTCCTAAAATTGTTTTTGCTCCAAGTACTGTTCAGGAAGCATTCTACGATGCAGCTGAAGCATTCAACCTCGCTGAAGAATATCAGTGCCCTGTCATTATGCTGACTGACCTTCAGTTATCTTTAGGAAAGCAGACAGTTGAACCGCTTGAGTTCGACAAAGTGGAAGTACGCCGCGGCAAATTGGCTACGGAAGCACTCCCTGAAATTGACAATAAAGGCTACTTCAAGCGTTATGAAGTAACTGAAGATGGTGTTTCACCACGAGTGATTCCTGGAATGAAGAACGGAATCCACCACGTTACTGGTGTTGAGCACGATGAAACAGGAAAACCATCAGAATCTGCTGCTAACCGTATTGCGCAAATGGATAAGCGTATGCGCAAAATCAGCAATCTGAAATTCAATACGCCTATCCACAAGAATGCTCCGCATGAGGAAGCTGATCTGTTGATCGTAGGTTTCAACTCTACAAGAGGTGCAATTGAAGAAGCAATGGGTAGGCTTGAGAAGGATGGTTTGAAAGTGAACCACGCACATGTGCGCCTAATACATCCATTCCCGGCTGATGAAATGATGCAGCTTGTTCAATCTGCAAAGAAAGTTGCGGTTATCGAAAATAATGCGACAGGACAGCTGGCAAACATCATGAAAATGAATGTCGGAAGTCATGAGAAGATCCATAAGATCCTCAAGTATGACGGAAATCCATTCTTGCCGCAGGAAGTCCACACAAAATGCAAGGAGTTGTTCTAGGATGGCGACTTTTAAAGAATTTCGCAATAATGTAAAACCAAACTGGTGCCCAGGCTGCGGCGACTTCTCTGTACAGGCGGCCATGCAGCGTGCGGCTGCAAATGTGGGTTTAGAACCTGAAGATCTCGCGGTAATTTCTGGTATCGGCTGTTCAGGCCGTATCTCTGGATATATCAATTCATACGGTTTCCATGGTATCCATGGACGTGCACTACCTATTGCACAGGGCGTAAAGATGGCCAACCGTGATTTGACAGTCATCGCTTCTGGTGGTGATGGAGACGGATTCGCAATCGGTATGGGACATACAGTCCATGCAATCCGCCGAAACATCAACATCACATACATTGTCATGGACAACCAGATTTACGGTCTGACAAAGGGACAAACATCCCCGCGTTCGGCTGCTGGCTTCAAGACAAAATCAACTCCTGCAGGTTCCATCGAGCAGGCCATTTCTCCAATGGAATTGGCTTTGACAGCTGGCGCTACTTTCGTGGCACAAAGCTTCTCGACTGACCTGAAAGACTTGACAGCGCTGATCGAAGCTGGAATCAAGCATGAGGGTTTCTCATTGATCAACGTATTCAGCCCTTGTGTAACTTACAACAAGGTAAACACTTACGATTGGTTCAAAGAAAACCTGACAAAGCTTAGCGATATTGAAGGATACGATCCATCAAACCGTGAAGCAGCAATGCAGACTTTGATGCAGCATAATGGATTGGTTACAGGACTAATCTATCAAAATACAGAGCGTAAGTCTTATCAGGATCTGGTAAGCGGTTATTCTGAAACTCCGTTGTCAAAAGCAGACCTTAAGCTTGATCAAGCTCATTTTGATAAGCTGGTTGCTGAATTCATGTAATAAAAGCAGAGTGTATTTCAATAAAACCCCAATCGTCCAGGATTGGGGTTTTATTATTCTTGTAAAATTGGGATAATTAGTGACAAGCATCACGCCAATATGCTTAGCTTTAAGGTAATATAGAAGACTAAGCCAGCTTTTTTTACCAGGAAAGCTGTATTTCCAGTGCCTGCTATTGTTTTCATAAGTTCAAGAGTTTATACTATTATAATGTGTATATTTAATATTTTCAGGGTGAAATATAGCCCTTTTAAAAGTAGAAAGCAGTGACGAGCAGCAGTGCAGATTCCATAGTTGCCTGCTCGCTTTCTAATGAAAGGAGATCTATAATGAACGAGAATCAACGCTTGGAAGGACAGCAAGTACAGACTGGGAATTCTTCGGACAAAAAATCCAGCAAGGATTACAGCAAGTACTTTGAATCGGTATATACAGCTCCTTCCCTGAAGGATGCGAAAAAACGCGGCAAGGAAGAAGTCAAGTACCACAAGGACTTCGATATCCCTGAAGAATTCATTGGAATGGGCCAGGGACGCAAATTCTACATCCGCACATATGGCTGCCAGATGAATGAGCATGATACAGAAGTCATGGCTGGTATTTTCCTTGGCCTTGGCTATGAGCCTACGGACAGCGTCGAGGATGCAAATGTCATCCTTCTGAATACATGCGCAATCAGGGAAAATGCTGAAAACAAGGTGTTTGGTGAACTAGGCCATTTAAAGCATCTAAAAAGAGAAAAACCTGATCTCCTATTGGGAGTTTGCGGCTGCATGTCCCAGGAGGAATCGGTCGTCAATAAAATTCTCAAAACATATAACCAGGTTGATATGATTTTTGGTACACATAATATCCATCGCCTGCCGAATATTCTGCAGGAAGCTTATATGTCCAAAGAAATGGTTGTTGAAGTCTGGTCCAAGGAAGGAGACGTCATTGAAAACCTTCCGAAGGTCCGCAAAGGGAATATCAAGGCATGGGTCAACATTATGTATGGATGCGACAAGTTCTGCACATACTGCATCGTTCCTTATACACGAGGCAAAGAGCGAAGCCGCCGCCCGGAAGACATCATCCAGGAAGTCCGCCAGCTTGCAGCCCAGGGCTATCAGGAAATTACCCTGCTTGGCCAGAATGTAAACGCGTATGGTAAAGATTTTACAGACATCGAGTATGGTCTAGGTGACCTGATGGATGAAATGCGCAAGATCGATATCCCGCGTGTCCGTTTTACAACAAGCCATCCTCGTGATTTTGACGATCACCTGATTGAAGTGCTGGCTAAAGGCGGAAACTTGATGGATCACATCCATCTGCCTGTACAGTCAGGTTCTACTGATGTATTGAAGATTATGGCGCGAAAGTACACCAGGGAACAATATCTGGAGCTCGTGCGCAAGATCAAGGCAGCAATCCCTAATGTTACATTGACAACAGATATTATCGTAGGATATCCGAACGAGACAGATGAGCAATTCGAAGAAACAATGTCTCTTGTCCGTGAGGTAGGCTATGAATCAGCCTATACATTCATTTACTCTCCAAGGGAGGGCACACCTGCTGCTAAAATGCAGGATAATGTCCCGATGGAAGTGAAAAAAGAACGCCTGCAGCGCCTGAATGCACTTGTGAACGAGCAATCCGCGCAGTCCATGAAGAAGTATCAGGATCAGATTGTTGAAGTTCTGGTTGAAGGCGAAAGCAAAAACAACCCAGATGTTCTTGCAGGGTATACCAGCAAGCTGAAGCTTGTCAATTTCGTCGGTCCGAAGTCTGCAATCGGCAAAATCGTCAAGGTGAAAATCACAGATGCAAAAACATGGTCATTAAACGGGGAAATGGTAGAAGAAATACAACCAGTTGAGGTGAAGTAAGTTGGCAAAATACAATAAAGATGACATTATCCAGCGCTCAAGAGAAATCGCAAGAATGATTGCGGAAACAGAAGAAGTTGACTTTTTCAAACGTGCAGAAGCACAGATCCATGAGAATGAAAAAGTGAAAACACTTATTTCTTCTATTAAAGGCCTTCAAAAACAGGCTGTTAACTTCCAGCATTACGGAAAAACAGAGGCGCTGAAGAAGACTGAAGCAAAAATTGCTCAATTAGAGCAGCAGCTAGACGAGATTCCGGTGGTCCAGGAATTCAAGCAATCACAGCTCGATGTGAATGAATTGCTTCAGCTAGTGGCAACAACTATTTCCAATACGGTAACAGATGAAGTGGTTGCATCAACTGGTGGAGATGTGCTTCGCGGTGAAACGGGAGCATCTTTGAAAAACGGAGAAAGCTGCCATACACATAACCATTAATCATTGAATAGAAGATGGCACCCTGTGATATAGGGTGCCATTTTTTCATTACTTTATATTTTCTGAGCTGTTGACTATATACCCCTTTTTATCCATTCAAGTTCTCCTTTTTGATTGCCATTTAGAAACCAATTCAATCTTAAATTCCCCATCAACTTTCTTCAATTGGGAACATTCGAGCTATATGGGCATACAATGAACTATGCCTAAGTTTTTACCAGCGGTTCTAAAATTAATCGCACACTAGTCTAATATCACGCATAGGATGAATTGAAAAAGATTGAGGAGGTTTCGCTCGCAATGGGAGATTACAGAGAGATTATTACGAAAGCCGTCGTAGCGAAAGGACGCAAGTTCACGCAGTCCAATCATACGATCAACCCAGCGCATAATCCGAGCAGCATTCTGGGCGCTTGGGTCATAAACCATAAGTATAAGGCAAAAAAAGTAGGGAAAGTGGTCGAAGTAAACGGGTCTTACGAGGCCAATATCTGGTACTCCTTTGATGATAATACAAGAACTGAAGTAGTGACGGAGAAAGTAACTTACTGCGATGTCATCAAACTGAAGTACCGTGATCCTGATTGCTTGGATGACCATGATGTCCTGGTCGAGGTTCTGCAGCAGCCTAACTGCATAGAAGCGGTCATTTCGCCTAATGGCAATAAAATCATCGTTCACGTCGAGAGGGAATTCCTTGTAGAGGTCATCGGTGAAACAAAGGTATGTGTTGTCACTCATCCAGGCGGATGCGACTGCGATGATGATGAGTGGGGCCATGGTGTCGATGATGACGAATTTGAAGATTTGAACCCAGACTTCCTTCTAGGAGAGGAAGAATAACTTTGAACTAGGAAGCTTGCACTTCCTAGTTTTTTTTGTTCCATAGTATAAAGAGGCACGGGATATCGAAGCGGGTGAAGAACCGTCCTTCTCATGTACAGTGCCTTTATTGTGGACCTTAACCTAAAGGAAGAAGTTAGGCTTTTCAGTTGTACTGCAAACATGACAGCAATCAGATTCCTCCCAGGCATGGAAGCCACTTTTGCATTGTGTGCATGTGTTCTGATGCAGGTTGTAAGAGACAGGTGGCGCCTGATTAATCTTTAGCTCCACTTTGATTGCACTTGTACCGCAAATGTCCATGCATAGATTGCACCCAATACATTGGTTCTCGTTCAATATTAGCTCCTTTTCACCGAGGCTGAATATGCCAGGCGGACAGACATTAAAACAGCCTTCACATAATGTACATTCATCCTCGCTAATCCTCACTTTATAAAATGACCAATCTTTAAAAAGGGCTGATGGTTTAAAATTGTTCTCGTTGAAACGCCATTTTACAGGTGTCACAGAAGAGAGGACGGTTTTCTTGCTGTCTGATGAAAGCTTTGCAAAAAAATCGCGCCTTGATAATCTGGGCTGCTCTTTTTCCTCCAAGACAATCTGGTTTGTAGCCTGAAGCTGCTCGAGCTGCATTGCACCAAGGATTTCATTGACTTGGCTAATCCTGTCTACTAAATCCGCATTTAATGCATGCTGATGAATAAAGCGTATTCCTTTTTTATGGTAGTAAAGCAATTCCATTATGGCTGGAAGTGGTGAATTCTGCTCGAGCAGGAGATATTTCTGGATGACCTTTCTTGAAGGCGATTGCCCTTTGACCGCCTGTACTGGACAGGCTGTGATACATACGCCGCAAGATGAGCATCTTTTATCATCAATGAGTATCTTGCCATCCTCAAAAATGATGGCTTCATCTGGGCATTCGTCCATACAAGCAGAGCAGGTACTTAGCGGACTGATCTTCCTTGTGCAGGATTCCGAGATATCGAGCTCGTAGCTAAGGCTTTCAAGCCAATTAGTTAACAGAGACATTATAGTCACCTCAAGTGCATTATTCTTTACTTTCATTTTACGATTAAACCTATGAAAATGAGGCGAGTTTGCCGGATATTCAAACTTATGTAAAAGAAAGTTCACAAATATAGAACAGTAAAACTGATGGATCATCAATAAAACCAATAAATATCAGCCTTGTCCATTGAACTTGTGTAAAAAGTCTTACACGTTGTTAGGTGAAATCCTTCAGATACTATAGGGGGATTAGCCACAGAATGTATATTGTTTCACAAACTCTAATGCCATATAGTGAAGGTGTAATCGAAAGGTGGTGAATCCCGGTGATTGGATTAAATAACAAAACAGAGTGTGCGAACGATTTTTTAATCCTTGCAGATTTATATAAGCTTCCAACTATAGATATCTGGGATGAGATTAAAGAACAGGATCTTCTAAAGAGGCTGGAAGCATCTATCAAGGATCATTACAATATTGCTTTATCTTTAGAGGAATTTCTGCCTGAAAATTATGCTGAATTTCAGGAAATATACAAGAGCTCAATTGGTAGCACGCAAACAGATGCGGCACTTCCGATTGAATCGCTGTATAAACCGTGGACACAGGATGAAACGTGCACTCTCCCCTTTGCAAGGGATAAGGGCTACGTCCTGGGTGATTCTGCGTTACATATCAACTATCTGTTAGAGAAGCTGAAGATCGAGATTCCTGTTGAACTACAGGGCATGCCGGATCACTTGGCAATCCTGCTGGAGTTGCTGGCCTATTTCATAGAACATGCTCCAGAACAGTTTATTGCAGAATTTATTGATGATCATTTCGATTGGCTGGAGGAATTCGAATCCCAGCTTTCGAAAGCAACAGAGCATCTCTTTTATCAGAGAATGACGAGATTATTGATCGGAACTGTGAAGGCATATCGAAACACTTATCTGTGAATCCTGCAATTTTAAAGGTGGTGATGCTTTTAGTGATGGATAAACAATTGAAAAAAACTATTGTAATAGAATCAATTCCATCAGCCAGGTACTGTGTGGAGGCGTCAAGAAGTTTCCTTTTAGCAATGCTGGAGGAAGCATCAAGATATCGAAGCTTGTCTTGAACATACTTAAAGGCATATAACCAAAATGTTTTATCGTTCGGGAGTAAAAGGAGGGCAAGTTAAAATGGTAGAGACAAAACTATCACGTCGTGGATTTATCAAGGCTTCTGCTGCTACTGCTGCTTTGGCATCTGCAGGAACAGTAGGCTTTAATGAATGGTCCAAGAATTATGTAAAAGCAGGAGCAAACGCAGTAGTCAAGGAGATTCCTAGTACATGTAATGCATGTTCCAGTAAATGTGGGATGATTGGCCATGTCAAAAACGGCCGTTTATGGAAACTGACAGGGCATCCTGATCATCCTTATTCGAAAGGAAAGCTTTGTGCCAGAGGGCATGGTTACGCTACTGTTGTTTATTCAAAGGATAGGCTGACACAGCCTTTAAAAAGGATTGGTGAAAAGAAGTTCGAGCCGATCTCTTGGGAACAAGCTTACAGGGAAATTGCAGAAAAGTTAAACAAGATTATAAAAGCGCATGGTCCACAATCTGTGGCACTAACCGAGGATCCTCGTGCTTCAGGGAAATTCTATTCCCCTCGTTTTATCAATGCGCTTGGATCTGCCAACTATTATACACACCATGTAGTATGCTCTAATGCAAGGGATGCCGGTTTCCTTCACACAGTAGGCGTAACGGCAACGAGTGCAGATATCAGTAATGCAAAATACATTATGTTCATCGGCAGAAGCTATGGAGACGGAATTAGACCAAGCTCCGTACAATCATTGGCATCTGCGAAAGACAATGGAGCCAAGATTGTCATTGTCGATCCCCGTTTGAACAATACAGGTAATCTTGCGACAGAGTGGCTGGCAATACGACCAGGCACTGACTTGGCTCTTGTGCTGGCTATGTCACATGTTTTGATTAAAGAAAATCTTCACGATATGGAATTCATTAAAAACTTTACAGTGGGTTTTGAGGAATATGCGCAAGAACTGAAAAAATACACACCAGAATGGGCAGAGGGTATCACAGGTATCCCTGCAGACGCGATCACACGTATTGCCACTGACATGGGGAAAGCCAAACCGAAGGCACTGATTGAGCAATCGTGGAGAGGAGCCTTCGGATGCAACTATGAGAATAGTACAGAAACCGGGCGTGCAGTAGCAATGTTCAATGCTTTGCTAGGAAACTACCAGCAAAAAGGAGGAAGCATTTTTGGCGGAAAACCAACGCTAGGAAAACTGGATAAGGCAAAACATCCAAGTCCAAAGGAACCAGAAGTTCCAAAAGCTGGTTCCAAGGAATTCCCTATTGCTTATCCAGAGAATGGTGTTGCAACAATTGTGGCAAAAGAAGCACTGGAAGGCAAGATGAAAGCTGCCATCTATTATCATTCTAATGCTGCGCTTGGGTATGGAAACCCTAAAGTAATGAAGGAAGCTCTTTCTAAGATGGATCTTGTTGTGGCGATAGATGTGCAAATGTCTGAAACAGCGCAACTGGCACATTATGTACTTCCGGAAGTTACGTATATCGAACGCGATGAAGTAATTGAAGGGTTATCCGGAAAGGTGCCCGGAATCGCACTTCGCCAGCAAATGGTAGATAAGGTACATCCGGAAACAAAACCAATTCATGAAATCTATACTGAGTTAGCTAAAGCTTGCGGAGTAGGTCAGTATTTCAATTTTACCCTTGATGAATTGAATGAAACGATGCTCGCACCGACAGGTATAACGTACAAACAGCTTAGGGAAAAAGGAACAATCATGTTCCCGAACGAGGAAATTACAATTGGGGAATTGCCGAAATTAAAGACTCCTTCAGGAAAAGTTGAATTTTACAGTGAAACGTATAAAGCAGCTGGCTTCAAGCCGATTGTCGAATGGATTGAGCCGAAGGTCAGCCCTGCTGATGATTCCTTCCGTTTGATTACAGGTAAACAGGCGATTCACAGTCATACTCAGACTGCGAACATACCAATCTTGATGCAGATTACTAAGGATTATGATTTAGAGAGAATCTGGATCAACCCAGTCCGTGCAAAAGCGCTGGGAATCAAGGATGGCGATATGGTTGAGTTGAAATCAAGTGAAGCAACCAGCAAGATAAGGGTTAAAGTTACTGAAAGAATCCATCCAGAGGCAATTTTTGTCCCAAGTCATTATGGCATTACGTCTAAAGACTTGAAGACTGGTTACGGTGTTGGCTTTGGATATATGGAACATGTCCCTTTTGATTTTGAAAAATGGAGTGGATCGGGAAATATCCACGAAGTAATCGTGAAGGTTAGGAAGGTGAATGGCTGATGGCACGGTATGGAATGGTAATTGACACAAGGAAATGCGTCGGCTGTTATGCTTGCCGGGTAAGCTGCCAGATGCAGAATGAGCTTCCGGTAGAAGAATCTTATATTAAGTTTTATGAAAAGGAAACAGGGGTTTTCCCAAACGTCAAGAATGAAATCATCCCTGTACAATGCCAGCACTGTGAGGATGCACCATGTGTAAGTGTCTGCCCGACCAAGGCAACCTACACGACAAAAGAAGGCATCGTTCTAGTTGACGCAGATAAGTGTATCGGCTGCAAGTATTGCATGGTGGCATGCCATTATGGCGCGAGAACACAGGATCATAATACAGGAGTTGTTGAGAAGTGCCGCTTCTGCGCCGAGTTGGTCGCAGAAGGTAAGCAGCCGGCCTGTGTCAGCACATGCATAAGCAACGCCAGGATATTTGGTGATCTTGATGATCCGAATAGCGAAGTTTCTAAAGCAATCGTGAAAATGAATGCCCAGCCGTTAAGGCCGGACCTAGGAAAGGCAAAAATCTATTACGTGAGGTGATTATAATGGTTTGGGGAACAATTATCGCTGCCTATTTATTCCTTGCTGGACTAAGTGCCGGTGCGTTTTTAACATCTTCCTATGCAGCAAGGAGGTATCCTGAGGCAAAGACAGTCAGGTTTGTCGGAAGGTTAATCAGCCCCATCCTGATGGGGATAGGTCTATTGCTTCTTATTGTCGATGCAGAAGCAGGTCTTAAGGATCCTTTGCGGTTCATCTATTTGTTTACAAATTTCAGTTCTGTCATGACAATCGGTACTTATTTCATCAGCTTTTTCATGATGGCTGCAGCCTATATCGCCTTGATGGAATTGCTGAAAAAAGATACAAGCAAAATTGTGGAGTATGTCGGCATCATATTTGCAGTAGCAACAGCCATTTACACTGGCTTCCTGATTGGTGTCATCGGGGCTGTGCCACTATGGAATACAGCAATCTTGCCAATCCTGTTCGTCGTGTCTGCGTTTTCAACTGGTATTGCCGGCACTATGCTGGTGTCAGCCATAATGGATAAAAAGGTGGTCCATATGGTAATGTCCATCAAAAAAATCCACTTAACATTATTGGTTGCCGAAGTATTGCTGATTTTCACAATGTTCCTGATTACTTCATCAACGAATGAATCTGCTGCACAATCTGTATCCATGATCCTTTCAGGAGAGTACAGCATTTTATTCTGGCTGGGACTGGTTGTTGTAGGGTTGATCGTACCAATTGCAATCGAGGCTCTGGAATTATGGAATTCAAAAAAACTTCACCACACACCGGCAGGATTGGAAGTAGCGGCTTCAGGCTCACACGGAATCGCCGCAACTATGATCACTGAAAGTGCCGTACTGGCAGGCGGTTTCATTCTCCGCTACTTGTTGCTTGCAGCAGCAGTTCCGGTAATATTCTTATAAGTAAATGGAAAGAAGACCTGGACAATGTCCAGGTCTTTAAGCATTGATAGCATTATCTCGTTTTCTTTTTTTCTTTTTAATGAAGTTAATTATCTGCAAAATTATATTGCTGAAAATAAGCAGAGAAAATGGCCAGAAAAAGTATGGACTTTTCTGATTGATCCAGTCTAGCTTAAAATAGCTCTCAATTGCAGAAAATATAAAAATAACCATAAAAATATTACGTGTAAAGGTTTCTGATTTTTCTAACATAACAGTTTTCCTTTCCAATAATTTACTATAGTAATTCTATAAAATTTAGCGAAATCCTCTGACTATCATGTCTATAATGAGCGAGAAGGGATGTACATTATGAATTTTCCAGCTGTGGATTTTACGCCGAGTGTTACTGAAGGTATGCAATATAAACATATTTTAAAAGAGTGAGTACTTAAAAGAAGGTAGACAAGGCAAGTTTAGAGAATTATATTTTCAACGTTCGTGTAAAAGAGGGATGTATGTGGAGATACATTTTACAATAGCATGGAGCTCAGAAGAGGGGCCCAGTGCCTTTCCGCTTCCCGATGATTATGAGTATTGGAGAGCTTTAGTCCCGCATTTTTTGAATAAAACAGATTCTATAGAGATTCATTGCTGGAATGAAGAGCAGGAAGCGATCAAGGAAATTCAATCTGAACTTGATTGTTCTGTTCATGTTGGTGACAACATGACTATTTTTAAAGGCAGTAATGTTCAAACCTTACCAGATATTCTGTTGAATAAGTATGAAATGAAAAATAAGTTCAAATGGTTTACCGTTAATCTTATTCGCCATGGAGAAATCATTTTTCATTCTGGCCACTGGGCTACGGAGTTTGCTGTCACCGCAGAAAATGCCGAAGAAGCTGCTTGGGTCCAGTCGGTAACACCAAAGGATACAGAATTTTTCTTTTATTGACTGTCTTATCAAAACTCGATTGCCTTCACTAAAAAAGCTGAACCTCATTTAATCAAGGTTCAGCTTTAAGTATGTTAAAATGGATATTTGCGCGGGTTGGTCTGTGCGGAAATCCATTGTACAGTCGTAAATTCTTCCAGCGACCATTCACCGCCGAACCTTCCAAGACCTGAATCCTTTTCGCCGCCAAATGCTACGAGCGGTTCGTCGTTTACGCTTTGGTCATTAACATGGACCATTCCGGATTGGATTTGCTTGGCTACTTCGACACCTTTTTCAACAGATCCTGCGTGCACGCCTCCACTAAGTCCGAATGATGTGTCATTGGCGACAGTAATGGCTTCTTCTTCACTTTCGACAGGAATGATTGTTACAACTGGGCCGAACATCTCGTTTTTCGCTGTTGCAACATCATTGCTCCCGGTTAGCACGTAGGGGGTCATCAGAGTGCCATTTGCTGATCCTTCCAACACCACTTTAGCTCCTTCGGATTTCGCCTTCTCGATCTCGCCAAGAATGCGATCGACTGCCCCGCGGTTGATCAATGGACCGATTAGCGTATCAGGCTCACTCGGATCCCCAGCTTTCAGGCTTTTCGTCTTTTCCACAAACCTTTCAACGAATTCATCATAGAGGTCCTTGTGGACTATCAACCGGTTTACTGCCATGCAAATTTGCCCGTTGTGCATGAATTTACCGAAGATGGCGGAATTTATCGCATGCTCGATATTCGCATCCTTTAGGACGACAAGTGCATTGTTTCCGCCAAGCTCCAAGGCGACCTTCTTTATGTTCTTGCCACAAAGGGCGCCGATATGCCGCCCTACACCGGTGGATCCTGTAAACGAAATCATCCGTGGAATAGGGTTCTCTACGAATGAATCACCAATTTCACCAATGTCGGCTACAGTTACATTAAGCAAGCCTTTTGGCAGACCTGCTTCTTCAAAAATTTTCGCTATAACAGTACCGCCACTCATAGCCGTCTGCTCATCCGGCTTTAAAACGACTCCATTTCCAACGGCAAGGGCTGGTGCAACAGAACGCATGGATAAATACATAGGAAAGTTAAAAGGACTGATGACACCAACGACACCAAGTGGTTTGCGGTACACGCGGTTTTCCTTGCCTGGAACGAGGGAAGGCACCATCTTGCCGTCCATTCTTAAAGGAAATGATGCTGACTCTCTTGTAATGGCGATGCAGAAATCTACCTCCACATTCGCTTTGATATGGGTAGAGCCTGATTCGGCTACTAGTAGCTCAACCAGTTCTTTTCTTCTTTCTGACATAATGCGGACAGCATTTTCCATGATCGTAGAACGCTCGAATGGATTGACGTTCTCCCATTCTTTCTGCGCTTTCCTGGCAGAAGCATACGCTTCTTCAATATCCTCAATGCCAGCCATCTTGAATTCTGCGAGAACTTCTTCATTATACGGGTTAGTATCCATATAGTTGCTCTGGCCAGTGCCATCCCGCCATTCACCATTAATATATTGTTTATTCAAATCTTTATACTGTTCCATAATCTCACTCCTAGTAATATCAAGTCTCAATATTTTTACCCTTGAAAAATAACTTTAAAAGTAATCAGACAAAAAGGAAGGAGATTCTTAAAAAAACACGAAAAGTAAAGTATTGAAAAATATTCCATATTTTAAGTTCGATTTATAATATATACATTTTTTGTTTTCACAATGATGATAACTTTTTAGAATGAAGGGATGCAAAAATGATAACGTTCGGTGAAATAAAATCAGGTATAAGCTATACATGGCGGCCAGGTGTGTATGGAATCATATTAAAGAAAGAGGAAAATTTGGTTGCATTAATCGATACGGGTGCCGGAAAATATTTTCTTCCAGGCGGTGGAATAGAAGAAAATGAAAGTCATGAGGAGTGTCTAATACGAGAAGGCAAAGAAGAAATGGGAAAGCTTCTTGAACTCGGTGAATGGATCGGCAAAGCACAACAATATTTTTACTCTAAGAAGGATTCAGCATATTATCAAGTTCAAGGGGATTTTTATTTTGCCAAGATAGTTGGTGACACGGAAGAACCTACTGAGCCTGACCATTATCTCAGGTGGCTTGAAACTGGGGAAGCTGTGAGTAAGATATTTCATGACCATCAGCGCTGGGCCCTTCAAAAGGCCTTGGCTATGATTGAAAATAAGGAACAGCGCATTTAGACTGAATTTGTCTATTATTGTTGGGAAATAGCAAATGAACCAAAATACTCTTTCCTTTCTGGCCTTCTTAATGGTAATGTTAGCTTAATCACAATCCTCCTTATAAAATTTGTTTGACCATAGGTAAAAATGGGAAAATATTTCTTAGAACAGTAAATAATGAGGGAGATTATGATTAACAACTATGAATACCGGATCTTTTATGAAGAATTGAAGAGACTTTATAAAGAGTACCAGCGCTGTGAAGATGCCACTATAAAGAAATTTATATCGATGGACATCAAACTTTTAGAGAATGCGCTGGAAGCCATTTGATTAAGTAAATGAAGCAGGAGATTTTCTATGAATAAACAAAAATTAACCGATCCAGAATTCCTTACTTTTTGTGAGAACGCCATGCCAATTGAAGTAGTGGAAAAATTCACTGATAATAATATCCGCGGACTTGAGAATATTGCACTAAGGTCGATTTCAACCCGCAGCAAACTTCCGGCCAATGTAGTCAATCTTCTCGTTGCTTATTTTTACAGCCATTACGGAAAACAGGTATATAACCGCAATGACCTCGCCCGTTTATATGATTACTGGGCATCCAAGGATGTCAGGACCATGGCTCAGGCAACGGAAATGATCGATGAAGATATCGAGGCAGTTCTCAACACGTTGAAATGATATTATTACGTCAGAACAGGCTAACTTAAGCCTGTTTTTTTGTGAATTCTTACATCACATGTTCTAAGATACGAAATTGCCATTTTCCATGAAGGAATATCGCTGAAAATACCGAATTGTTTATTGAATAATTGGAAAGTGGGTGGGAATTTGCTTGAAACAGCAAACGTAAGACTTGCTGTCAGTGATGACGGACAGCGAATCATTAAGTTGCTTAAAACTATTGCGCAATGGATGCAGGGCCATGGCATCAATCAATGGCAATACTTACTAAGTGGTGGCGATGATAATGAAATTTTGGAAGCTGTAAAACACCAGGAAACATATATTGTCCAGTCAGATGAAGAATTAATCGCTACCTTCACCCTCTCGAATACCCAAAGTGAATGGGACAGACATATATTTGGTGAGTCAAATGAAGAAGACTCGGTCTATCTCCATAGGCTTGCTATTTTACCAAAACATATGGGCAAAGGTTTGGGAAAAGAAATATTGCAATGGATTGAGCAAAATTATTCAACTGACAAGAACTACCTTAAATTAGACTGTGTTGCTGACAACAGCAAATTGAATCAATTTTATTTGGCAAATGGATTTCTATACCTCGGTGAAACAGACCAACACAGTAAATATCAAAAAAAGTTGTAAGGCCCTTATCAGGCCACTGAAAATCTGCCGATTTTTTAGATTTTCATGATAACCAAACAAAAAAGCCGATCCAACTCCATATTTTTGGAATTGAATCGGCTTTTTTTCCAGTTTCTTGTCCCCTTTGGCCTCTATTGTTGCCCTTTCAGTTTTAAAATTCTTTTTAAATTGACCGTGAAAATGGCCATGGCGCCTTGCATTTCCATGCCAATTAGACCCGAGGATGTGGCTACATCATACCCGTGTCTGTGTTTCAACTCGCTATTCTTCGCTTCAATCTTATAGCGCTCCTTGGACTTCTGCTTAAAGTATTCACTTTCCTGAAACTCTGCCTGGTCTAGGTGTTCAGTTGACTTCAAGGAAACAGAATACGTCTTACTTTTCGCACCTTCTTTATAACAGCCTTCCCTTAAGGGGCAACGCTTGCACTTATCAATATCAAAATAATAGGTATCTACCTGGTTCGTTCCAGTGTTTTTCTTTCCGGTTCGAGCCTTTCTGATTGCGAGGTGTCCTGCTTTACAGACATACATCCCAGCGTCCTTATTAAATTCGAATTCGTCTTCCTTTGAGCGGAATCCCTGGGTAACACTTGGATTCAATTTTGCGACCAAGTTTATTTTGTTTGTTTTACTGTACTTAATATTGTCTTTTTCTGAATACGCCGCATCGCCGATCACAGTCTCAACCTGTATACCTGCGTCTTCGCTTTTCTCAATAAGAGTTTGAAGTTGCTTGCCATCGTTTTTCTCGCCTGTCGTAATGACAGCTGCCGTTATGATTCGTTCCTCGCTCATTGCCAGGTGGGTCTTGTATCCAAAGAAAGAGGAATCTGCCGTCTTGTGTCCCACTTTCGCATCATGATCCTTTGAGCATTTGATCTGTTCAAGGTCATCTGCGACCGTCTCTTTCAATAAGTTAAGCTGTTCTTTTACTACCGGGTATTGAATCAGGGTCTCTTCCTTTTCAATCACTTCAATGAGTTTCTGTGAATAGGCAATTTCATCCTCCAACACATCAGTCTTTGTCTTGGAAGGAAATTTGGATTTCATGGATTCATCGATTTGGTAAATTGCCTTCCTTAGCTTCTTGGAACGCTCCATCAGAACTTCTTTCGGTTTCATCTGATTATAACGGGCTTTTGTATGAGTGGCATCGACAATAATGGATTTGCTTTTGATGATCTCTTTTTCTAAAGCAATCTCCACCGTTTTATTAATAAGCAGATCCAGGAGGTTAATATCCTTTAACCTCAATTTACGGAATTTGGTCAGGGAGCTCGGGTCTATAACTTCCTCTTCTGGAGTCATATCCAGAAAATATTTGAACGACATATCATACTTCGAACGATCAACAATATCCACGTCCGAAAGGTCATGGATGGTTTTTAATAATAGATATTTGAACATGCGAATGGGATCGATTGCGTTCCTGCCGTTATCAAGGCAATACTTATCCTTGAGCTCTTCATAAACAAAGGTAAAGTCAACCAGATCATTAATCTGACGCAACATATTATCCTTTGGCACGATAAGGTCATAGAGACCCATATAAGGACTTAGTTTGATTGATTGTTGCATTGACATCATTGGAACCACCCATTTCAGCTAAATTAATTCTATTATAAAATAAAAACCGCCCAAATCCCTTAAAAAAGTCAGGATTTGAACGGTTTATAGTTTGTCTAAATAAGGTTTAGTAGCACTAGGTTGATTGGAACGGAAGGTGCGTAGACTCCTGCGGGATCAGCGGGACAGGTGAGACCCCGCAGGCGCTTTAGCGCTGAGGAGGCTCACCGCACGCCCCGCGGAAAGCGAAGCAACCTGGAGTGGAAATCAACCGGTCCTATTTAACAAGCTATCCAGTGGGGACTTTTTCAGTGGCCTCGGCCCTTATAGGGTCTTTTTTTTTCGGATAAATAAAGCATAGATTTCACTTAATGTTAATAAACGTGGCGGGGTGACGGCAAGAAAAGGGGTTAAAATGGAGGTGCGAAGAAGGAATGTGTTAGTGAGGGATTAGTTCATGGAGATGCAAACTGAGTTTTTATCAGAGATTGTTGACCATCTGCCCGAGGGCATGATTGTTATGGATAAAAATCGGACAATTCATTACCTTAATGAAAAAGCTTTTGACATGACTGGCTGGAAGCTTGGAGAGACGGTGCCGTACTGTACCTATTGCCAGGAACGGGAAGTGGAAGAGAATGAAAATCGCTGTATTCTGACTACCGATGACCCGATTCCTTTTTTCAACTCTCATCTGGCAGTGTATGAAGGACTTGAAGAGTTTGAAATGTCATTGAAAAAGATGACTATATCGGAAGAGATATATTATGTGCTAAGGATCCGGCCGCCTGTACAGAATGAAAATAGTGAACGGGCCCGCTTTCATGAGCTGCTTGTTCAAGAAACGTTGCTGGCACAGGAGGCTGAGCGTAAAAGGATTGCCATGGAACTTCATGATCATATCGGCCAGAGTGTCTATAGCATTTTCCTTGGTCTCGAGGTTATCAAACAGAATATAAGCGTTGATAAATATCAAAATCATGTTACCAATATGGTCAATGTCATGGAAAAAACCCTTCAAGATATTAAACGCCTGACTAAAAGCCTCAGACCTGAAATCGTCTATGATATCGGTTTGGAAAAGTCCCTGGTGCAGGCCGTGAAGGACTGGAAAAAGCTGTACCAGATAGAAATTTTCCTGGATATGGATATAAATCGCGAGCATGATTTGGATCCTGAAAAAGAACTGCATCTATTCAGGATTATCCAGGAAAGTATCACAAATTCAGTCCGCCACGGAAAAGCCAATTATTTTTCGATTCATTTAAAAAGCAACTATCAATATATCTTTTTCCAATTATACGACAATGGTAATGGCTTTATTTCAGAGGGTTGCAAAACGAAAGGGCTCGGTCTGAAGCATATGTATGAACGCTGCAAAATGCTTGATGGCGACATCAAGTGGATCAGTAAAGAAGGCGGTCCAACTAGGGTGGAAGGGTTTGTATCTTTAATAAAAGCGGAGGGAGAGAGAATATGAACCTGATGATTATCGATGATCATGAAATCGTCCGTGACGGTTTAAGCATGCTGCTGCAGCAATCTTTTTGCATTGATGGCAGGATTTGTGCCTGCGATGGCTATGAAGCTGTTAAAGCTGCGGCTGAATTTCCCGCCGATCTCGTACTGCTTGACCTTTCAATGCCAGGCGGCCTGGACGGTATGACAACCCTGGAAAGGCTGCGGAAACTGCTTCCGGATGCCAAAATAGTCATTTTTTCGATGCATGATGATATCATGTATCAAAAGAAGGCTTATGAGGCAGGGGCAGACGGCTATTTAATCAAACAGCTGAAGCGGGACGATCTAATCCAATCGCTTGATAAAATTCTGGCCAACCAGAAAGTGTTCGATACACATATATGGGAAGATGATTCGGATGGTGACCAAGTCAATCTTGTCGACCTCCCGATCACAAAGCGTGAAAAGGAAGTTTTCATCCTGACTGTTAAAGGATATTCCCAAAAAGATATCGCTGAAAGGCTGGATATTTCAGTGAAGACCGTGGAAAACCATCGTCAAAAAATCGGTGAGAAGCTAGGTACCCATAAACGGTATGAATGGGTCGAAACAGCACGAAAATATAATGTATTCCAACCTTAGAGCAGGACAAACATGTCTTGCTTTTTTATATGGGCGAATTTTTCATTCTGTCACAAGAAAGCCATGGTCTCGGCATTTGCGGGTCCCAGGGTTAATCCATGAGAATCTTTTCTAAATATATTCATATATTTATTGGAATTTATTTCATGGAACAAAAGTTTCTGAGATAATTAAATTATGATAGGACGAAAGTAGGTGTTCTGAATGGAAGTCTTGGAAGTAGTGCAATTGACTAAGAGGTTTAAAGAGTTCGAAGCAGTCAAAGATGTTTCTTTTTCCGTAAAGAAGGGTGAATCATTTGGTCTTCTTGGACCCAATGGTGCAGGAAAGACGACCACGATCCAAATGATTTCAGGTTTATTCCCTCCGAGTTCAGGAGGTATTCGTATTGCAGGCATTGATATGGTCAGACAGCCAAAGCAGGGGCAAGGGCTTTTAGGGATTGTTCCGCAGGAGATTGCTCTCTACCAACAGATGAGTGCGAGGGAAAACCTGTCATTCTGGGGCAGAATGTATGGTTTAAGCGGCAGCCATTTGCAAGAAAGGATTAAAGAGGTGCTTGATATCATTGGTTTGACTGACCGGGCCGGGGAAAAAGTCGAGACGTTTTCCGGTGGAATGAAGAGAAGAGTAAACATAGGTGCTGCGATTTTACATAACCCGGAGTTACTGATTATGGATGAACCGACAGTTGGGATTGATCCTCAATCCCGTAGCCATATTCTTGATACGGTAAAAAGGCTAAATGCAGAAGGGATGACGGTCATCTATACAAGTCACTATATGGAGGAAGTTGAGTATCTTTGTGAAAAGATCGGCATTATGGATCAGGGAGAATTCATCGTATCAGGAACCATTTCAGAGTTAAGAGAGACAATCGGTGATCGCTCACGTATTGTCATGAACTTTTCCGGAGCAGCCAAGCTTGAGAACCTAAAAATGGCATTAGCTCCATCGATCCCTGAACATGATCTGTCAATAAATCATGATGAATTGGCGATTTTTCACAAAGAACCACAAAAAGTTCTTAGTGAATTGATTCAGACCGTCACGGGTGCCGGCTTTGAAATCACATCAGTAGAAGTCGTGGAACCGAACCTTGAGAGTGTGTTCCTCCATCTTACTGGCCGAAGTCTAAGGGATTAAAGGAGGGGATGGATATGGGGTTTTGGTGGCTGGCGTTAAAAGATACCATTCTCATGGCAAGGGACCGGAAAGCACTGCTGACACTCGTTCTCATGCCAATCTTATTGATCGGAATCCTTGGTGCAGCGTTTGGTAATATGATGGATGAAGAAGAAGCACCCTCCATAAAAAAATTCAAGGTCGGTATTGTTAACCATGATCAAGGTCAATTAGGGAGTGTGTTGTCTCAAGAGGTGTTCATGACAGGCCTTCCAGAGCTGATTTCTGCAAAGGAGATGACGGAAAAGGAGCTTGATGATCATTTGCAGCAGCAGGTAATTTCCGTAGGAATCATCATTCCCCAGGATTTTTCTGATCATATCATTTCGGGTGAAGAGTCTGATGTGCACGTCGTCTCCATTCCGTCGGCATCTATTCAATCATCGATCGTCGAGAATGTCGTGCTTCAATTCACTCAGGCAGCAGCTGTGAATGTAATAGCCATGGAGGTTGCTGGTCCAGCCGGCAACAGCGAAACTCTTCCTGCTATGTCGGCAGCTGATTATGACGTTGTCGAAGAAGTGGCGGTAGAACAAGATCAAAAACCAGTGGGGTCATTCCAGTATTATGCTGCTGGCATGGGTGTCATGTTTTTACTGATGACGGTTATTACCGGAGTAAGCGCAATGATTGATGAAAAGGAACAAGATGTATACAACCGTCTGCTGGTTACCAAACTGTCGAATCAGCAATACTTAATCGGCAAGTTTATTGGCTTACTGTTTATGTCGTCAATTCAATTTCTCATTATCATTCTTGGAACACATTATCTTTATCATGTCCGTTGGGGAGATTCTATCACAGGTGTCTTGATAGTCGGCTTTGCTTTTGTTTTTAGCGTGTCCGGGCTAGGGGTTCTCCTGGGTGCCCTTGTCAAAAAGGAGAAAACCTTCAATGCGGCCGGAATGCTGGCAACTCAAATAATGGCAGCTGTCGGCGGGAGCATGGTCCCCTTGTATATTTTTCCCGATTGGGTCAATACGGTCGTGAAAGTCCTTCCCAATGCCCTTGCCCTCCAAACATTCCTGGAGTTGATGTCAGGTGCAGGAGCGGGGAAAGTTTGGCTTGAAGCAAGCATTTTAATTGCAATTGGTCTTGGGTCACTCCTCATTGCGTTTTTATCGCTGTCGGCAAGAAGGAGGGCTTCGCATGCGTAAAGTTTTACCGATTGCATTCTTACATTTGAAAACTATGTTTAAAACGCCATCGGCAATTATTCTGATGTTTGTCATGCCGATTTTTTTCAGTATTATTTTTGGAGGGATTGGTTCTGAAGGAACATCAGGGGATAAACCGGTCGTGATGATGGCAGCAAAAAATGATGAAAGTAACAGCAGGATTATCGATTTAATGTCTTCAAACAGCCAGTATAAATGGCTTAAGGCGGATGAGAAAAAAGCTCGGGAAGCTGTCGAAAAACAAGAAGCCATGGCAGCGGTAATCATTACAGAATCAGTAGCAGAGAATCATGAACTGAAGAAGCCGCTTTTTCAAATAGTGGTTCAGAGGAAAACGCAGGAGTTTCTTGCACTAAGCAGTTATGTTGAAGGTGTTGGAAGGACTGTTACTTCAGCACTTGAAATGTCTCCCGGACAAGAACCTGCTGCTTTCAATGCTATACTCGAGAAAGCTTCAGCTCGTGAACCATTGGATATCAGCAGTGAAATCATCCAAAAAGAAGAATCAAAAACTGGTTCCGTCGGCATGCTGGCGATCGGCTTTACAATTATGTTCATGATGTTCGGAATTTCAGGAGCAGCCTCCGCCATTCTTGATGAAAAGGTCGGAGGAACATGGCAGCGCCTGCTTACCTCACCAACGACGAAAGCTCAGGTGATGACTGGTTATTTATTTTCCTATTTCTTGATGGGAGCAATCCAATTAACCGTCCTCATGATCGTTATGTACGTAATTTATGGTTCCATGTGGGGGAATTTATTCTATTTCATCCCATTTGCAGCACTGGTCATCATCACGATTGTCGGATTTGGCCTCATGATGGCAGGCATCGTAAAAACAAGACAGCAGGCAAGTGCATTGAGCGCTGTGTTAATTGTCAGCACCTGCATGCTGGGAGGAGTTTATTGGCCAATTGAGATAGTCCCTGAATTCATGCAGCAAATAGCCAAAGCGGTGCCTCAAAGCTGGATGATCACAGGATTCCGTGAAATCGTCAGTGGAAGCCTGTATCTCCCTGCGCTCCGTAATTCCACAGCAGTCTTGCTTGTATTCAGCCTCGTGTTCTTCACAATTGGCTTGAGAAGGATGAAATATGAGTGATGTTTACCAGTCCTTATTGAGGACTGGTAATTCTTTTTAATGGGATTCTATCGAAAATTATTTTTTGTCGAGTTATAATAGATATTTAGAATAAGAGTCGAAACATGATTCTTGGATTGACCGAATAAGAAAGAATAGACTAATTGGGTAAAAGCAGAACCGCTGCATTACCCGAAAACGGACAAAAGCATGAAGTATGGTAAAAGCAGAGCGTCTGCATTGCCCGAAAAAGAGAAACAAGATGAAAAACGGTAAAAGCAGAACATCTGCATTACCTTAACAATAAAGCAAAGCGAATTTTGGAGGATAATATGGCTACATATACCCCTATGATCAAGCAATACCTGCAAGTAAAGGCGGATTACCAGGATGCCTTTTTATTTTTTCGTTTGGGCGATTTTTATGAAATGTTCTTCGAGGATGCGTTAAAGGCATCCCAGGAGCTTGAGATTACACTGACAAGCAGAGAGGGCGGCGGTGAGGAACGGATTCCGATGTGCGGTGTTCCTTACCATTCAGCTCCCAACTATATTGAGCAATTGATCAACAAAGGCTATAAAGTCGCGATATGTGAACAAACCGAAGATCCCAAGACGGCAAAAGGTGTCGTTAAGCGGGAAGTTGTCCAGCTAATCACTCCGGGAACAGTGATGGAGGGACGAGGGCTTTTAGAAAAAGAAAATAATTTTATCGCTACTGTCTCGGTTTTTGATGGAAACATTTATGGGTTTGCCTGCAGCGACCTGTCCACAGGGGAAAGCAGGGCTACGCTCATAAACGGCAGCATCGAAGATCTTATTAACGAATTATCAATTTCAGGCGCAAAGGAAGTTGTCATTGAAAGCTCGCTTTCTCCGGAAATCCAGAAAAAGCTGAAGGAGCGGTCTATTCTTGCCCTTTCAATTGAGGACAACATCAAAGTGAATGAAAATTTCTCGTTGCTATTTGCGGACCTCGAGAATGAACAGTTAAAAAACACAGCTTCAAGATTATTCAATTACTTATACAGAACTCAGAAGCGCAGCCTGGACCATCTGCAAAAGGTATCGGTCTACAAGGTCCAGCAGTATATGAAAATTGATTATTTTTCGAAGCGCAATCTTGAATTGACAGAGACAATACGATCGACAGCAAAAAAAGGAACACTTCTATGGCTGCTTGATGAGACAATGACCGCAATGGGCGGCAGGATGCTGAAGCAATGGATTAACAGGCCTTTGATTGATAAAGGAGAAATCAGCCGCCGCCAGGAATTGGTCCAGCTTTTTGTCGGACAGTTTTTTGAACGCCAGGAACTAAGGGAGAAATTGAAAGAGGTTTATGATCTCGAGCGCCTGGCTGGCAGGGTTGCTTTTGGAAATTTGAATCCAAGGGACTTGATGCAGCTAAAAAGATCTTTATTACAGGTACCAGCTTTAAAACATATTTTGGAGAGCCTTCCCCATGAAGAGGCTGCCATCATGGCAGATAGACTTGACCCTTGCGAGGAGGCAGCCGATCTGCTTGAACAGGCAATCGTAGATAACCCTCCTATTTCTGTGAAGGAAGGGAATATCATCCGGGATGGCTATGATCATCAGCTAGACCAATACCGAGATGCCAGCAGGAATGGGAAAACGTGGATTGCCATGCTGGAACGGGACGAGCGTGAGAAAACAGGGATAAAGTCCTTAAAGGTTGGCTACAACAGGGTGTTTGGCTACTATATCGAAGTAACGAAGGCGAATCTGCATCTTCTTCAGGAAGGCCAATATGAGCGGAAGCAGACTTTATCGAATGCCGAGCGCTTTATCACACCTGAGCTTAAGGAAAAGGAAGACTTGATCCTTGCGGCCGAGGAAAAAAGCGTCGAGCTAGAATACCAGCTGTTTACCGGAATCCGCGAAAGGATTAAAGAATTTATTCCTAGATTGCAAGGGCTTGCCAGAGCATTGAGTGAGCTGGATGTCATTCTAGGCTTTGCAGAGCTAAGTGAACAGCGCCACTATGTAAGACCTGAGTTCTCGGCGGATAGGAAAATCGTCTTGAAGGATGGCCGCCACCCAGTTGTCGAAAAAGTGATGGATGCACAGGAATATGTGCCAAACGATTGCTTTATGGACAATGACCGAGAAGTTTTGCTTATTACTGGACCAAATATGTCTGGTAAAAGCACATATATGCGCCAGGTTGCCCTGACGGCGATCATGGCACAAATCGGCTGTTTTGTGCCTGCGGCGGAGGCTGTTATGCCGATATTCGACCAGGTTTTCACCAGGATTGGGGCGGCAGATGATCTTGTTTCGGGACAAAGTACTTTCATGGTAGAAATGCTAGAGGCAAAGAATGCTATAACCAATGCGACGAAGGACAGCTTGATTCTTTTTGATGAAATCGGCCGCGGCACCTCCACTTACGATGGAATGGCACTTGCCCAGGCGATGATAGAATATATTCATGATAAAATTAGCGCAAAGACGCTGTTTTCGACTCACTATCATGAAATGACTTCACTGGAAAATGATTTGGGTAAATTGAAGAATGTGCATGTCAGCGCTGTTGAGCAGAATGGAAAGGTCGTTTTTCTTCACAAAATCAGGGAAGGTGCAGCGGATAAGAGTTACGGCATCCATGTTGCCCAGCTTGCTGAATTGCCGGCAGACCTGATCGAACGCGCTGCTGAAATCCTGCAAATACTTGAACAAACGGACACGCAGGTTTCATCAGCACTTAATCGTCAGGAGAGTATCAGCTCTGTACGGGAAGCTTTGCACAATGAGCAAGAGAAACAAAGCATGCTTCAGGCGGCAGAAACAGCAGCCGCGGCTCAGCTATCATTTTTTGATGAAGAGCCTGAACAGAAGAAAGCTAGTGTTGCAAACAAGAAGGAAAAACAAGTTCTTGACCAATTAGTCGGCCTGGAAATCCTTGATATGACTCCTTTGCAGGCCATGAATATGCTTTATGAGCTGCAAAAAAAGCTGAAGAAGTAACGCAGTTTATAAGAGTAATAAAATGCTGGAGGTGACGGAATGGCGAAAATTATTCAGCTTGACGATGCCTTATCAAACAAGATTGCGGCCGGTGAGGTAGTTGAACGGCCGGCATCGGTTGTTAAGGAATTGCTGGAGAACGCAATTGATGCTAATAGTACCGTGATTGAGATTGATCTTGAGGAAGCTGGACTAGCCAGGATCAGGATTACTGACAATGGAGACGGCATAGAGGAAGACGATGTTCTCGTCGCCTTCCAGCGGCATGCCACAAGCAAAATCAAGAATGAAAATGACTTATTCCGAATCAGGACTCTAGGGTTCAGGGGCGAGGCGCTGCCGAGTATCGCGTCCGTTTCACGACTTGAAATGAAAACATCTACCGGTATCGAAGGCAATAAAGTGGTCATCGAAGGCGGGAAGATAGAGTCGCTAGAGAAGGCAGACAGCCGAAAAGGAACGGATATCATCATTTCAGACCTGTTTTTCAATACTCCGGCACGGCTTAAATATATGAAGACAATCCATACCGAACTTGGCAATATTACGGATGTCGTAAACCGGCTGGCGCTGGCAAATCCAGAGATTTCTTTCAGGCTTGTCCATAATGGCCGCCAGCTTCTAAAGACGACAGGAAATGGAGACGTACGCCAGGTGTTGGCCGCCATTTATGGCATTAATATGGTGAAATCCATGATCCCTATTTTGGGAGAATCATTGGATTACAAAATTAGCGGCTATATCTCGATGCCGGAAATCACCAGGGCATCAAGAAACTATATTTCGACGATGATCAATGGCCGTTTTATCAAAAATTACGCTCTTGTAAAAGCGATTCAGGAAGGCTATCATACATTACTCCCAATCGGCAGGTATCCGGTTGTCCTCTTGAATATTGAAATGGACCCGCTTTTGATTGATGTGAATGTACACCCGTCCAAGATGGAAGTTCGATTGAGCAAGGAGCAGGAATTGAATGAGCTTGTCTCGAGTGTCATAAAAGGTGCTTTTAAAACGAAGGAACTGATTCCGGCCGGGATGGTCACTCAGAAGCAAGAAAAACCAAAGTCAGAACAAACCTTTATGGATCTCGATCATCTGCCTGAGGCTGAAAATAAGCCCAACATGGTCCCAACTACCAATGGTGGAAGGCCATTTGTTGAGGAGAGGGCTGTTGAGCTTGGGAATAGCTATAAAACTCCTGATCTCAGCAACAGCTATAAAGCTGCTGAACTAGCAAATAATCCACAGCAGGAAGCTCCAGACTGGAGAAATGCTTTTGTCGCTCAAGAGAAGCCTATAGCTACATCAGGATCACTGGTTGAGGATGAACCTTTACAAGATGATAAAGAAGTGATTGCTCCTGCTGCTGCCTCGGAAGCTTTCGATTCGGATTTTGCTGAAGTACAGACTTCTCGAGTGCCTCCTCTTTATCCAATAGGACAAATGCATGGGACATATATTCTCGCACAGAACGACCGCGGTTTATATATCATTGACCAGCATGCTGCCCAGGAGAGAATCAAGTATGAATACTTCAGGGACAAGGTTGGCGAGGTGGCAACGGAGCTACAGGAAATGCTCGTGCCAATAACGCTTGAATATTCAGCGGATGAGTGCATTAAGATCAATGAGAACCAGCATGAGCTTGAAAAAGTTGGGGTATTCCTTGAGCCATTCGGTTACAACAGCTTCATCGTACGTTCTCATCCTCAATGGTTTCCTCGCGGGGAGGAAAAAGACCTGATTGAAGATATGATTGAACAGCTGCTCATGATGAAGAAAGTGGATCTTAAAAAGCTTCGAGAAGAAGCAGCGATCATGATGAGCTGCAAGGCATCAATCAAAGCCAATCACCATTTGAGAAACGATGAGATCCAGGCATTGCTGGATGAGTTGCGGCGTTCATCCGATCCGTTCACCTGTCCGCATGGCCGGCCAATTATCGTCCACTACTCCACATATGAAATGGAGAAAATGTTCAAGAGGGTAATGTGATAAGAACAGCGCGTGTCTATTGGTCAGCTTAGTGGTGAATTCTCTAAGTGAAAATTCATATATGAAAAAACAGTGTTTCCAAAGGGGACACTGTTTTTTTGTGTAATGAAAAATTTACTTGAGATGGATAAAAATTCTTTAAAATCGGTCCATAATGGTGTAAAATTACACTAATAGGAGAATTATAAAATCATTAAATGTGTTATTGGCTCTTATACTTTTTAAAGGGGGCGATATATTGGTTGTAATATCATTATTATTTTTCATATTACCTGTAGCTTTATTGGTATTTATAGTTGCTTTTGCAGTGAAAAATAAGGAGCAAGGGGGAGAGAAAGTGGTCAGACATTTATATACTTATCTAGTATTGTTTGCTACATTGATGATGGTCATTGGCGGAGGAGTTTCGATTTTCATGGCGACAGCAGATCTTGTCAGCCCAACTGGATATTATCAAAGTTTTACTGAATACAAGCAAATGGTGAACAATGGAAAAATTGAAGGTTCCCAAACAGATCTTACTGAGGAAGAACTTCGCAGCAATTATGATTTGTACGTTACTGAAGAAAAGGGTCGGCAAAAAGACCGGGCAGTCAATCAAATTATCAAGAGCCTTGGCTTTATTGTCATTCCTTTGCCAGTGTTCCTGTATTTTAATAGGCTGAGGAAACAATACAAGGAATGAACCAGAGGGCACTGTTAAGAGCAGTGCCCTTTTTTTGCCACTGTTAAAACAGACAGAGGCATTTTAAAAAGGGAAAAATCTCTTCTTGCACGAATTACTATATAAGAGAAGAGTGAAGGGGGATTTATCATGTTCAAAAAGCCGAGTTTAGAAATGTTTCCTGAGTATACAAGGGGCTATATAAAACTGATTCCAGAAGGAGAAATTATCGGGATACTTGATGAACAACTTGAGACTACTTTTAAACTATTGTCCGAGGTCACCGCAGAGCAAGCTGAATTTCGCTATGATGCAGGAAAATGGACTCTGTCCGAAGTGCTCGGCCACCTAACAGATACAGAAAGAATCATGTCCTACAGAATCCTTCGTATTGCAAGAGGGGATACAACTCCGCTAGTGGGATTTGATGAGAACGAGTTTGTAAAGGAAGCTTCCTTTTACGCACGCACGATGGCAGATATTTTGGAAGATTACCAGAATGTTAGAAGAGCGACGATCAGTCTGTTAAAAGGCCTGCCTCAACACTCGTTAGCATATCGCGGCAATGTGAATGGATTCGACGTTTCGGTGGAAACAATCGCCTATATGATCGCCGGGCATGAACTTCATCATCTAAAGATTATTAAAGAGAAGTATTTATCAAATGGCAGCTAATAATATGGTTGGAAACTTTTTTGCTGATTATGTGTGTGATGAAAATAAACTAAAAGATCGCGAATTCCTTCGCGATCTTCTAGTCACTTCTATTTTATCTTACAGCAGGCTGCAGTTTATGGATATATTGCAATGCTTTACCAGTTCCAATCGCAACAGATTCAAGCGGGTTGGGTGCGATGTGTACTGGAACAACCATTTCGCCTCCAAGCCAATCCTGCATTCCGTTCAGCAAAGCTCCGCCACCAGAAAGAATCACGCCGCGGTCTACAATATCACCGCTTAGTTCTGCAGGGCAGTCCTCTAGCGTAGCACGGATCGCTTCCATGATATGAAGAAGGGATTCCTTCAGTGTGTCCCTGATTTCATAAGAATTGAGGGTCACGGTTTTTGGCAGGCCAGTTACGAGGTCACGGCCGCGGATTTCCATCTCCAACATTTCATGGTCAACAAGCGCATAACCAATCTCCATCTTGATTTTCTCAGCAGTTCTTTCACCGATGAGGACATTGTATTCTTTACGTACATAATGGATGATATCCTCGTCCAGTCTGTCGCCAGCGATACGAATGGAATGGCAGGCTACGACACCGCCGTATGAGATGATGGCGACTTCAGTTGTGCCGCCTCCGATATCGACAACAACATTAGCTACAGGCTCATCAACAGGCAGTCCAGCACCAATTGCTGCTGCAACTGGTTCCTCAATCAGATGAACCTTCTTTGCGCCAGCATTTCTGACTGCATCCTGGATTGCACGGCGTTCAACGCTTGTTGAGCCAGACGGTGTGCAGACAACAACATCCGGTTTACGGAGTGAAAAGCCGCCCTTTTTTGAAGCTTTCTTCATGATTTGCTTCAACATCTCAGTTGTCACGTCGAAATCTGCAATGACTCCATCCTTCAACGGACGGATCGCCACGATCTTTCCAGGAGTCTTGCCGATCATTTCCTTCGCTTCCTTGCCGACAGCAAGGACATTCTTCGTCTCAGTATCTATCGCCACTACTGAAGGTTCATTCAAGGCGACTCCTTTATTTTTACTATATACAAGTGTATTGGCAGTACCTAGATCAATTCCTATTTCTGTAGTTGATAACATAGTGTGTTCACCCAGTTCCCTAAAAATTATTAACCATCATAGACTTCTATTAAACTATCATGAATCTGGGGGTGAAACCTTGTTTGTTACCGAATCGTTATCTAACTGTAAAAGTTGAGGAAAATTTTTTCAGAAGATGATATAAGAGAATAATATTTGTAAAATACGGGTATAATGCATAGATGTTCAACTGCTTTCTATTTAATGGTAAGATAAATTTAAGATGTCAGATATAACATGGCTGACACCCTATATGAAAAGGCAGTGTGAAATTTTTTGGAACAAAAACAGAAATTGATTGTGTTAATTGGGCCGACTGCAGTTGGCAAGACGAAGCTGAGCATTGAGCTTGCGAAGAAATTCGACGGTGAAATCATAAGCGGTGATTCCATGCAAATTTACAAAGGGATGGATATAGGAACCGCAAAAATCACCGTGGCAGAGATGGAGGGGATTCCCCACCATTTAATTGATATCATGGAACCGGATGAAAGTTTTTCAACCGCTGAATTCCAGGAACTTGTCCGGAAGAAGATTGATGAAATCAGCTCACGCGGTAAGATGCCGATGATTGTAGGCGGTACAGGATTATACATCCAGTCAGTAATTTTCGATTATCATTTTACCGATGCACCCTCTGACCCAGCTTTCAGGCGTAGTTTGGAACAAACAGCAGAGGCTGAAGGTCAGGATTTTTTACATGGAAAATTGAAAGAAGCCGACCCCGAAAGTGCATCACGAATCCATCCTAATAATGTCCGCCGTGTGATCAGGGCGCTGGAAATCATTCACTGCACCGGCAAAACTGCGGGCGAACTGCAGGAAAACCAATCACCGGAGCTTTTGTATGAAACTGCATTGATCGGATTGACAATGGACAGAGAAATACTGTACAACCGTATCAACTACCGTGTCGACTTAATGGTTGAACAGGGGCTGCTCGATGAAGTGAAGTACTTCTATGATAAAGGCTTAAGAGACTGCCAGTCCATCCAGGCGATAGGATACAAAGAGCTTTATGACTATTTTGATGGCAAGGTTTCGCTTGAGCTGGCGATCGAGAATCTAAAGCAAAATTCCCGCCGATATGCAAAAAGGCAGCTAACATGGTTTCGAAACAAGATGAATGTGGAATGGTTTGATATGTCAGAGTCTAAAGACGCTGAAAAAAAATTCGCCGAAATTTCCAAGTTCATTGAAGGAAAGCTCGATATAAAAGCGAATACATAATAATAGAGATAAAAGAGGAGGATCCGCCCATGAAACAAGTGAACATTCAGGACCAGTATTTAAACCAATGCCGTAAGGACAACATTAACGTAACCGTCTTTTTGCTGAACGGTTTTCAGTTAAGAGGCCAGATCAAAGGTTTCGACAACTTTACTGTCCTTTTTGAATCCGATGGAAAACAGCAGCTTGTCTATAAACATGCTATTTCTACGTTCGCGCCGCAAAAAAATGTCCAGATTGATTATGAGGGACAGGCTTAATTAAATAATGACCAGGAAGACCCGCCATAGTGCGGGTTTTTTCTTTTTTGGGGATTTTTCCTGAACCGTTCTGATTGTTAAGCCTAAATGTACCCTTATGCAGGCATTCACAGCGCCATAAGGATGTGATACAAGCCTAAATGTACCCTTATGAAGTTAAACTCAGCCTCAGTAGGGTACGATTAACTTCCGCGACACACGATAATTGTTTATTTTAAAAATGAATTTCCACCTTCGTGAATACATATAAATATAGAAGTTTATTTCTTGGGAAACCGCATATTGTGACAAAAGCTAAATTCACTGCCGAAGCTTGTCGAACAAACCAAGCTGCTTCTGAAACGTGAAATATTGCCATCGAGAAATATATATACGAAATCAATATATAAGGTGTTAGTAGGCGGATATCACAAATACAGCTATGATGCGTATACTGTTTCCAGAATGAGAGGTGAAATCTTTGGACCAACCGCTTCGTAAGAAAAACAACGGTCAAATCAGCATAGTGTTAAATGCACAGCAAAGGAAAACATTGACTAAGGAATTGCCTGAGTCGCAGCTGGTGCCAAAGTCAATCCCGCAGGAGCATGCTGCTTTAAAGGAAATTGAGGAAGAGCTCGGTGCACTTGTCGGTATGGAAGAAATGAAAAGGATGATCAAGGAGATATATGCCTGGATCTATGTGAACAAGAAACGGGAAGAAATGGGCCTGAAAGCTGGAAAACAGGCTCTCCATATGATGTTCAAGGGCAATCCGGGAACAGGAAAGACAACGGTCGCCAGGATTATCGGGAAGCTCTTCCTTAAGATGAATGTACTGTCAAAGGGGCATTTGATCGAAGCAGAGAGAGCGGACCTTGTTGGCGAGTATATTGGCCATACCGCGCAAAAAACGCGCGATTTGATAAAAAAAGCAATGGGAGGCATCCTGTTCATTGATGAAGCTTATTCTCTCGGCCGTGGAGGGGAAAAAGATTTCGGCAAGGAAGCGATAGATACCCTCGTTAAACATATGGAGGATAAGCAGCATGAGTTCATCTTGATCCTTGCCGGGTATTCGAGAGAAATGGAGTTTTTCCTGACTCTGAACCCTGGGCTTCATTCAAGGTTCCCGCTGGTGATTGATTTTCCAGACTATTCTATAGAACAGCTAATGGAAATCGGCCAGCGAATGCTGAAGGAAAGGGAATATAGTCTGAGCCACGAGGCAGAACGGAAGTTACGGGAGCATCTTGCACATGTAAAATCCACATTAGGGGCGGCAGGCTTTTCGAATGGCCGCTATGTACGCAACGTAATTGAGAAATCGATCAGGGCACAGGCTATGCGGTTGTTAATGCAGAATCAGTATGATCGCCATGAACTAATGACACTCCGAAGTAATGACCTCGTTTTTACAGATGATAACAAGGGCAAATAATGTCAGCAGCTTTGTTGACATTATTTTTTTAGTTTGTTATTATACCCCTATAGGTATATAAAATTGTTTATGGAGGAATTTTAAATGAACGAAATCACAGTATACACAACAAATACTTGTCCTTACTGCACAATGCTAAAGAACTTTCTTGACGATAAAGGATTAGCATACAAAGAAGTGAACGTACAGCAAGATCCAATTGCTGCACAAAGACTGGTCAATGCAACCGGCCAAATGGGTGTGCCTCAATCAAATGTAAACGGAAATTGGGTATTAGGATTTGATCCAAATTCAATTATGTCTTTCTTAAAATAATGACAGGGGATTCCAGTTTTACTGGAATCCTTATTTATTTTCCCTAACAACCTTCCTCCTGGGGTACAACTCATCCTTTCGAAGAACCGTCCAAAGGAGCTCCGACCTTTTTCATTGCTGTAGTCCTAACCTCTTATTTCGTGCATCAGCAGTTGCTAATTTTGTTGAGAATCAGGTTTGAAAGTTTTAATAAAGGGTAAAGGAAGGAGGTTTCCTCGGGTGCATTTTGGGGAAACTAATTATTATTATAAAATGGGAGCTTAACAATTATATAGAGAAAAAGGAGCTATCAAATTATGGGGTATGAGTATAATCAGGAAGTTGCAGGTTATGATTTCGGCTGGGATGTAAAATCCGGTAAGTTCACTTTCGAGGGCCAGGACGCCGTGCTTTTTTGGATTTCATCTGCAATGAAAACCTTTTTCGATACGATTGAAGAAATTTCTGGAGAAGAAGCCTCCAACCTTGTTTTTGAATCTACTGGGTTTCGCCAGGGACTAGTGGTCGGCCAATACTTTGAGAAAATGAAAGAAGTCAGCGTCGCTGAAGCGGCAGACATGATTACAAATACATATGCAACCGCCGGGTGGGGGTTGACGCTAATTAAAGATTTGAATTTTGAGACGAAGACCTTTACAGCATTCATGAAGGACAGCTGGGAGCATAAAGTGAATGTTGCCCAGGGTAAGAAAAAGGGAGGGAGCTTTCTGCCTGCTCATTATGCAGGAGTTTTCACGGGGCTTTTCGGAACAAATATCTGGTATAAAATCAAGCAGCATCAGCTAGAAGGGCATGAATACAGCGTAATTGAGTATTTCCCATCTGATGTGACAATCGCTGATAATATTCACCAGCTGGCACGTAAGAAAGAATCAGAACAAATCAGGAAACTGGAAGGACTGGTTGAAGAGAAAACAGCCGAATTAAAGGAACTTGTCAATAAGCTTTCTTCCCCGATCATCCCGGTTCTTGAGGGGATCGTTGTCGTTCCCTTGATCGGGAAATATGAGGAAGATAGAGCAGACCAGCTGATTGTCAATACTTTGAATCGATTGCCGTCTTATAAAGCAAGCTATCTTGTTCTGGATTTGACAGGCATGGACCAGGAAATCGGCCAGCACGCTGTCAGCCTGATCGAAAAGATTGGTTCAGCAGCAAGGCTTATCGGGACAAAGACGATCCTAGTAGGGATTTCATCCAATCTTGGGATTGAAATCACTCAATCAAACATTAATTTATCGAAGTTTGATTGCTTCCAGACACTCCAGCATGGCATCCATTACGCAATCGGGCAGATGGGCAGGAAAATCATCTAGAGATTTTTGCATAAAAGAAAAAGCAGAGTTGATCACAATGTTGAGATCAACTCTGCTTTTTGCGTTGTTTTAGTGGACTCCCAGCTTACGTACTGGCAAGTGCCATTTGTAGGTATACGAGAGAACGCGAAGTGCTGTGATGACAGCAAATAGGCCATAGAGTTCAACTGCTTTATTAGCCATACCTAGGCCAATTACAAGTCCGGCAAGAACAGCCCAGACTGCATAAATTTCCGCTTTCAATACCAATGGTTTTCTGCCTGCCAGAAGGTCGCGGATTATACCTCCGCCGCTTCCAGTCAATACAGCGGCCACGATGACTGCGCTTAGCGGATGGCCCATATTTGATGCGTAAATGGCACCCTGGATCGCAAAGGCCGCAAGCCCGATCGCGTCAAAGAAGTTGCCCCATCGCTGCCAGTGTTTTAATAGATTGCTAGGAAATAAAAAAACAATGGTAATAGACAACAATGCTAAATTGAAAAAGATACCTTGTTCCCATAATGCCGAGACTGGCACCCCAATCAGCAGGTTGCGGATGGCACCGCCGCCAAACGCTGTCACGATTCCTAATATATATACACCGAAAATATCATATTCTTCTTCCATTGCAATAAACGCACCGCTGATCGCGAATGCTACTGTTCCAATCATGCTGAGTACTTCCCATGTCATCATGCTTTTCTCCTCTTGTTAAAATGATGCCTGAATACTAAAACGTTAAATGAAAACATATTGATTTTATCATGTATATTCCAATTTACAACCACTTTTCCCCCAGCTTTCAAAATTTTTGTTTCTGGCGTTATTTTGGTATGATATCTTTAGCTATTTATATGGAAAGAAGGGTGCTATTTGGAACAGGAAAACGTATTTGAAAAAGTGATTCTTGTTGGCTGCCAGACAGCTGAAGAGGAAGATCTTCGTTTTCAGTATTCGATGGAGGAACTTGAATCGCTTACGGAAACGGCTAAGGGCAATGTCCTGATGCAGGTTGTCCAAAAACGGCCAAAGGTCCATCCTGCTACATACATAGGCAAAGGGAAGGTGGAAGAACTTCAAGCCCTTGAGGAAGAGCTAGAGCCTGACTTAATCATTTTCAATGATGAACTGTCGCCAAGTCAAAACAGGAATCTTTCTGCCGGTTTGAAGGCAAGAGTCATCGACCGTACCCAGCTGATCCTGGATATTTTCGCTCAAAGAGCCCGCTCCAAAGAAGGGAAACTCCAGGTTGAGCTTGCTCAGCTGCAGTACCTGCTGCCTCGTCTTGGCGGAAAGGGGATTGAAATGTCACGCCTTGGTGCCGGAATAGGGACGAGAGGACCAGGGGAGACAAAGCTGGAGTCTGATCGCCGGCACATCCGCAAAAGAATCGATGATATTAAAACACAATTATCGGTGATCGTTCAGCACCGTGACCGTTACCGGGAGCGCCGGAAGAAAAACAAGGCATTCCAGATTGCCCTTGTCGGATACACGAACGCTGGGAAATCGACGCTGTTTAATCGGTTGACTGAGGCTGAATCTTTTGAAGAAAATCAATTGTTCGCCACCCTTGATCCAATGACAAGGAAAGCGATTTTGCCGAGCGGATTTACGGCTCTATTAACAGATACGGTTGGTTTTATACAGGACTTGCCGACAACCTTGATCGCTGCTTTCCGCTCCACTCTGGAAGAAGTTCGTGAGGCGGATTTGCTCCTGCATGTAGTGGATATGTCCAATGAAGATTATTTTTCACATGAACAGACAGTCAATAAACTGCTGGAGGACCTTGAAGTCCACCAAATCCCGCAGATTACCGTTTATAATAAACGCGACATCGCACACCAGGATTTTGTGCCAAACGCAAAAAATGAAACAGCTTTTATAAGCGCGTTCGATGAGGAAGACCGCAGGAATCTGCTTGTGAAAATCGAACAGGCGATAATTGGAATGATGGAGCCCTTCCATGTCCTGGTGCCGTCCGATGAAGGGAAACTGCTGGCTCAATTGAAAAATGAGACCATTCTTCGCGAGCTTGCTTTTGACGAAGAAAAGCAAGGCTATGTCTGTAAAGGCTACTCTTTGGCAGACCATCAGATTACCGGCCAGCTGAAACGATTCTCGGTTTAAGATGATTTTTTATAAGGCTCTTTTCTAAAACTTTGTTTGCTATTTCCTCAATATAGCATTGAATAACCTATGTTACTTCGCTAAATTGACTATTTAAACAAGAAAAGAGCTTGCAAACTAAATATCGACCAGCTAACTGACTAATAAAACGTTAAAATCGGCTTTAGGATTTTAACAACAATCATTACGAAAACAGCCTTTTATAAAGATAGGAGAGCAACATGTTTACACAATTAAAAAACGGGCAAATGCTGCAGCCGCTTGTCAGCGAGATAGAGCAGCAAATTGCCGGGGTACACAAGAAAATTGATGAGCGGATTGATTCAAACCAATTCAGAGTATTGCAGAGCTTCCAAAAGCATCGGGTAAGTGATTCCCATTTCATTCCTACCACCGGTTATGGCTACGATGATGCTGGCAGGGAAACGCTCGAAAAGATTTATGCAGAGGTATTTGGTGCCGAAGCTGGGTTGGTCCGCCCGCAAATTATCTCCGGAACTCATGCGATTTCAATTTCGCTATTCGGAATTCTTCGGCCTGGTGATGAGCTGCTATATATCACCGGGAAACCTTATGACACTCTTGAAGAGATTGTCGGGATACGCGGTACCGGAAACGGATCATTGAAGGAATTTGGAATCTCTTATAATGCTGTAGATCTTACAGAAGAGGGAGAAATCGATTGGGTTGCCGTTGAGAAAGCGATCAAGCCTGAAACGAAAATGATCGGCATCCAGCGCTCTAAAGGGTATGCGACACGACCTTCTTTCACTGTGGAGCAAATTGGTGAAATGGTGAAGTTCGTAAAAGAAATAAAATCCGATGTCGTTGTCTTTGTTGATAACTGCTATGGTGAGTTTGTCGAGGAGCTGGAACCCTGCCATGTTGGCGCTGATCTGATGGCAGGATCCTTGATTAAAAATCCAGGCGGCGGTATTGCCAAGACAGGCGGATATATCGTAGGGAAGGAAAAGTATGTCGAGTCTTGTTCTTACCGGATGACATCTCCTGGTATCGGTGCCGAAGCTGGTGCTTCACTATATTCGTTGCAGGAAATGTACCAGGGATTTTTCATGGCTCCGCATATAGTCGCGCAGGCACTGAAGGGTGCTGTTTTTACAGCTGCAATGCTGGATCGGTTAGGAATGAATTCTTCACCTAAATGGGATGCTGAACGGACCGATTTAATCCAAGCAGTCCAATTCGATGACCGGGATAAGATGGTTGCTTTTTGCCAGGCGATTCAGTATGCATCGCCAATCAATTCGCATGTTACGGCACATCCCGCTTATATGCCGGGATATGAGGATGATGTAATCATGGCTGCTGGTACTTTCATCCAGGGTGCAAGCATTGAATTGACTGCTGATGGACCGATCAGACCACCTTATGTCGCGTATGTGCAGGGTGGGTTAACCTATTCTCATGTGAAGATGGCTGTATGTATCGCACTCGATGCATTAATTGAAAAAGGTTTAATTCTTTTAAAATAGGTAAATATACAACAGGACGCTTGCTAAATAAGTCCTGTTCTTTTTTTATGAATTTTCATGTTAGATAATCTAACATATATTTGACATGATACCTTACATTGAATATAATGAGATTATCTTAAAAGGAAAGGAGGAGAAATCAAAATGGGCGGAAGTGAAATTCGCCGGAATATGCCGCTCTTCAGCATCGGGATTGTCATGCAGCTGACAGATCTGACCGCAAGGCAAATTCGATACTATGAAGAGCATGAATTGATTTCTCCGGCTAGAACAGAGGGCAATAAACGCCTCTTTTCCTTAAATGATATCGACAAGCTCCTTGAAATCAAAGATTTGATTGACCAGGGAGTCAATATGGCAGGCATCAAGAAGGTTTTCAATGTTCAACAACAGGCAGAACTAAGTGCCGCTGAGAAAAAACAGGCTGAAAAAACGAGAAGAGATCTTTCCGATTCCGAATTGAGAAAACTGCTCAGGAAAGAGCTTCTCCAGGCAGGCCGCTTCAACCGGTCAACCGACCGCGGCGACATGTCGAGATTTTTCCATTAAGGATTTAAAAACTATTAATTAATTTGTTGAAAATTTTAGGAGGAAATTAGGATGGCAAAAAAGTTCACTAGAGAAGACATTATTCGTTTATCAAAAGAAGAAAATGTAAAATTCATCCGTCTGCAGTTCACGGACATTTTAGGAACAATCAAGAACGTTGAAATTCCAATCAGCCAGCTTGAAAAAGCGCTTGATAACAAAATGATGTTCGATGGATCTTCAATTGAAGGCTTCGTTCGTATCGAAGAATCTGATATGTACCTGATTCCTGACTTGGATACATGGGTAATCTTCCCTTGGACAGCTGAAAAAGGTAAGGTTGCACGTTTGATCTGTGATATTAAAAATGCTGATGGAACACCGTTTGCTGGTGACCCGCGCGGTAACCTTAAGCGTATCCTTAAGGAAATGGAAGAACTGGGCTTCACAAACTTCAATCTTGGGCCAGAACCAGAATTCTTCCTCTTCAAGCTTGATGCAAATGGCGAACCAACACTAGAATTGAATGATAATGGTGGATATTTTGACCTTGCGCCAACAGACCTTGGTGAAAACTGCCGCCGTGACATCGTTCTAGAGCTTGAAGAGATGGGCTTTGAAATTGAAGCATCACACCATGAGGTTGCTCCTGGACAGCACGAAATCGACTTCAAATATGCAGATGCTTTGACAGCTTGTGATCAGATCCAGACTTTCAAGCTAGTTGTTAAAACAATCGCCCGCAAGCACGGTCTTCACGCAACATTCATGCCGAAACCATTATTCGGTGTTAACGGATCCGGAATGCACTGCAACATGTCCTTGTTCCGTAACGGCGAGAACTCATTCTATGATCCATCCGATAAGAAGCTTGAGCTAAGCGAAACTGCTTACCAGTTCATCGCTGGAACTCTGAAGCACGCTTCTGGATTTACAGCTGTAACAAACCCAACTGTAAACTCATATAAGCGTCTAGTACCTGGTTATGAAGCACCTTGCTACGTTGCATGGTCTGCAAAGAACCGTTCACCATTGATCCGTATCCCTGCATCACGCGGTTTGAGCACACGTGTTGAGGTCCGCAGTGTTGACCCAGCAGCAAACCCATACCTTGCAATGGCAGTTTTGCTTGCAGCAGGTCTTGACGGAATCAAGAACAAAATGACTCCTCCAGCATCAGTAGACCGCAACATCTACGTGATGAACAAGGAAGAGCGTGTAGAAGAAGGAATCGATGATCTGCCGCCAACATTGGCAGCAGCTCTTGACCAGCTGAAAAAGGACGAAGTCATCAGCGCTGCACTTGGCGATCACATCCTTGAACACTTTATCGAAGCAAAAGAGATTGAATGGGATATGTTCCGCACACAAGTTCACCCATGGGAACGCGAGCAGTACATGAGCATGTATTAATAGGAAGAAACGGCCTCTTGACTCTGTCAGGAGGTCTTTTTTCATTTGATATGCCAATATTATTGGAATGGCTGAACCACGTCGTTTATCACTTGGCTTTAAAATAGAAATCTCCATAATAACTCTGCTATTAAGTACGGCTACTATTCGTTCCTCGTAATCTTTCCGCTTTAAACAAAAATCACTATAGCACCACGCTTCCTTTTAAGAGCTACAATTTTCCCAATAATCACTCATTATCGGCGAAAGCATAACTTTCTACATTCCCTGGCAAAAAAACGACCGCCAAATATTAAAATTTTCAGAAAAATAATTGACTTTTTCCTATATACACGTTATCTTTGTTTTAAAATATATAACACTTTTATTGTGTTACGGTTATATAACGTTATATAAATAAAATTTTATGTAATACAGGGGGCGAAATCTTGATTTTACATGAAATCGAAACGAGCAGTCGTGAGGTCATTGAAGAAATTCAGCTCCATAGACTAAAAACAGTAGTTGAGAAAGTCGCTCAAAGGGTGCCGTTCTACAAGAAGAAATTTGAGGACGCGAATTTTTCTCCTGAAATGCTAAAGAGTCTGGAAGATTTGGAAGCGCTTCCTTTCACAGAAAAGCAGGATCTGCGGAATCACTATTCTTTCGGGTTGTTCGCTGTTCCGCAAAGTGAATTGGTCAGGGTGCACGCCTCATCTGGAACAAGCGGGAAACCGACGGTGGTTGGCTATACACAAAATGATATTGACATGTGGGGAGAGATTGTCGCCAGGGCGATTGCACTTGCTGGTGGTAAACCAGGCAATTTCCTTCACAACGCTTATGGTTACGGGCTTTTTACCGGTGGATTGGGCCTGCATTACGGAAGTGAGAAACTGGGAATGGTGACAGTACCTGTTTCAGGCGGGAATACCCAGAGACAAATCATGTTAATAGAAGATTTTAAACCGCAGGTCATTTGCGGGACACCTTCTTACATCCTGAATATCGCTGAAACGATGGAGGAAATGGGCAAGGACCCTCGTGACACTTCTTTAAAATACGGTATCTTCGGGGCTGAACCTTGGTCTGAAGAAATGAGAAGGACGCTAGAAGAAAAGCTCGGAATAAAGGCATGCGATATTTATGGACTGAGCGAAGTGATTGGGCCAGGTGTGGCAAATGAATGCCATGAAGCCCAGGCAGGACTCCATGTTGCTGAGGACCATTTTTATGTGGAAGTCATTGACCCTGATACTTTGAAACCTGTAAAAGATGGGGAAGAAGGCGAACTGGTTTTTACCAGTTTGACAAAGGAAGCCTTTCCGATTATCCGCTACCGGACTGGAGACATCGCTTCCCTGACTAAGGAAAAGTGCAGCTGCGGAAGGACAACAGTTAGAATGTCACGGGTCAAGGGACGGATTGATGACATGCTGATCATCAATGGAGTCAATGTCTTCCCTTCACAGATTGAACATTGCCTGCTGACAGTACCAGAACTTGCGCCACATTACCAGATTCAGATTTTACAGAAACGAACATTAAAGGTTCTTGAGCTGCATGTTGAGATGAATGAGGAATATTTCACGATGATCGGGGCGGATCCGATTTCTGATTCTGTCTATCAGCTCGAGCAGAGGATTCAGTCATTGCTCAGAAGCCAGTGCCTGATTTCGATGGAAGTGCGTGTGCATCGGCCAAAAACAATCCCGCGTTCAGAAGGAAAGGCAGTCCGGATTGTTGATAAAACAAAGGAACCGATTGGAACTTAAAACTTAAGGAGGTAAGGCAGCATGGAAAACACAATTTCATTCGATCTGCTGACTGAAGAGGCGAAATATGAGCACTTCATGAAGCGGATCGAAGCTGGCGATAAGATCGAAGCAGAAGATTGGATGCCGGATGACTATCGAATGACACTGATCAAGCTGATATCCATGCACGGGATCAGTGAAATAATGGGTGCGCTCCCTGAAAAGGAATGGGTGCCAAAAGCCCCTTCCTTGAAAAGAAAGCTTGGAATCATGGCCAAGGTACAGGATGAGATGGGCCACGGCCAACTTTTGCTGAGGGTAGCGGAGGATTTGATGAAGCCGCTCGGAAAATCACGCGAGAACATCATTCAGGACCTGCTTTCCGGCGACTTGAAATTCCACAATGTCTTCCACATGGAGGCTAAAACATGGGGAGATGCCGGGTTGATTGGCTGGCTCGTCGATGGCGCCGCCATAATATCACAGACGAATATGCTTGATGCTTCCTATGGGCCATATGCAAGAGCGCTGAAGAGAATATGTGCCGAGGAGGTTTTCCACGCTCAGCATGGTGAGGCGATCATCATGGCGCTTGCAGAAGGAACAGATGAACAAAAAGCGATGATCCAGGATTCGATCGACCGATGGTGGGAAGCGCTTCTCATGTTCTTCGGTCCGGCGGATGCGTCTACTACAGGAACTTCCAAACAGGATACAACCATCAAATACAGGATCAGAACGAAAACGAACGAAGAGCTCCGCCAGGACTTTTTTACAAAATATATTCCAAGAGTCCTGTCACTTGGCTTGAAGCTGCCAGATGAGACGATGCATTTTGACCAGGAGTCAGGCATGTGGCAATACAAGCAGCCAGATTGGAGCAAGTTCAAACAAATCATCAAGAATAATGGGCCGAAATCAAAGGATCGCTTAAGGCTGAGGGAAATCTCCTACAGTAACAATAAGTGGGTCATCGACGCATTAAGCGCTAAAGCTTAATGCAGCTAGAAAACGTTATAGAAACAGTCCAGGAATATCACCGGAAAGGAGAGAGGACCATGTCTGGGAGTGGATTTTATCAGGAGTTCGAAGTCTTCAGCAAAAGGACGACAACTTCCCCGATGCAGTACCAGTTCTCACTGCTGGCGCCGAACCATGAGCTGGCCCTTGTGATGGCGCAGGAAAATTTCATGAGACGGGAGCCGGTTGCCGATATTTGGGTCATCAAGCGCGATGATGTCAGAAAGATGTCGCTTGAAGAGAGGCAAACATTGCAAAGGCTTGATAATAAGGATTACAGGAATACGAAAGGCTATGGCTATTTGAAAAAGAAATGGCGCCACTACGAGCAGGAAATGCTTGATGAAAAAGAGATCTTGTCATGGGGAGGGAAGCAGGAGAAATGAAATATGAACTTGAAGATGCATTGAAAAATGAAGCCCTTCGCGACGCTGCAGTTGAGCTCCTGTTCCAGCTCGCCGATGATGATTTCATGATTGCCTACCGAGGCTCAGAATGGCTTGGGCTTGCCCCTCATATTGAAGAGGACGTCGCTTTTTCCTCAATCAGCCAGGATACAATGGGCCACGCAGCTATGTTCTATCAGCTTCTAAGTGACCTGGGAGCAGGGGATCCCGACGAGCTTGCCCATGCAAGGCAGTCAGCAGAACGGAAGAATGCGATATTACTAGAAAAAGTGAACGGACCGGGTACGTATTTGACCGAACCGCATTATGACTGGGCATTGGCGGTAGTAAGGAACTATTTTTACGCACAGGCCAAGAAAGTGAAAATAGAATCGCTGAAAAATTCCTCCTACCAGCCATTGGCGGAGGCAGCAGTCAAAGTCAATATGGAACTTTACTACCATCTATTGCACTGGAAGACTTGGTTCTCCCAGCTTGTGAGTGCCGGTGGAGAGGCAAGGGCAAGAATGGAAGAAGCAATGGCAAAAGTGTTTGATGAACTTGAAGGGCTGTTCTCCATGGGTGATCGGGCCGAAGAGTTCACAGAGCATCATTTGATAGATTCAGAGGAAACTTTAAGGACGAGATGGATGCAAATGATGTCACCTGTTTTTGAAAGCCTGGCTCTCAAGATGCCGGAACAATTCGGAATGAAAAGCGGAAATGGGCGAAACGGCGAGCATACAGCTGATTTGCAGGCTGCTTTGGATACTTTGGGCGAGGTCTATAGCTTCGATCCGGCAGCGAGCTGGTGATGACTGATGCTGAGAGATAAAGTCATCGAAGCCTTGCAAACTGTGAAGGATCCTGAGATTGACAGTGTATCGATTACTGAACTGGGTATGCTCGAAGAACTCGAAATCAATCCTGAAGGAGTCTTGATAAAGCTTTTGCCTACCTTCATGGGCTGCCCTGCGCTTGATATCATCAAAAACAATGTTGTCAAAGCGGTATCATCCATTGATGGAGTTGAAAAAGTGGATGTAAAATTCATTTTCCATCCTCCATGGACTTCAGACAGGGTGACTGAGCTGGGCAGGGAAAAGCTGAAGGAATTCGGCATCGCTCCGCCGCCAAGGCATATTGCAGAGACTGGTGAGTGGCAAGCCGATTGCCCATACTGCGGCTCCACCTATACGACAATGGAAAATCTCTTTGGTCCGACTGCCTGCCGCAGTATCCTGTACTGCAAGTCATGCAAAAACCCATTCGAAGCAATGAAACCAGTATCAACTTTGATGTGACGCCAAAGTCAAAAAAGAAAATTTGGTGTCATATCAATTGATTAATAGCTTCAAGAAGTAAAGCATATATTCTATTTGGTCTATAAAAATTTGGCAAAGAAAAGGGAGAGATTATTAATGGTAAAACTAATCGCGATTTATAAGCATCCACAGGACAAAGAGGCATTTGACAAGCACTATTTTGAAACACACGCTCCACTGACTGCAAAAATCCCGGGACTTCGCAAAATGGAAGTGACTCGCATCGTCGGCAGCCCAATGGGTGGCGAAGGCAAATACTATTTAATGTGTGAAATGTACTATGACGACCATGAAGCATTAAAAGCTGGGATGAAATCTGCTGAAGGCAGAGCTTCTGGAAAGGATGTTATGAGCTTTGCGGGTGATCTGGTCACAATGATGATCGGTGAAGAAGTGAATGAATAACAACTATGAAATGATCGAAACGACTGTAAAAGGACAAATCGGATTAATCGAGCTTAATCGCCCGAAGGTCCTGAATGCCCTGAACAGGCAAATGGTTTCTGAGGTTCTTTCCGCTATGGAAGCATACGACAATGATCCCTCAGTTAAGGTCATTGTCCTCGCCGGAAAAGGAAGGGCATTCGCTGCGGGCGCAGATATCGATGAAATGATGGACGCTGATGCCATCAGCATGGAAACATTGAATCAGTTCACCGACTGGGACCGGATTGCCTGGATCAAGAAACCTGTTATCGGCGCAGTCCACGGATTTGCTCTGGGCGGTGCATTCGAACTGGCCCTATGTTGCGATATGCTGTTCGCTGCTGATAATGCGGAGTTTGGGTTTCCAGAAGTCAATCTTGGTGTGATGCCTGGAGCAGGCGGTACCCAGAGACTGACAAAGCTCGTCGGTAAAACGAAGGCGATGGAATGGATCCTCAGCGGCAAGCGCATTACCGCAAAAGAGGCCTTGCATTATGGAATCATCAATTCGACTTTTGCAGAGGAAGTATTGATGGAAGAAACAATGAAGTTTGCGGATACAATTGCAAAACAGGCGCCAATTGCCGTCAGGCTGATCAAGGAATCTGTCCTGAAAGCGGTCGATTACCCTTTATACGAAGGCATGCAATATGAGCGCAAAAACTTTTATATGCTTTTTGCGACAGAAGATCAGAAGGAAGGCATGAGGGCTTTCAAAGAAAAACGAAAGCCAGAATTTAAAGGGAAATAAGGGGGTACATAGCTGTGTTTGAAACCGTTTTATATGAAGTGCGGAATCAGGTAGCCTACATCACCCTGAACCGCCCTGATAAATTGAATGCCTTCACTCAGCAGTTGAACAAGGAAATCCAGAGTGCCATCAAGTCTGCTTCTCGCGATAAAGACGTAAGGGCACTGGTTATCACAGGTGCAGGCAGAGCTTTTTGCTCGGGGGAGGACCTGGCAGGTGTATCCGATGAGATGGACCATGGCGAAGTGCTTCGCAAACGCTATAATCCAATGCTGCTGGAACTTGATCGTTGTGAAAAGCCGGTGATAGCAGCTGTCAATGGTGTGGCGGCAGGAGCGGGGATGAGCCTTGCGCTCGCCTGTGATTTCCGGATTGCTTCCGAAAAAGCTAGTTTTGTAGAAGCGTTTATCCATGTCGGCCTTGTTCCGGATGCCGGCAATCTGTATTATCTTCCACGGCTCATCGGCCATGCGAAAGCGATGGAGCTTGCTGTATTCGGGGAGAAGATAGCGGCAGATAAGGCAAAGGATCTTGGGCTGGTTACGGAAGTCTATTCATTTGACAACTGGAACGACCATGTCGCTTCATTTGCAGAAAGACTGGCCAATATGCCAACAAAGGCAATCGGGCTGATTAAAAGGAATTTAAAGGCAAGCTGGCATTCTAACCTAGAAGACTATCTGGAGAGGGACGCCCAGAGCCAGAGGATTGCCGGGCAGACCGTCGACCATAAGGAAGGCGTCCAGGCATTCATGGAAAAAAGAAAACCCTTATTTAAAGGTGAATAAGAGAAGTATTCAATCTACTAAAAGGAGATGTTACGCGTGACAACAGTAAAAGAGCAAAAATTCGAAGCAATGGCAGTAAAACGCGAGACATATCAATTGATCATCAATGGAGTTCGCCAGGACAGTGTAAATGGTGAAACATACAAAGTGTACAATCCGGCGACAGGTGCGGAAGTTGCAACTGTGGCGAAGGCTTCAAAAGAAGATGCAGAGCTTGCAGTCCAGGCGGCCAGAAATGCGTTCGACTTCGGAAAGTGGCGTCATTTCCCTGTGAACAAGCGCTCCCGAACACTGAATAAAATCGCTTCTATTATGCGTTCCCGGTTCAATGAGCTCGTAGAGTTGGAGATTCTTGATACAGGTAAATCACTCGCTGCAGCACAGGGACAGGTAATGCAGGCAATCGAGGACTTTGAATTTTACGCAGGAGCCATCGTCAGCCACCGTGGTGCAGTAAACAGCATGCCTGGTGCATTCCAGAATATCACCGAAAAAGAGCCTGTCGGCGTTTGTGCCCAGATTATTCCGTGGAACTATCCTATGATGATGGCAGCATGGAAAATCGCTCCGGCAATCGCAGTCGGCTGTTCGGTTGTTGTAAAACCAGCTTCATTAACACCTTTGTCTGCCATTGTCCTTGGTGAGATTTGTATTGAAGCAGGCGTTCCGGAAGGCGTAGTGAATGTCATTCCTGGTTCAGGTTCTGTTGTCGGCAACTATCTTGTTGAACATGAAAAAGTCGACAAAGTTGCGTTCACAGGATCTACGCCAATCGGCAAGGATATCATGGCGAGAGCTTCCCAAACCCTAAAGCGCGTGACTCTTGAACTTGGCGGAAAGTCACCGAGCATCGTTTTTGAAGATGCGGATGTTGATGCTGCAGTAGCGGGCTCGCTATTCGGGATCTTCTACAATACAGGACAATCATGCGAAGCTCGTTCGCGTTTGTATGTACATGAAGATGTCTACGATGAGTTCATCGAGAAATTCGTAGCAAAAACAAAGCAGCTTAAGCTTGGCAACCCTTTTGATAAAGAAACGCATGTTGGTGCTGTCATCAGCCAGGACCAAATGGATGTCATCGACGGCTATGTGAAATCTGCGGTTGAAGATGGAGCACAAGTTCTGACGGGCGGTAAGGCTGCGAATCTGGAAGGCTATGAAAATGGCTTCTGGTATGAGCCTACCATCATCGCTGAAACAGATCACAGCATGAAGGCTGTAAAAGAAGAAATCTTCGGGCCAGTAGTCGTGGTCATGAAATTCAAGGATGAAAAGGAAGCTGTCAAACTGGCAAATGACAGTGAGTATGGACTTGGGTCTGCGATCTGGACAAAGGACTACGGCCGTGCTACAAGGGTTTCAAAGCAAATCCAGGCAGGTATCGTCATGATCAACTGCCCGTTCTCCGCTTTCCCTGGAACACCGTTCGGAGGCTACAAGCAATCCGGGTTCGGCCGTGAACTTTGCATCGAAACACTTGATTTATATACAGAAACAAAGAGTATCGTCTCTTACTACGGCAGCCGCCCGCTAAATCCGTTTAACGTCTAATCACGAGGCGAGCACTCTATGATCCGGGTGCTCGCCTTTCATTTTTAAGAACAGGGGGACTATATAATGAAGAAACTCGTCGTAATCGGTTCTGGCGTTATGGGCAGAGGTATCGCATATGTCAGCTGCCTTGGCGGATTTGAGACCGTACTGATTGATGTTGAAGAAAAACAACTTCAAAACGCGGAACAGGAAATCAACAGCATTTTTGATAAAGGGATTGCCCGCGGTAAAGTGACGCTAGACGATGCTGAAACTGCCAAAGCAAGATTAAAATATTCAAACTTCCTTGCCGAGAATGTCAAGGATGCAGATTTGATTATTGAGGCGGTACCTGAAAAGCTAGATATCAAGAAAACTATTTTCGAAGTGATTGACCAGCACGCACCGGAACATTGTCTGTTTGCGTCCAATACCTCAACAATGAGCCCGACGGAAATCGCTTCTTTTACGAAGCGCCCTGAAAAGGTCATTGCGATGCATTTCTTTAACCCGGTGCATAAAATGCCGCTTGTTGAAATCATCCGCGGTCTTGAAACGAGCGATGAAACAGCAGAAACAATCCAGAATGCTGCAATCCAAATGGGAAAGGAAACTGTCATCATCAATGAGTTTCCTGGCTTTGTCACAAGCCGGATCAGCGCGCTTGTTGGCAATGAGGCATTTTACATGCTTCAGGAAGGATTAGGCTCGCCAGAAGATATCGACAAAGCCATCAAGCTTGGGTTGAATTACCCGATGGGCCCATTCGAATTGGGCGATTTGGTAGGTCTTGATACACGCTTGAATAATTTGAAATACCTGCATGAGAAGCTCGGTGAAAAATATCGCCCGGCTCCATTGCTAGAGCAATATGTAAAAGCAGGCCGCCTTGGCAGGAAGACCGGGCGCGGTGTGTACGATTATAGAGAGTCAGTTACCACGAAATAAAGGGGGATGGCAATGAGAGAAGTTGTAATTGTCGATGCGGTCAGGACACCTATTGGAAGATACAACGGCAGTCTTCGTCACATCCGTCCGGATGATTTAGGGGCAATCGTCATCAAAGCATTGGTTGAACGCAATCCTAGCGTGCCAGCATCTCAAATTGAAGAAGTAGTTTTAGGCAATGCGAACCAGGCAGGCGAAGATAACCGGAATGTCGCAAGGATGTCCGGACTTTTGGCTGGACTGCCTGTAGAGGTAGCTGGGACAACCATCAACCGATTATGCGGTTCCGGCTTGGATGCGGTCAACTATGCGGCAAGGGCAATTTTAGCCGGGGAAGGCGAGATTTTCATTGCCGGCGGGACGGAAAGCATGACAAGGGCGCCATTCGTGATGGCAAAACCAGAAAAGGACTTTCCGCGCGGCAATATGGAGATGTTCGACACGACCATCGGCTGGCGTTTCGTCAACAGCAAACTGAAGGAAATGTACGGAACAGACAGCATGCCAGAGACAGCAGAGAACGTGGCGAAAAAGTATGGCATCTCAAGGGAGGCACAGGACGAATTCGCTGCAGAAAGCCAGCTTCGCGCACAAAATGCGGTGGAAGCCGGACGATTTGAAAACGAAATCGTTCCAGTTGTCTACGAAGATAAAAAGGGGAACAAGACAGTAATTGACCGAGACGAACATCCAAGGCCTGGAACAACGGTTGAAAAACTGGCAAAGCTGAAGCCTTTATTCAAGGATGGGACGATTACTGCAGGCAATGCATCTGGAGTGAATGATGGGGCGTCTTCATTGTTATTGATGAGCCGTGAGAAGGCTGAAGAGCTTGGACTGAAGCCGCTGGCTAAGTATATTGTGTCAGCGACAGCAGGATTGGAGCCTTCGATTATGGGTATGGGACCTGTCTATGCGGTCCAAAAGGCTCTGAAGCGTGCAAACTTATCTGTAGGGGATATGGACCTGATTGAATTGAATGAGGCGTTCGCTGCCCAGTCACTCGGATGCATCCAGGAGCTGGGGCTGGACCAATCCAAAGTCAATGTGAACGGAGGGGCAATTGCATTCGGCCATCCGCTCGGTGCAAGTGGTGCGCGGATTTTGACAACCCTTTTATATGAAATGAAAAAGCGGGATTCCAAGTACGGACTTGCGACCATGTGTGTAGGTGTAGGCCAGGGAATCGCCACAATTATCGAGAATATAGGAGAGAAATAAATGAACAACATCAAATTCCAGAAAGAACAGCATATTGCATATGTGACGATCGACCGTCCGGAATCACTGAACTGCTTCAATTATGAGACACTCCAGGAACTGGGGAATCTAGTAGACCGTTTGCATACAGATACCGACGTCAGAGTGGTCATTTTTACCGGTGCAGGCGAGAAAGCCTTCAGCGCAGGAGCGGACTTGAAGGAAAGGAAGCATCTTACTGAGGAAGAAGTGCGCCGTAATGTGAAAAAGATTCGTGATGTATTCAGTGCGATTGCTGAACTTCCGCAGCCTACGATTGCTGCAGTGAACGGCTTTGCTTTTGGCGGCGGCTTTGAACTGATGCTTGCCTGCGATTTTAAAATTGCCGCTGACAGTGCCTTAATGGGAATGACGGAGGTTAGCTGGGGAATCATTCCGGGTGCAGGGGGAACTCAGCGTCTGTCAAGGCTGATCGGTGAGATGAAAGCAAAGGAACTGATTTTTACAGCTAGAAAAATTTCTGCCGAGAAGGCTTATGAACTGGGGATTCTTACTGCTGTGGAATCAAGAGAGAATGTCATGACAGCCTGCAAGGAGCTTGCCGGAGAAATCCTCCAGAATGCACCGATTGCAGTAAGGCAGGCGAAGTATGCCATCCAGCATGGCAGCAGCACAGACCTGCAGACTGGTCTGGCAATTGAGTCTAAAGCTTATGAAGTAACGATTCCAACCAAGGATCGCGTTGAAGCACTGAACGCCTTCAGTGAAAAACGCAAGCCTGTTTTTACAGCACAATAAGTCCATAGGGAGAAATCCCTATGGTTTTTTCGCTTTTTGAGTAAAAAGTTTTTGCAAAATAATGATTATACTGTAAAATATTCTATAACGGTTTTATTACGTACAATAAAAACGGACGAGGATGACATAAGCTTGAATACTAGATCAATGATTTTTACCTTATACGGTGACTATATCTCCCATTATGGGAGCAAAATTTGGATTGGGAGCCTGATTCGGCTGCTGAATGAATTTGGACACAATGACCAATCGGTAAGAGCGGCGATTTCACGCATGAACAAGCAGGGCTGGGTGCAGGCCGAAAAGATTGGCAACAAGAGCTATTATTCCCTGACACCGCGCGGCCAAAAAAGGATCGACGAGGCAGGCAAGCGTATTTTTAAGTTGAAGCCAGAGGAATGGGATGGAAAATGGAGAATCCTCATGTACACAATTCCTGAAGAAATCCGCAATGTCCGTGATGAACTGCGCAAAGAACTGATTTGGAGCGGATTTGGATCGATGTCGAACAGTTTCTGGATTTCAGCTAATAATCTCGAGAGACAGGTCAGGGATTTGATCGAGAAGTATGAAATCGAGCAATATGTTGATTTCTTTGTTGCCGAGTACAAGGGCCCTCATGAAAATCTGCGCCTTGTTGAAAAAAGCTGGGACCTGAAGGAAATAAATGCGAAATACCAGGAATTCATCAGCGAGTACAGCCAGAAATACATCATCGATAAAAACAAAATCCAGAAGGGCAGCATGTCTGATGCAGAATGCTTCGTCGAGCGCACGAAGCTGGTCCATGAATACAGGAAGTTCCTCTTCTTCGACCCGGGCCTTCCTGAAGAACTTTTACCGGAAAAATGGCTCGGAAGCCACGCCGCCGCATTGTTCAGCGAATACTACAAAGAACTAGCAGAACCAGCATCCCGCTTTTTCGAATCCGTCTTCAAAGAAGGAAACGAAATCAAACATAAAGACGTGGACTATAACGTCATGGACCACCCGTATATACTAGAATAGCAACAAGCCATCCATGCCCTGTCTTGGATGGCTTTATTCAATCATATTGTCCTAAATAGCTTTAGGTTCTGACAGGTTTGTATTGGGAAGAGGAAAAGCTATCAGGAGAAGCTCGATGTTTTGACAGGTTTGCGGTGGAAAGAGGAAAAGCTGTCAAAAGAAGCTCGATGTTTTGACAAGTTTGCAGTGAAAAGAGGAAAAGCTGTCAGAAGAAGCCCGAAGTTCTGACAGGTTTGGTGAGAAAAGAGGAAAGGCTGTTAAAAGAAGCCCTATGTTCTGACAGGTTTGCAGTGGAAAGAGGAAAAGCTGTCAGAAGAAGCTCGAAGTTCTGACAGGTTTGATGTAAAAAGAGGAAAAGCTGTCAAAAGAAGCTCGAAGTTCTGACAGGTTTGATGTAAAAAGAGGAAAAGCTGTCAAAAGAAGCTCGAAGTTCTGCCAGGTTTGCAGTGAAAAGAGGAAAAGGTGACAGAAGAAGCTCGAAGTTTTGCCAGGTTTGATGTAAAAAGAGGAAAAGCTGTCAGAAGAAGCTCGAAGTTCTGACAGGTTTGATGTAAAAAGAGGAAAAGCTGTCAAAAGAAGCTCGAAGTTCTGACAGGTTTGATGTAAAAAGAGGAAAAGCTGTCAAAAGAAGCTCGAAGTTCTGCCAGGTTTGCAGTGAAAAGAGGAAAAGGTGACGGAAGAAGCTCGAAGTCTTGCCAGGTTTGATGTAAAAAGAGGAAAAGCTGTCAAAAGAAGCTCGATGTTTTGACAAGTTTGCAGTGAAAAGAGGAAAAGCTGTCAAAAGAAGCCCTAAGTTCTGCCAGGTTTGCAGTGAATAGAGGAAAAGCTGTCAGAAGAAGCTCATTGTTTTGACAGGTTTGCGGTGGGAAGAGGAAAAGCTGTCAGAAGAAGCTCGAAGTTCTGACAGGTTTGCAGTGAAAAGAGGAAAAGCTGTCAGAAGTAGGTGCGAATAAGGACACCCCTGGTATTTCTGAAGCTGATCTCATTTGTTTAGATTACATACGCGATTTATCTAAAATAACAGTCCTGGGAGGCAGAATATGAAAGTTCGAGAAAGAGGCATAATAGTTGGCAGGATGTTCCCTGGGATCAATAATTGTATAACCGATGTGCCGGGTGTGAAGGTTGGCCATGTGACCCTTGATTTCCCACTGGATGACAAAGGTGAGGAGTATGCTTGTACCGGGGTGACGGCAATCTTGCCGCATGGCGGTAATTTGTTCAAGGAGAAAGTTACGGCTGCGAGCTATGTCCTGAACGGATTTGGCAAAACGACTGGTCTCGTCCAGGTGAATGAACTCGGAACAATTGAGTCGCCAATAATGCTGACAAATACATTTGGAGTGCCGGCAGTAACCCAGGGAACGCTGGAGCACATGCTTGAACAAAATGAAGAGATTGGCGAGACGACTGGCACCATCAATATTGTCGTCGGGGAATGCAATGACAGTTATTTAAACTCAATCCGCCTTTTTCCGGTTAAGCCGGAACATGCCAAACAAGCAATCATGAAAGCTTCAGTGGATCCAGCAGAGGAAGGGGCCGTAGGTGCAGGAAAAGGCATGGTGTGCTTTGGCCATAAAGGAGGCATTGGGACGGCATCAAGAATGATTGATTCAGATGTTCCGTATACTATTGGCTGTCTAGTGCTCAGCAATTTTGGCAAAAAGGAAGAATTCAAGACAAGGAACTACGGTATTGGATCAATACATTCAGGACTTTCCGAGACAGCGGACGGTTCCATTATCATCATCCTTGCAACCGATGTCCCATTAAGCGATCGCCAGCTGTTGCGCCTTGCAAAGAGATGTGGAATTGGCCTAGGCCGGACCGGAAGCCATTTCAGTCATGGAAGTGGCGATATTGTGATTGCTTTTTCAACTGCCAATAAATCGATGCATGAGTCAGGAGATACCATGCAAACAAGCAGCACCATCAGGGATGATCATCCCTTGATGAACGATCTCTTCACGGCTTCAGCAGAAGCAACAGAAGAAGCTATCCTGAATTCATTATCACAGGCTTATTCGACTAAAGGGAGAAAAGGGAGAGTCATAGAGGCTTACCCTTTTTCTAGCCAATTTTAAAAGAAATATGATAAGTTTAAAAAAGCAAAACATGGAAGGAGAGATACATATGCGTGACAAAGAGACGTTGAAGCAAGAGATTCTTGAGGCTTTCCATTTTCGGCATGCCACAAAGGAATTCGATCCAAGCAAAAAGATTCCAGAAGAAGATTTCCGCTTTATCCTGGAGACAGGTCAGTTATCTCCAAGCTCTTTTGGTTTTGAACCATGGCGCTTTCTAGTGGTCCAGAGTGAGGAGCTTCGCGAGAAAGTAAAAAATACTGCCTGGGGAGCGTTTGGCAAGCTTCCGGAAGCAAGCCATTTTGTGATCCTCCTGGCGAGGACGAAAGTCGATACTAAATATGATTCAGAATATCTTCAGGATCATTTCAGAAACAAGAAAAAGATGCCTGAGGAATTCATGGCCAATTATCTCAAGCGCATCGAGGAATTCCAAAAGTCTGATTTTAAATTGCTCGACGGAGACCGCCCGCTGTTTGATTGGGCTTGCAGGCAAACGTATATCGTCCTGGCCAATATGATGACAGCGGCAGCGCAAATAGGAATTGATTCATGTCCAATAGAGGGCTTCAATTTTGAAAACATGAACAAACTTCTGGCAGATGAGGGATTGCTTGAAGATGGCCATTTCGGAATTTCCGTCATGTGTGCGTTCGGCTATCGTGTAAAAGAACCGAATCCGAAGACAAGAAGACCATTGGATGACATCGTCAAATGGGTTTAATAGAAGAGAGATTTTGTAACTGAAAAACAATGAGCCAGGCATTTGCCTGGCTCTTGTCTTTAGGTGATATTTTTTAAGCTTTCCCGGTATTCCTTACCCTTTTGCACATATGTATCGATCGATAATTGAATCAGCTCCAGGTCTTTATCGCCGATCTCCCTCACGACTTTACCCGGTGCGCCGACAACGAGAGAGCGTGGAGGGATTTTCTTCCCCGCTGGTATCAAAGTATTGGCCCCAATGATGCACTCTTCCCCGATTTCAGCTCCATCAAGGATAGTTGAGCCCATGCCAATAATGCATCGTTTTTTGATGGTGCAGCCATGAAGGATTGCATTGTGGCCGACAGTGACTTCATCTTCAATCACTAGAGGAGAGCCTTCATAAAGGTGGCATGTGACATTATCCTGGATGCTGCAGCTTTCGCCGATGGTGATCGTGTCCTCATCACCGCGCAGAACAGCATTGAACCACACGCTGGAATTCTTGCCGATTTTCACGTCTCCAATGATAAAACTTCCCGGTGCCTGAAAAACGGTTTCATCCACGACCGGTTTCTTATCAGAATAACTTAGAATCAATGAAAATTCCCCCTTTTCAATTGTCATAATTTTAGAACTAGTATAACATTAATTTAACGAAGGGGGAATTTTTGTGAATGGAATTACTTCTGTTCTGGGCATAAAATATCCAATCATCCAGGGTGGAATGGGCAATATCAGCAATGCCATTTTAACAGCTGCTGTTTCCGAAGCTGGCGGGCTTGGAACAATAGGCGCCGGTACGATGCCTGCTGAAGAAGTGGAGAAAATTATTCTTGAAACGAAATCGAGGACATCGAAGCCTTTTTCGGTGAATGTAGCATTAAGTGTTTCGCCGAATGTGGTGGAAATCCTTCGCCTGGCTGTCAAACATAAAGTGCAGACAGTAACATTATCAGCAGGGAATCCTGCTCCTTTCATCCCTAAGCTGAAAGAGGCTGGAGTCAAGATTATTACCGTTGTTGCCTCTGTGAAACAAGCAAAGAAAGCAGAAGCTGCAGGCGCTGATATTCTAGTTGCTGAGGGATATGAAGCTGCCGGTATTAACTCGAACCTTGAAACAACGACACTGGCACTGATTCCTCAGATTGTTGCACAGGTGAACATACCGGTTGTTGCAGCTGGCGGAATTGGTGACGGGAAGGGCCTTGCCGCTATGCTTGCGCTTGGAGCGAGTGGCGTCCAGATGGGAACGAGGTTCATCGCCACAAAGGAAGCTCCGTTCCATGAAAACTACAAGCAAAAACTTTTGCAGGCAAGTGACCATGAAACCGTTATAGTCGGAAGATCTGTAGGCAGAATTCGCAGGCTGTTGAATACTTCTTATGCAGGCAAACTGCTCGAGGCAGAAAAACAGGGTCTTACACCTGAAGAATTCGCCGAACTGACGACTGAGGAACTACATAAAAAAGGTGCACTGGAAGGCAGTGAGGACAACGGCTTCATGAATGGGGGCCAGGTGTCTGGACTGGTTTCAGATATCCCATCCGTACAGGAATTACTTGATCGTATGGTAAAAGAAGCAAAGGATCGTCTGAGAATAGCCGAATTATTACTATAATCTTTTCAAGGCATGCTTTCAATTGGAAGCATGCTTTTTTATGATACTTGAAATATTGCTTTTTAAATCAAGAACATTACCGAATGTTTTTTTTGTGAAAAATGAATGAAAGCGGTTAAATACAAGGTTTAACAGTCACTTTCGTGCTTAAAAGCGAAAAAGTTATATTATTTTTAAAAAACATCTTGATAGTTTCCTAAAGTGATGGTTTAATAATTAAAAATCATAACATACTAAATTTTCGGAATTTTGTTGACTTCAAATTATAGCTGGTGTTAATATAACGTTATATTTACGGTGTCTATAGTGAATATCATACTTTTTGGAATCGCTTTCAAAAAAGTCATCAAAATCTTTGCCTGCTGTGTTTAAATTGGTGTGTTCCGGCTGCTTGCAAGTGTAAGTCTACATAGTTTTACTGCCGGTTAAAAATATTCAAGGGGGATTTATATGAAAAAATCAGTAAAAGCTATTTCTCTTGTTCTTGCCAGTGCCTTGTTCATGGCTGGCTGCGGAGGAAATGAAGCATCAAATGGTTCTTCAGACAAAGATCAGTACAAGATTGGCCTGACTCAATTCGCGGAGCATCCATCGCTTGATGCTGCCACTGAGGGTTTTAAGAAAGCCCTTGAGGATAAAGGGTTCAAAGAGGGTGACAATGTAACGTATGACTTCCAGAATGCACAGGCAGACATGAATAACACAGCAAGCATCGCAAACAATTTTGTCGGCGATAAAGTCGACCTCATTTTCGCTAATGCTACACCAAGTGCCGTTGCAGCACTGAATGCAACGAAGGACATCCCGATCATTTTCACATCAGTAACAGACCCTGTCGGTGCAGGACTAGTCGAAGCATTCGATAAGCCTGGTGACAATATCACAGGAACGACAGACAATCATCCGGATGCTACGAAAAAGACAATTGATTTCATGACGAATGAAATTGGCGCGAAGAATATCGGCGTAATTTATAACGCTGGTGAGCAGAATTCTGAAGTCCAGCTTAAGGAAGTCAAGAAACTAGCGGAAGCAAATGGAGCGAAGGTCGTTGAAGCCTCAATCTCTACTTCAGCTGAAGTTAAGCAGGCTGCAGAATCCCTTGTCGGACGCGTTGATGCCATCTATGTTCCTACGGATAATACAGTCGTATCTGCACTTGAATCTGTTATTTCTGTAGCTAATGGTAAAAAGATCCCGTTATTCGTTGGCGAGCTTGATTCCATGAAGCGCGGAGCAGTTGCAGCCAGCGGTTTCAACTACTATGACATTGGTTACCAGTCAGGCTTGATGGCTGCTGAAATTTTATCAGGCAATAAAAAAGCTTCAGAGATCCCTGTTGAACTTCCGAAATCATTAACACTGACAATCAACAAAAAAGCTGCTGAAGAGCAAGGTGTTGAAGTCAAGGAAGAATGGGGAGACGACGCAGAGTTTTACGAAGAATAAGAGAAAGGATGATTCAACTTGTTTACTTCAATATTTGGAGCATTTGAGTCCGGCATTATCTATGCCATCATGGCTCTGGGTGTATACTTATCCTTTCGGGTACTAGATTTTCCGGACTTGACGGTTGACGGCAGCTTCGTAACTGGGGCTGCAGTTGCCGCCATCATGATTGTAAATGGCGCGAATCCATTTGCTGCTACGATGGTAGCACTGGTTGCCGGATTCATCGCTGGATGCTTGACAGGCATCATCCATACAGTTGGTAAGGTCAATGCGCTTCTATCGGGTATCCTGATGATGATCGCCTTGTATTCTATCAATCTAAGGATCATGGGAAAATCGAATGTCCCGCTGCTGAATACCGATACTGCCATGACAGCGGTGAGGGACTTTTTCGATAAAACAGGAATTGACGGTTTCTTCAACGGTATCCTGACGGCAGTGGGACTTGGCGACAGTCTCCCTAGAACATGGGGAATCCTTCTGTTCATGATCGTCGTGACGCTGGCAATCAAATTCCTTACGGATGCCTTCCTTAAAACAGAACTTGGACTTGCAATCCGGGCAACTGGCGACAACAAGAGAATGATTCGCAGTTTCTCTTCTAACACGAACCTGATGATCATCCTTGGCCTTGGTCTTTCGAATGCGATGGTTGCTTTTTCGGGAGCATTGATCGCCCAGCAGGGTGGTTTCGCTGATGTTGGTATGGGTATCGGGATGATTATCATCGGTCTTGCGTCTGTCATCATTGGTGAGGCTTTGTTCGGTACAAAATCGATTGCTAGAACAACACTCGCTGTAATTGGCGGAGCGATTATCTATCGAATCGTAGTCACGCTGGCACTAAGGGTAGAGTTCCTCGAGCCAGGTGACATGAAGCTGATCACAGCTATTATCGTAATTTTGGCATTGACTGCACCGAAAATGATAGAAAGCTATAAAGAGAAAAAACGGAAGGTGAAAAGACAGCTTGAGCACATGCAGATGGTAGCTGTTCCTTCTGAAGGAAAGGGTGAGGCTGGTGCTGCACTTAAATCAGATTCATAGAGTCTTCAATGAGGGTACTCCAGATGAGAAAATCGCCCTTGATAAGATAAATCTTACACTGGAAAAGGGAGACTTCGTCACAGTCATCGGAAGTAACGGAGCCGGAAAGTCAACGTTAATGAACGTGATTTCCGGTGTCATGATTCCAGACCACGGTCAGGTGGAACTGGATGGTAAGGATGTAACCTACATGTCTGAATACAACCGTTCAAAATTGATTGGCCGGGTATTCCAGGATCCGATGGCGGGAACGGCTCCAAGCATGACCATTGAAGAAAACCTGGCGATTGCCTATTCAAGGAACAAGCGCCGTACTCTCCGACGGGGCGTAACGAAAAAACGTCGTGAACTTTTCCAGGAAGTGCTTGAATCATTGCACCTGGGACTTGAAAACCGCCTGAATGCGAAGGTAGGCTTGTTATCAGGAGGAGAACGACAGGCATTATCCCTATTGATGGCTACATTCACAGAACCATCGATACTTTTACTGGATGAGCATACCGCGGCACTGGATCCAGCACGTGCCGAATTAATCACCAATCTAACAAAAGAAATCGTCGATAAATACCATCTCACTACACTGATGGTTACGCACAACATGCAGCAGGCACTCGACCTCGGAAACAGGCTGATCATGATGGACAAAGGCCAGATCATCCTGGAGGTAAATGAAGAGCAAAAAGCAAAGCTGACAATCGAAGACTTGCTAAAAGAGTTCCAGCGGATCCGCGGAACAAAAATGGCAAGCGACCGCGCATTGTTAGGCTAGACAAACATGACATTTGAAAAATTTTCGGGTTAGAAAAAGTCGAAATGATTCCGTTATTTTGGAATTATTCCGGCTTTTTTTACTCTTATTTGTTTTGTAATATGTTTAGCAACACCAGGTTGATTGGAACGGAAGGTGCGTAGACTCCTCCGAAAATGCTAACGCATTTCCATCGTGCGTGGGAAGGTTCGAGGAAGCACAATCAAAGTCCTGCGGGATCAGCGGGACAGGTGAGACCCCGCAGGCGCTTTGGCGCTGAGGAGGCTCACCGCACGCCCCGCGGAAAGCGAAGCAACCTGGAGTGGAAATCAACCGTCCAAATTTCTAAGCTATTACTTTAAGGGCTTTTCTGATGCATTGAAATAAGGCTGAGTTACATTATTATAGTACAAAAGTTGCTAGCTAAATATTATATCAATATCATTTTTAAGAAAATACCAAAATTTCTTACAATTTATTGACCATTTATTTAACGAAATGTTATGATTACGTTAAATAAACGTTATACATATTTGCAACTTGGAAAGGTGGGATATGATGCGAGATGGCTTGATCGCTGGGCATACGGCTTCCATCGATGTCATTGTTACACCAGATATGTTTGCCCGCTTTGAAGGAAAAGTCGTCCACCCGGTATACTCAACTGTTTCGATGGTATATCACATGGAGTGGGTATCGAGACAGATTATCATTCCCTTTTTAGAGGATCATGAAGAGGGTATGGGAGGCGCTGTGACTGTAAAACACATCGCACCATGTATCGAGGGTGCTGAGGTGACTGTAACCGCAACCGTTACGGCCCTAGAAGGAAATACAATCCTTACGAAAATAAAAGCTGAATGCAAAGGCCGTCTGATCGGAGTGGGAGAAGTCAAACAAGTAATCCTTCCTAAAGAGAAGATAACAGAATTACTTACAGGCAGCTAAAAATTTTTGCGCAAAAATGAAAGCGCTAACATGGTTTAACGGAATAAAGGGGGAAAGAACAATGGATATGTTCGAACAAATTCGTGAGCATGAGCAAGTAGTTTTTTGTAATGATGAAGCAACGGGTCTTAAGGCGATTATTGCAATCCATAGTACTCGGCTGGGGCCGGCTTTGGGCGGTTGCCGTATGTACCCTTATAAATCAGTTGACGATGCACTTGAAGATGTACTGCGTCTTTCCAAAGGCATGACGTATAAATGTGCTGCGGCTGACGTCGACTTCGGCGGAGGGAAGGCTGTCATCATTGGCGATCCTACAAAGGATAAGAGTCCAGAATTATTCAGGGCATTTGGCCAGTTTGTAGAGTCGATCCAGGGCCGTTTTTATACAGGAACAGACATGGGGACAGATCCTGAGGACTTTGTCCATGCACTAAAAGAAACGAATTGCATCGTTGGGGTCGATGAAGTTTATGGCGGCAGCGGTGATTCTTCAGTACCAACGGCTCAAGGCGTCATCTTTGGCTTGCAGGCAACGAGCAAGGCGCTTTGGGATACGGATGATTTGTCAGGGAAATCCTATGCGATCCAGGGTCTGGGCAAGGTTGGCTATAAGGTAGCAGAGTACCTGCTTGAAAATGGGGCAGACCTTTATGTAACCGACATCAACCAGAAAGCAATCGACCAGATTGTTCAGAAAGCCAAGGAAATGGGAGCGGGCATCAAGGTCGTAAACAGTGATGAAATCTATTCCCAGCCTGCAGACATTTTCATTCCGTGCGCAATGGGCGGAATCATTAACGATGAGACGATTCCCCAGCTTCAGGTCAAAGCGGTGGTTGGGTCAGCGAACAATCAGCTCAAAGAAGAAAGGCACGGCCACATCCTTCAGGAGAAAGGCATTCTTTATGCGCCTGATTACATCGTCAATGCTGGCGGATTGATCCAGGTAGCGGATGAGCTATATTCACCAAATAAGGAACGAGTCTTAAAGAAGACGAAGGCAATCTATAATTCTCTTTTAAATATTTACAGGCAGGCAGAGAGTGAAGGAATCACCACTGTTGAAGCGGCGAATAAATTCTGCGAAAACCGCATCGAAGCCAGAACAAGACGCAATAGCTTCTTCTCGCATATGAAGCGTCCTAAATGGGCAGTGAGGATGTAATAGATTCATAGACTTTTAAAAAAGGGTGAGCCGATGGAAAAGGATTTTCCGATTTTTCAAGTGATGGACCAAAACGGAAACATTGTGTCTGAGGAATATAAAGATTTGGTGACTGAGGAACGAGTGAAGAAGTTTTATTCCGAAATGGTAAGGATCCGGACGCTGGACAGGAAATCGATCAGTCTCCAGCGGCAGGGCAGAATTGGAACATATGCGCCTTTTGAAGGGCAGGAAGCATCCCAGGTAGGAACGGCTCTTGCGCTTGACAGTGAAGATTGGATGTTCCCAACCTACCGCGATCATGGTGCGGCAACTGTGTTTGGCCACTCCTTGAGAAATATTTTACTGTTCTGGAACGGGCGGAACGAGGGGTGTGTGCCGCCGGATGGAAAAAAAATCTTCCCGCCGGCTATACCAATCGCCACACAAATTCCGCACGCAGCTGGTGCTGCTTTTGCAGAAAAACAAAAAGGAACAAGGAATGCGGCCATTTGTTATTTCGGTGATGGAGCGACTTCGGAAGGGGACTTTCATGAAGGCTTGAATTTTGCCAGCGTCTTCAAATCTCCAGTCGTCTATTTTTGCCAGAATAATCAATACGCGATATCCGTCCCAATCAGTAAACAAATGAATTCCGCAACGATCGCTCAAAAATCGCTGGCTTATGATATTCCAGGTGTGAGAGTGGATGGAAATGATGTTTTTGCTGTTTTTGCTGAAACGGAAAAGGCGTTGGAACGTGCACGAAATGGCGAAGGCCCGACACTGATTGAAGCAATGACGTGGCGGTATGGATCCCATACAACCGCCGATGATGCTACAAAATATCGTGACCAGGGCGAGAGTGCACTCAAACGAATGGAAACTGATCCTTTGCTAAGGCTGGAACGCTGGCTGAAAAATGAAGGACTTTACGATGAAGCATGGGTGAAGGAAGTAGAAGAGCAGGCTGCTGCAGAAATTGACGCAGCTGTACAGGAAATGGAGAAGTTCCCTAAAGCCGACCCGGCCGTGATTTTTGACTATGTCTTTGAGAAGCCTACATGGACAATTGAGAAGCAAAAACGGGAGTACCTTGAACTGATCGGAGGTGAAGCATGATGGAAACAGCACTTCAGACAAAGACCTTGACCCTTGTCCAGGCGATCACCGATGGACTTGATACGATGCTTGGTGAAAGCAAGGAGGTCATCCTTCTTGGCGAAGATATCGGAAAAAATGGCGGGGTATTCCGTGCAACTGATGGCCTTCAGGAAAAGTATGGAGAGGATCGCGTCATTGACACTCCTTTAAGTGAAGCAGGTTTCGTCGGTGCAGCAATCGGCATGGCAGTGAATGGGTTCCGGCCAGTTGTGGAAATCCAGTTCCTGGGATTCATCTATCCTGCCTATGAACAAATCATGACCCATGCTTCAAGACTTCGGATGAGAACAATGGGCCATTATACGGTGCCGATGGTAATCCGGGCCCCATATGGCGCAGGTGTCCGCGCACCTGAAATTCATTGTGACAGCACGGAGTCACTTTTTACTCATATGCCGGGAATGAAGGTAGTTTGTCCGTCCAATGCCTATGACGCAAAAGGCTTGATGATCGCTGCAATTGAAGACCCGGATCCTGTCCTCTTTTTAGAACCGATGAGAAGTTATCGTTCCTCACGGGGTGAGGTTCCGGAAGGGAAGTATACGGTTGAAATAGGAAAAGGAAAGAAATTGACTGAAGGTGAAGATGTGACAGTCATTTCCTGGGGAGCCATGGTTCCGGTTGCGATGAAGGCTGCAGAAGAGATGAAACAAAAAGGTGTCAATTGTGAGGTCCTTGATTTAAGGACACTCTATCCAATCGACAAGGACCTTGTCATAGAGTCAGTCCAGAAGACTGGCCGAACGGTGATTGTCCATGAAGCTCATGCGACAGGAGGCACTGGCAGTGATTTGATTTCATTGATCAATGATGAGGCATTCCTTTACCAAAAGGCTCCTGCAGAAAGAGTGACAGGCTATGATACGCCTGTGCCGTATTTCGGGTTTGAAGATCATTATCTGCCGACGCCGAAAAGAGTCGCAGCTGCAATAGAGAAAGTAATGAAGTTTTAGGAGGCGTGCCGATGGTTGAAGTAAAGCTCCACGACATTGGGGAAGGCATGACCGAAGCGGACATCAACTGTTACCTGGTGAAGCCGGGGGACTTCGTCAAAGCGGATGATCCATTGGTGGAGGTCCAGACAGACAAGATGACCGCAGAGATTCCTGCTCCCCGCTCAGGTGTAATTAAAGAATTGCTGTTATCACCGGGGCAAACGGTACAAGTGGGGACTACCCTGCTGGTCATGGAAGACCGTTCCGGCGGAGATCATTCAGCAGAGTTCCAAAAGGGAACTCACATTGTAAAAAATGAAGCCGAACCTGCGGTTGCTGTATTGGACAGACCCGCTCAAGTTAGGGTCCCTGTTGGTGTGAGTGCAAGGTTAGGACAAATTCTTGCATCTCCTTATACAAGGAAAGTTGCCAGGGAAAACGGTGTCAATATAATGGAAGTCAAGGGAACAGGTCCAGCCGGCCGGATCATCGAAGAGGATATATTGGCCTTTGTTAAATTAAAAGAGGCTGGGGTTGCGAACACTTCGAAACCTGGTTTCGAGCATCAGGTTCCGAATGTTTCAGAAGCAGGTTCCGAACTGCAGGCTCCGACGCTTTCGGAAGCAGGTTCCGAAGAACATGATTCCGGCGTCCACAAGGATACATTGCCATTCCGCGGCCGCCGGAAGCAGATTGCGAAAAAGATGGTCCAGTCCCTTTACACCATCCCTCACTGCACACATTTTGAGGAAATTGATGTTAGCGAGTTGATCGCTTTAAGGGAAGAAATCAAGGCAGCCGGAAACTCTATTTCTGCTACTGCTTTCTTCATCAAAGCTCTTTCCATTGGGTTAAAAGAGTTCCCTGTTTTTAATGCGAAGCTTGATGAAGAGAATGAGAGCATCCAGCTGCTGCGTGAACATCATATCGGAATTGCCGTGGACACTCCGGATGGCTTGATTGTACCGGTTATCCGCAATGTGGAGAAAATGAACTTGAAGCAAATCCATGGTGAAATGAAGCGTCTGACAAAGCTTGCACTTGATGACAAGTTAACGGTCAAGGATATTTCAGGCGGAACATTCACGATAAGCAATGTCGGTCCGCTGGGCGGCAGCATTGGTGCTACACCAATCATCCAGCATCCGCAGACAGCGCTTGTTTCCTTCCATAAAACAAAGAAACGGCCAGTTGTCACGGATCAAGATGAAATTGCCATCCGTTCTATCATGAATCTGTCAATGGCGTTTGACCATAGAGTCGCAGACGGGGCTACGGCTGTTGCTTTTACCAACCGTTTCGCACAGCTGATTGAAAACCCGAAAATGATGCTGTTGGAATTAATGTAGCAGATAAGTAAACGGGCTCTTTAGTGCTCAAAAGCATTATAGCTTTACATCGCGCTCTTGAGAGTCAAGGAATAAATACTATAAAATTATTTTAAATATTAAAAATATTCTTTCAGGAGGTTTTACAATGCAAGAAAAAGTTATGGTATCTGGCCAAAGTACTGAAGACTTTTTTCCGGTCCAAGATGTTGATTATTTAGAGCTTTATGTAGGGAACGCCTAGCAGGCGGCACACTTTTTCCAGACGGCTTTTGGTTTTAAGGTAGTTGCTTATTCCGGGCTGGAGACAGGCAACCGCGAAACAGCCTCCTTTGTTCTCCAGCAGCGCAAGATCCGCCTTGTTGTGACTGGAACATACAATGACTCTTCCCGTGTAGCTCAGTTTGTAAAAACTCACGGCGATGGCGTTAAGGATATCGCGCTTGCTGTTGATGATGTCGAGAAGGCATATGAGGGAGCGGTTAAGCGAGGAGCAATTGAAATCCAGCCTCCGCATGAGGTTTCTGATGAACACGGGACGTTAAAAAAGGCAGTCATCGGTACATATGGTGACACAATCCATACTTTAGTCGAAAGAAAAGATTATAAAGGTATTTTCATGCCCGGCTATGTTGAGCACGAATCAGCTGTTCCTGTGAATGACGCAGGTTTCATTGGCATCGACCATGTTGTTGGCAATGTTGAGAGAATGGAAGAATGGGTTAATTATTATGCGAATGTCATGGGCTTCAAGGAAATGAAGCACTTCACAGATAAGGATATCGTGACCGAGTATTCAGCGCTGATGTCCAAGGTTATGCACAATGGCGGACGCATCAAATTCCCAATCAATGAACCGGCAGAAGGAAAGCGCAAATCGCAAATCCAGGAATACCTTGAATTCTACAACGGACCTGGCGTACAGCATCTGGCGATTTTGACAGAGGACATTGTCAGCACTGTAGCTCAATTGCGTAAAAATGGTGTGGAATTCCTGAGCACTCCTGATTCTTACTACGAAATGCTTTCGGAGCGCGTAGGAGAAATTGATGAAGAAATCGATAAGTTGAAAGAGCTTAGTATTTTAGTAGACCGTGATGACGAAGGCTATTTGCTGCAGATCTTCACAAAACCGATTGTAGACCGTCCGACGCTGTTCATTGAAATCATCCAGCGTAAAGGAGCTAGAGGCTTCGGTGAAGGAAACTTCAAAGCGCTATTCGAATCAATCGAACGTGAACAGGAAAGACGCGGCAACCTTTAATAGCCGGGAGAGAAGGGGGCGGTTCGCTCCCTTTTCGTTATAAATGCGACTGTGAAATGGGGGATAATCTTGAATGTAAAAGCAAGAGCAGAACTGGAAGGCATCACACCATATGCCCTCGGCCAAAGCATTGAGGAAATCAAGGAATTGTATGGAATCACGACAGTCAGGAAGCTTTCGGATAATGAAAATGTATATGGTACTTCGCCAAAAGTGAAGGAAGCAATCATGCAGGCATCTGCTAACCTGGCATTTTATCCGGACGGAATGACTTCAGGGATTGTTGAAAAACTTTCCGTCCATTATCAATTGGACCCAAAGCATTTTATGGTATCCAATGGTTCGGAGGAAATCATCCGCCTGCTGACAAGAGCGTATATTGATAAAAGTGACGAAGCGGTGATGGCAGAGGTAACTTTCCCTAGGTATAAAACGAATGTTGTAATTGAGGGCGGGAGAGCTGTCACTGTTCCGATGATAGATGGCAGGCATGATCTTAAAAAAATGCAGGAAGCGATCATCAATAATACGAAAATGGTGTTCGTCTGCAATCCAAACAATCCAACCGGGACGATTGTGGCTAAACAAGAATTGTTTGAGTTTATCGATAATGTGCCTTCAAATGTTCTGATTATCATGGACGAAGCTTATTTTGAATATGCTGACTCCGAGGAATATCTTGATACGATGCCATTGCTTAAGCAATATAAAAATCTTGTAATCCTGAGGACTTTTTCAAAAATCTATGGCCTTGCCAGTTTGCGTGTCGGCTATGGTGTCATGCATGAAGACATTGCGAAAGAGCTTCACAAAGTCAGGGATGTATTCAATGTCAACCAGCTGGCCCAGGCGGCAGCGATGGCAGCGATTGAGGATCAGGCTTTCGTCCAGGACTGCTCAGCTAAAAATAGTGCAGAAAGAGACTTCTTGAAAGAGAAGTTCAAAGAGCTGGAGATTGATAGTTTCCCTTCGCAATCCAACTTCTTGTTTGCCTTCACGAACAGGCCGGTCATCAAGACGCTCACGGAAAATGGTGTCCTCGTCAGACAAATGCAGCTTCCGGGTTATAAAGAAGCATTCAGAATCACACTAGGCAGCCGTGAAGACCATGAATTCATCCTGCACATCGTCAGCCAGCTTTTTCATGAAAGGGCGGTGTAAGCCTTGGAAATCAAAACTGATCAACTTGAATGGAGAGACGCATACAAGCTATTGCAAGGTTCTGTCCTGCCAAGGCCCATTGCCTTTGTTTCCAGCCAAGATGAAAACGGAAACGCCAATTTGGCTCCATTCAGTTTTTTTACCGTCATCAGTGCGAATCCGATGATGGTCTGCTTCTCCCCAATGAGAAGAGGGACGGATGGTGCAAAGAAGGATACATTGAGGAATATTGAAAGCACAAATGAGTTCGTCATCAATATTGTCAGTGAAGAGTTCGTTCAGCAGATGAATGACTGTGCGACTGAATTTCCGTCAGAAGTCGATGAATTCGATGCTTCCGGACTGACAAAGGTTGACAGCGTGGCAGTTAAACCATCTCGGGTAAAGGAATCGAAGGTCCATCTCGAATGTGTTCTCGATCAAGTCCTTCACTTTGGCGGGGAAGAAGCCGGGTCTGGCAGTCTTGTCATTGGAAAGGTCGTCCATGTACATGTCGATGATGATCTTTATGAAAACGGACGCATCAATTCGGAAAAATTGAATCCGGTGGGAAGGCTGGCGGGTGCAACCTATACTCTGCCGCTGGCAAAGACCTTTGAGCTTCAAAGAAAATAGGTGATTTCATGAAATTTATTACGTTTACGAAAAAAGACGGAAAAGTGAGTGCAGGGTGGATCAATTCACGGAATGAAGCTGTCGATATGCAAGAAGCATCAGACGGAACGTTGCCTGATAATATGCTGGCATTCATTGAAAACCAAGAGCATTTTATGGAATACCTTGAAAACAAAAAGGCCCTCATTGAGACAGGGAATGGGACTTTACCACTTGAAGAAGTCACCTTGAAAGCGCCGCTGCCTAATCCGAAGAGCGTCCGGGATTTTTACGCATTTGAGCAGCATGTGAAAACAGCCAGGGAGAACCGAGGCCTTGAAATGATTCCTGAATGGTATGAGATCCCGGTGTTCTATTTTACCAACCATCTTGCCATCAAGGGGCCAGAGGAAGAAATCAGGCGGCCGCAAAACTGCGAGTGGCTCGATTATGAACTGGAGATCGCCTGTGTCATCGGCAAGGAAGGCCGGAATATCAAGGCTGAGGATGCTGAAAAACATATTTTTGGCTTTTTTATCATGAATGACTGGAGTGCCCGTGATCTGCAGCGGAAGGAAATGAAGGTCGGACTTGGTCCGGCGAAGGGCAAGGATTTTGCGACATCCTTCGGTCCCTACCTGGTCACGAAGGATGAATTGATGTCCCGCAAATCTGCGAAAGGCTTTGATTTGCAAATGATAGCAAGGGTGAATGGGAAAGAGCTTTCGAGCGGAAATGTGAAGGATCTCTATTATTCCTTCGGCGAGATGATTGAGCGTGCTTCCGCAGGGACGACACTGTATCCGGGAGAGGTAATCGGCTCAGGTACAGTGGGAACAGGATGTATCCTCGAATTGGGTACAGATGTTTACCGCTGGCTCGAGCCCGGAGATGAAGTAGAACTTGAGATTGAAGAGCTTGGTGTCCTGAGAAATAAAATTATTCAAGACTAGAAAGAAGGTGTTTATATGTATTACCGCCAGCTGGGAGAAATCCCGAAGAAACGCCATACGATTTTTAAAAAGGAAGACGGTTCGCTATTCCGCGAGCAGGTAATGGGAACGAAAGGCTTTTCCGGCACGCAGTCAATCCTTTATCATCACCATATGCCGACAGAGGTAGTGAAAAGTGAATTGATCGGCAGTTACATGCCTGAATATGAGGAACAGGAATCACTGAACCACAGGCACTTCTTAACCGACCAGATTGCGAAAACAGGGGATGCTTTAAGCGGGAGGGAATATATACTTGGTAATGATGATCTCCTGATTGGGTTTGCGAATATCAATGAACCAATGAAGCTATTCTACCGGAATGGTGATGGAGATGAGATGTTCTTTTTCCATCATGGCTCCGGCAAGGTGGAAACAATGTTCGGTACATTGAACTATCGCCCAGGTGACTATGTGGTAATCCCGATCGGGACGATATATCGTGTGGTGCCAGATGATTCAGAAATGACTAAAGCGCTGATTGTGGAATCGTTCAGCCAGATCACGACTCCTCGTCGCTATCGAAATGAATATGGGCAGCTGCTCGAGCATAGTCCATTCTGTGAACGTGATATCCGCGGACCGGAAACACTCGAAACTTTCTCTGAAAAAGGGGAGCATGAGGTGATCACCAAGACACGGGGCCATCTGCATCGCCATGTGTTGAACCATCACCCGCTGGATGTTGTCGGCTGGGATGGCTATCTGTATCCATGGGCTTTCAATATTGAGGACTTCGAGCCAATTACTGGACGGATCCATCAGCCGCCTCCGGTCCACCAGACGTTCGAAGGCCATAACTATGTGGTATGTTCCTTCGTGCCAAGGTTATACGACTACCATCCTGAAGCGATTCCTGCTCCATATTACCACAGCAATGTGAACAGTGATGAGCTGCTGTACTATGTGGAGGGCAACTTCATGAGCCGCAAAGGAATCAAGGAAGGGTCGATTACATTGCATCCAAGCGGAATCCCGCACGGGCCGCATCCGGGCAAGACAGAAGCAAGCATCGGGAAAAAAGAAACTTTGGAGCTTGCTGTCATGATCGATACATTCCGCCCGTTGAAAACGGTAAAGAAATCCAAGGAAATCGAAGACAACCAGTATATGTATACCTGGATAGAAAAATAAGGGGAAGACGACCAATTCGCTATGAAGCGAGTTGGTTTTTTTGTGTGGAGAAACTGGAAAAAATCCGCGGTTTTTTCCAGTTCGCCAATAAAATTGTTATTTTCGCCAATAAAGGTGTGAACATCGCCAATAAAATCATTTTTTCGCCAATAAATAGGTGGAAATCGCCAATAAAATGAAATTATCGCCAATAAAATTGTATGGGTACTGCTTTGGGGGTATATAAATGATGTACTTTTTCCAGGTCAACCAAATAATCGGAAAATCAATAGGCAATACTAACAAAATCGACTACGGATTAGGAGGATCTGATGTGAGTTTATCTATTTTCGCCTTGGGCGGTATCAATGAAATCGGGAAAAATATGTATGTTGTCCAGTATGAGGACGATATTTTTGTGATTGACTGTGGAGGGAAGTTTCCTGATGAAAGTTTATTGGGAATCGATTTGATTATCCCGGAAATGACTTGTCTTGAAGAAAATAGAGAGAAAATCCGCGGCCTGATTGTGACTCATGGTCACGAGGACCATATTGGCGGGGTCCCTTACTTTTTCAAAAAGCTAAAGGCACCTGTTTATGCAACAAATTTCACTCTTGGTTTAATTGAACTCAAACTGAGTGAACACAAGCTTTTAAGAGGAACTGAGCTCAATAAAATCAACTCAGACTCACAACTGGATTTCGGCAAGGTGAAAGTTTCTTTTTTCAAAGTGAGCCATAGCATCCCGGATTGCTTGGGAATAGTGTTCCACACTCCAGAGGGGAATGTTGTCCATACGGGAGACTTCAAATTCGACTTGACGCCTGCCAATGACGAACAATCCGAAATTCATAAGATGGCGAAGATTGGAACGGAAGGTGTAATGGTGCTGCTGTCAGAAAGCACAAATGCAGAGCGCACCGGATTGACACCGTCTGAACGTATGGTAGCAAGCCATCTTGAGGAAGCTTTCATGAAAGCGGAAGGGAAAATCTTTGTTTCGACATTTGCATCAAACGTTAATCGGGTTCAGCAGGTTGTCGAGGCAGCGATCAAGACGGACCGGAAGCTAGCATTGCTTGGCAGGAGTATGGTTAATGTAGTGGATGTGGCGATCGAAAGAGGATATTTAAATGTTCCTGAAGGTATGCTGATCGAACCTCATGTTGTCGACCAATTGGATCCTGACAAAGTGGCGATCCTGTGTACAGGCAGCCAAGGTGAGCCGATGGCAGCACTTTCCCGTCTTTCTTCCGGGAATTACCGCGATGTCTCGATCTATCCAGGTGATACCGTCATCATGGCGGCGTCACCCATTCCAGGAAATGAAAAGGATGTTTCCAAAATCATAGATAATTTATTCAAGCTCGGGGCGAAAGTCATCTACGGCTCCGGCAGCACAACAGGGATGCATGTTTCCGGTCATGGCTACCAGGAAGACCTTAAGCTGATGCTGACCCTGATGAAGCCTAAATATTTCATCCCGATCCATGGGGAATACAGGATGCTGCATCATCATCGCTTGCTTGCGGAATCTGTTGGCGTAGAAAAAGGAAATACATTCATTGTTCGAAATGGGGATATCGTTGACATTGAAAACGGTGAGGCGCGCCAGACACGAAATGTTCCAGCAGGTGATACGTACGTTGATGGCGTAAGCGTAGGCGATGTTGGCGAAATCGTTCTCCGGGACAGGAAGCAGTTATCTGAGGACGGAATGCTGGTCATTGTCCTGACATTGAGTAAAGCAGAACGGAAAATCATTTCCGGTCCGGATACGATTTCACGTGGGTTTGTTTTTGTGAAAAATTCCGAGGACCTGATGAGAGATGTTAATAAGTTGGTGACCAAAACAGTAACCGAACTTCAAGAAGACAATGTGCATCGCTGGAATGTCATTAAGCAAGGAATCAAAAAGGCAGTGGGCCAGCATATCTTCCAACAGACTAGAAGAAAGCCGATGATTCTGCCAATCATTATCGAAATTTAATTTTCCCTGATGGACCAGGTACTATCATATGTGCCTGGTTCGTATTATTGACGTGACACTAAAAGGTGTTATATAATGAAAAAGTGACACCAAATAGTGTTATTAATCAATGGAGGCCAAGTATGGATACACAAAGAGAAATTCGTAAAACAATTATTCTGAATGCACCAATCGAAAAAGTATGGAAAGCAGTCGCAACATCAGAAGGCATTGCCGCCTGGTGGATGCCGAATACATTTGAAGCTGAACTAGGAAAGGAGTTCATTCTGCACGCAGGACCTTTTGGAGATTCACCGTGCAAAGTGACAGAATTGGAGCCGCCGAATCGCCTTGGCTTTGATTGGGGAAAAGATTGGCACCTTGTATTTGAATTGAAGGAACTTGATTCCAAAACCGAGTTTACTTTAATTCACTCAGGATGGGATCCTGAAAAGGTTACAGAATTTGGCCAGCCTCATACAATTGTCCAAGGAATGATGGATAATGGTTGGGATAAAATCGTTAACGAAGCACTTCCAGCCTATATCGAGGATTAATATGACAGCTTCACAAGCGAGATATGATGTGTTCCAAGCTGTTGCGGACCCAACTCGCCGTAAAATCCTGAAGCTGCTTGCAGACAAGGAGATGCCGATTGCCTCCATAACTGAAAGGTTTCCGATTACGAGGACTGCCGTCAATAAGCATTTATTTGTCTTATCAGAAGCAGGCCTGGTATCTAGCAAGAAAGTTGGGCGGGAAACTCGTTATGCCTTGCAGCCAGAACCGCTTCAGGAATTGCAAGAATGGCTTTCATTTTTCGAATTATATTGGGATAACAGGCTATCTGCACTTAAACATTTAGTGGAATCGGATGATGAATAATGAAGTGTCAAAATTCTTTTATTCATGTCGAAAGGTTTAATCGCTTTAAATGGCTCTCAGATTAAAATCAGCCCCGATGGTCAATCGCAGGCAACATATCTGACTTCCAAGCATGGAGCAATTCCATGCTTCTTTACATTCCTGCTTAACAAATGCGTACATAAGGTCTACACTAATAATTATTGAGAATTGCATCTTCCAGGAGGGAGCAGACCATGGATATCAAACTAAGTCAAAAAAACATCAAGGATTTATGCGGAACTGTTTCCTTCAAGCGGGGGGATGCGTTTTACCGTGCGGGAAAAGTCGAATTCACTGATTATAATGCGGATGAAGTAGGTGCAACCGTGACGGGGGCGGATGTATTCCATGTCACGGTCACCGAAACAGGGGGCGGTGATTTCGCAGCTGAGTGCACATGTCCAAAGCTAGCGTCTGTCAAGCATGAGTGCCAGCATGTGGCTGCGGTCTTATTGGCAATCATGGACAAGCAAAAGAAAGGGACATCACTATCAACTAAGAATATTGATCATAAAGGCAGCGATCTGGCTGAAGGTCTGCTGACCATTTTCAGCGAAGGACCTCGCAGGACAAGCGGCCAGCAGCTCCACTTTGAAACAAGGAAAAACCTGAACGCGGTGTTCAATATTGAACCTGTCAAAAAGAGTGACCAGGAAATGCTGCTCGGTATATCGATGAGTATTGGTCCAATTGAAATCGAGGACCTTCAAGGGTTCCTGTTGAGTGTAGCAAATGGGAAGAAAGCACATCTATCTGATTTATTCACCTATGATTCGAAGCTTCATTGCTTTCAAAATGATATATATTCAATCATCAACATGCTCATTCAAATCGTTGAGGACGCTGAAATAAAGACTAATAATGGTATTTATAAGTCAACATTAATCATTCCGCCCTCCTTCTGGGTTGAGCTGTTTCCGCTGCTGAAAAATATACCTGATGTTAAGTTTAAGGAAAACGGCAAGATCACTGGACAGTTTTCAGTTTCAAACGATAAACTTCCCCTTATGTTCAATTTTGAAAAAATGACAGAGAGAGACTATTCTTTAAAAATTGCAGGTATTTCTGAACTCATTGTGATGGAAAAGTATGATCTCGTTTGGACGAAAGCCAGCTTGACCCAGCTCAGTACAGAGGATTGCAGCAGATTATTCGAACTGAAAAACATGCTCGCGAAAACCAAAACGGATAGCATACCGATTTTACATGATCAGATGGGATTCTTTGTGGAAAAAGTTGTGCCGGGACTGCGCCGTATTGGAGAAGTTCAAATAGACGGCGATATAACGAAGCAGTTTATGACAGAGCCATTGACCGCAAAACTTTATCTGGATCGTGTGAATAACCGTTTGCTGGCAGGAATTGAGTTCCAATATGGAAAAATCATGTTCAACCCGCTCGAGGACAGGGAACCGAAAGTGAATTCTCTGTTGATCAGGGATAGTGTCAAGGAGGATCAGATACTGGAGCTGCTGGATGAAGCTTCATTTGCGAAAACAGAAGGCGGTTATTTTTTGCATAATGAAGAGCTTGAGTATGAATTTCTGTATCATGTCATGCCAAAGCTGCAAAAACTTGTACAGATTTATGCCACTACAGCCGTCAGGAATCGGATATTCAGGGAGCCAGTACGGCCGCAAATTCGAGTCAAGGTGAAAAAAGAACGGACAAACTGGCTTGAATTCAAATTTGAAATGGATGGGATTCCTGAAAAACAGATCAGGGATATACTTGAAGCACTTGAGGAAAAAAGGAAGTTCTACAGGTTACGCAATGGATCGCTAATGTCGCTGGAAACAAGGGAATGGGAAGAAATCCAACGTTTTTTGAATGCAGGACCAATACAGGATGAGGATCTCGAAAAAGGGCTTAATGTCCCAATTGTCCGGGGTATGCAATTGATAGAGTCATTCGAGGATGGACCTGTACTTCAATTTGAAGAAACTTTCAGGAATTTTCTCGAGGAAATCAGTACTCCTGGTAAGGTGAATTTCGCTGTCCCTGAAAAATTGGAGTCCATCCTACGGGAATACCAGAAACAGGGTTACCAATGGATGAAAACTCTCGCAAGCTACGGATTTGGCGGGATTCTTGCTGATGATATGGGTCTTGGTAAAACGCTGCAAAGCATTACATATATCTCATCGGAACTTAGCAATGTGAGAGAAAGGCAACAGCCGATCCTGATCGTTTGTCCATCATCCATTGTTTATAACTGGCTCAGTGAATTCATGAAATTCACTCCTGAAATCCAGGCAGTCATCATAGACGGCAATAAAGCAGAACGGTCCAAACTTTTAAAGGATGTTTGTGGTATTGATGTAGTCATTACCTCTTATATGCTTTTGCGCAAGGATGTTCACCTATACGAAAAAATCAATTTTCACACTGTGTTTTTCGACGAAGCACAGGCTTTCAAAAATCCGCTTACCCAAACGGCAAAAGCAGTGATGAACATACAGGCGAACCACCGCTTCGCATTGACGGGTACGCCGATTGAAAACTCTACAGAAGAATTGTGGTCTATTTTCCGGGTTGTATTTCCAGAGTTATTCCAGGGGCTGAAGGAATACAGTCATTTGACAAGCAAAACCATCGCCCGCAGGATCCGGCCATTTTTATTGCGAAGGGTAAAAGAAGAAGTACTTCAAGAGCTGCCGGAAAAAATCGAATCAATCGATAGAGTTGACTTGCTGCCTGAGCAGAAAAAGCTTTATGCTGCCTATTTAGCAAAGCTTCGCCATCAAACGCTGAAGCAGCTGGACAAGAATACGATCAGGAAAAATCGAATCAGGATTCTGGCCGGATTGACGAGGTTAAGGCAAATATGCTGCCATCCAGCGTTGTTTGTAGATGGATACAAGGGGAGCTCTGCAAAATTTGATCAGTTGAAACAAATCATTGAGGAGTCAAGGTTTGCCGGCAGGAGGGTGCTCATTTTTTCTCAGTTCACGAAAATGCTAGATCTAATCGGCAGGGAGCTAGCATATGAAGGAATTCCATTCTTCTACCTGGACGGACAGACACCTCCTGAAGAGCGAGTGGAAACCTGTGAAAAGTTCAATACCGGGGAACGGGACTTTTTCCTGATTTCCCTGAAGGCAGGAGGCACAGGCTTAAACTTAACAGGAGCCGACACAGTCATCCTTTATGATTTATGGTGGAACCCCGCCGTTGAGGAGCAGGCAGCTGACCGGGCACACCGAATGGGCCAGAAAAACACAGTCCAGGTCATTAAATTAATTGCCCGCGGCACAATCGAAGAAAAAATGAACGAACTGCAGGATAAAAAGCGGAATATGATCGAAGAAATTATCGAAGAAAAAAGCCCAGCATCACTGACAGAAGAAGATATCCGCGAAATTTTGCAGATATAGCTTGGATGGAAACCATTAAGAATATCGAAAAAAATAATAGACTCGTGTTTAAGCTTGACAAGAGATATTTATAGGCAACAGTAAAGCCCCTATTCAGCGAATAGGGGCTTGCTACATTATTTTGCAACTTCGTTATCCAAATAGGATCTCAGTGTTTGCTGAAGTGTACCTTTGGTTTCTGCCTTTTGGTTAAAAGTGATTCCTGTTTGGATCATTTTTTTAACAAGTTCCGGTCGCATTCCAGTTATAACAGCGTTTGACCCCATCATCGCAACGCCGCTCAATACTTTTTGGAAATGGGAAATGACATTCATTTCCATGTCTGCAATCCCCGAAAGGTCCATAATCAAGGTCTGCACTTTAAGTCTTGATATATCCATCAGGATCTTTTCTTCAATAATCTGCATTCTGTAATCATCGATCATACCAATTAGAGGAAGAACAGCAACAGAAGCACTGACTGGGATAATTGGAACAGACAAATGTTCAACCAATTTCCTCTGCGAGTTAAGCAGTTCATCTTTGTACTTTGTATAAGTCAGGAAGAATGTATTAAGGAATTGGTCTACTCGATCATTGATCTTTTTCTCGAGCTGGAAAAATTCCTCACGGTCAGAAAATCTGTTATGCAATTGATCATATTTGTTAAGGAAGTGCCACAAAGTTCGACGGATGGCCTGAATCCACTCCAGTTTGAACGCAACAGTCAACGAGTGTTCTGCCCAGGCGATTCCTTCTTGTTCAGCAAAAGCAACCAGATTCTCTTCCTGTTGCTCTACTATGTACACAATTAATTTTTCAGCATTTTTTAACAGATCGATATTCCCTTTTTGGAGGATTTCATTAATCTTTGAAGCTACATTTACCGCTTCTGATAACAAGTGTTGTTCGAAAAGTTCCCTATTCGATTGAATGAAATCGGTAACTTCATTTCTATGGTTAAAAGTTGATTCCATTTTTATGTACACTCCCCGGCAATTTACTCAAATTTAATTAACAACATATAGATAGGGTTAAATATCCTTAATTTAACTGTAGCAAACAATAGGAGTAAACTCAAATATTCCAGCACCAGAACACCTGATACTCGATTTTTTGCAGGAAATATGCTCAGAAAACCGAAATAAGTAACTAGCCCATGATTTAAGGAGATACAAGTAAGAGTTAAGGAGGAAAACAATGGGATGGTTCATCATTGTTATAATTGCGTACCTACCGATATTTTATCGGATACACCGCCGACTTGATTTTCTGGAAAAAGAGGTTGAGAGGTTAAGCAAAGAAAAGGAATAGCATGATAAAAGGATGGAGATCAACAATTGAAAGGGATTGGAAGAGCAGTCAGAAAAATCAATAGTATGGAAAATAATAATATTATGTTAAGTGTATTTTACCCAGCTATTAACCAAACCGAAGGTCCATATACACAAATATTCATTCCGTCGGAAGAAGAAGCATTGAACATATTCATTGAATTGGGGGCGGATAAGGACCACATCTCGGAACTGATAGTGGAATTCACTAATAATGCCAATATCCTGGATGATCAACCGTTGCCGGTCATATTGTTTTCTCCAGGTATTGGTGTCGACAGGGACCTTTATACGTCCCTTATTAAATACCTTGTTGAAAACAGGTATGTAGTTGTAACGATCGGACACATTCTCGATACATTATTTACAGTGATGGAGGATGGAGAAATATTGTTCCAGGATGAATCAGTCAGAACACTGGATTTTACTGATTTTCAGGCATTGAAGGAACTTCTTGAAACACGGGTTTCTGACATTATAACTGTTCTTGATAATCTGGAGGACATTAATGGTCATGACCCTCTGCTCAAGGGGATATTCAATTTATCCAATACAGTTGGAGTAGGGCATTCCCTTGGTGGAGCAGCGATGTTGGAAACCGCCAGGAAGGATTCAAGATTAAAAGCTTGTATCAGTCTTGATGGTAGTCTGCATTTGCTGGAAAAAGAAGGTGAGTTCCACTTTCCGGTATTAAACCTGAGACAAGAGCAGGCAACCTGTGAAGAAATGATGTCGGTAATGAAGGATGTCATTGCCGAAGCATATACTGAAGGCCAGGAATACCTATATCAGAACAGTAGAGATCATCGAGTCTTCGCAAAAATCAGAGGAGCGGACCATATGTCGTTTTCTGATATCCCGTTGATTTTTAACCAGGGAGAGGATGAGGAACGGACAGGCATCTATGAAGCTATTAACGAAGCGGTTGGAGCTTTCCTATTAAGAGGTCAATTCAGTTCTATTTCAGAGAGAATAATACTGATCAATGAAAACGGGAGAGTGATTTAACTTGAAGCAAGAACAAGTGATGGTAAAACAGCTTCTTGATTGGGCTAAGCCAAATGAAAATATCAGGACGGTGCTCATGACAAGTTCAAGAGCTAACCCTTATGCTTTCACAGACTTATTTACAGACTTTGATTTCGAGATTTTCGTTGATGATTTAGAGGCTTTTAGCAATGACGATGCATGGCTAGATCAATTCGGTTCGCTCATAAAGAAAGTGGTTTTGCAGAATGGCAATTGGCGAACGAGACTCGTCCTGTACGAAGACGGAACAAAGATAGATTTTCAGGTTACCACGAATGATTTTGTTAAACACCTGGCTTCCATGCCAGAACTGCCAGATGCATATGACAACGGATATAAAGTTCTGTTGGATAAGGATGGCATCACAAAAGGAATCTCGGCTCCATCTTATATGGCATACATAACAAAGAAGCCTTCAGCGGAAAGATTCGCTGATATTATCAATAGTTTTTGGGGAGATACCGCATATGTCGCGAACAGCCTATGGCGTGATGAACTGTACTATTCAAAATACATGCTTGACAATGTCATACGATTCCAGTACCTCCAGCCTGTGATTGAATGGCACCTGGGAGTAAAGCATGATTGGAGCATCAATCCCAATAAGTTCGGCCGTTGGTTCAAACGATACCTGGATTCAGAAACATGGGCAGAACTGGAAAGGACTTATGCAGGAGCGGGTATTGAAGAAAACTGGGAAGCTCTCTTCCGGACAGCAGACTTTTTCAGCCGCCTGGCACAAGAAGTCGGGAAGAGTTTGGGATATGAGTATCCAATGGAATATGAGCAGAAAATGAGGGAGTATTTGTTAAAGGTGAAGAAGTTGCCGCAGGATGCTAGAAGCTTTACTAAGTAACATCATCAAACATGAGCTAACAGAGAGGCTATTTAATACTGAAGGGCATATCGGCTGTGGTATCCGACCGAGCGAACGGCGAAAGGGACTGGCGACAAAAATTTTGTCATTGTGCCTGGAGAAAGCACAGTATTTAGGTATTAGTAAGGTACTTGTTACATGTAATGAAGACAATGTCGGTTCAGAGCGTGCTATTTTAAAAAATGGCGGCAAAGAGGATGTCAGTTATATAGAAGAAAATGGCAATGTAGTGAAACGGTTCTGGATTGATTTAGAAAGGCCGGAGCCGAAATGAAAGTTATGCAGAAGAATCTGTTTCAGTAACTTCAGACAGTTTGGGATTAACCGGAGAAAAGCTGTCAAAAGAAAGGGTAACTTCAGACAGGTTTGCAGTTAAACGATGAAAAGCTGTCAAAAGAAAGGAGAACTTTAGACAGGTTTGGGGTTAAACGATGAAAAGCTGTCAAAAGAAAGGCCAACTTTAGACAGGTTTGCTGTCAAACGATGAAAAGCTGTCAAAAGAAAGGGTAACTTCAGACAAGTTTGCGGTCAACCGGTGAAAAGCTGTCAAAAGAAAGGGCAACTTCAGACAGGTTTGCGGTCAAACGATGAAAAGCTGTCAAAAGAAAGTCCAACTTCAGACAGGTTTGCGGCCAACCGGAGAAAAGCTGTCAAAAGAAAGGGTAACTTCAAACGGGTTTGCGGTCAAACGATGAAAAGCTGTCAAAAGAAAGGGCAACTTCAGACAGGTTTGCTGTCAAACGATGAAAAGCTGTCAAAAGAAAGGGTAACTTTAGACAGGTTTGCGGTCAACCGGTGAAAAGCTGTCAAAAGAAAGTCCAACTTCAGACAGGTTTGGGGTCAACTGGTGAAAAGCTGTCAAAAGAAAGGGCAACTTCAGACAGGTTTGCGGTCAAACGATGAAAAGCTGTCAAAAGAAAGGCCAACTTCAGACAGGTTTGCGGCCAACCGGTGAAAAGCTGTCAAAAGAAAAGGCAACTTCAGACAGGTTTGAAGTCAAACGATGAAAAGCTGTCAAAAGAAAGGCCAACTTCAGACAGGTTTGCGGCCAACCGGAGAAAAGCTGCCAAAAGAAAGGGTAACTTCAAACGGGTTTGCGGTCAAACGATGAAAAGCTGTCAAAAGAAAGTCTATCTTCACAAAGAAGAAGGCTTATGCTGACAGAATGCAATTAACTGATTTCTGGTTTGTTTCCGAAACTACGGTATGAAATGATCCTTGTCACAACACTTGCCAATGACCCGATTAGTGCACTGCCTACAATATCTGAAGGGTAATGATGACCGACCCAAATCCGGGAAAAACCGGTCAGGGCAGACAACCACGTCATCAGTATTCCTAACCTGCGCTGGAACATCAATAGTGAGGTAGAAGCGGCAAAGGCCAGAACAGTGTGCTTGCTCGGGAAGGATGAATCCATTTTTGAAGGAATGAGAATACCAACCCGTCTTTTCTTGAAAGGCCGAGGCTTATAATAAAAGATTTTAATGAAAAATTGAATGACAAAGCTGATAAAAACAGAACTTCCCGTTTCAATAGCAATCTGCTTGTTCCGTCGGCTCTTAAAAAGAAGTAATGCTGTTATAAGAATATAGACATAGCGCATCCGATTGGATATGAATATCATTAATAAATCTACTGGGGTGAATCGGCCAGAAAGTCTGTTGATTAACTGAAAAAGTTTAAGGTCCATCTAGTTTCTCCTCATTATTTTTAACCTTACTTTTCCCTGGCTGGTCATAAAAATGTATGAAATAAGGAGAGGGTTTAGAAATGGAAGCAAAGCTATTAAATAAAGAAGCATTCAAGGCTATCGGAGTCAAATGGATCGGTACTTTTGAACAGGCAGCCAAAGGAGAAATCAAAAACTTTCACAGGGGATTTCTCGAAAGGAAAAATGAAATAGAATGCGCTGTAAATCCTGAAAACATTCTTGGGCTTTCTTATCACATCAACGAAAATGGTTTTACATATTATCTGGCATTGGAAGTGGAGGATACGGTGGCAGTGCCTGAAGGAATGGAGCTAATTACGGTTCCGGCTTATGCATTTGCCAGTACGGAGTATAAGGGAACAGCAGTGCATGAAGCATATACAGGCTTGTATACATGGATCAAACAAAATGGCTATTTAATAAACCAGAGTGAATTAGAGCATCTGGAAGAGTATCCAGGAAGTTTTGATCCTTTAAAAGATGAACCTGAACTGAGAATCCATATTCCGATTATCGCTTAAAAGAGGGATTTTTTTAGGAGGGTAATGTTTAAGGGGAAGGAGTCGGCTTAAAAGTTTCCCAAGTTCATTTTTATCAAAAAAAAACAAGCACTTTGGAAGCTGCTTGACCAATGGCTTTAGCAAACTTCTTTCTTTTAGGCTGAGGTGTTGGTCTTTTCATTCCCAATATCCTCCCCGCCTGGGTTACTGTTACCTATTCGAAATAATTCCAGACCTCTTAGTAAGGCATCACCCCCGAAGCCAGCCATGATTGACATCAAAAAAACTCTTAGCAGTGAATCAGCTTCGGATGAGACTACCAAAAGAGCGGCGGCCAGTGAACCTGTAAGGATCTCTTCTAAAAAACCCAGGTAAATGAACTTTTTTGTTCTTCTCGGCATGATGATCTTGCCTCGTCTTCTCACATGTGCTGTCAGTCCAACAAATCCACCGATGACCATTGCGAAAATAATGTTTTCTAACATGTTCATCACTCTCCTAAAGTCCAGATTTTTGTTGGTCGACCTTAGGTAACTCTAGGTGTATTACTATTATACAAGTAGTAATGGTGGAAAAGCATGTGTAAATTTATCGAATTTTCAGTATATTTAAATGGTATAAACTATGTGTAACTTTTTGGTAAAATTTAATATTTGACACCTTTGAAAAAAGTTACAGGCCTATTGTCATAAAGAATCGATTTAAATGAAGGTAATCAATTTGGAAAAACCAATTGAACAGGAGGATACCAATGTTTGTTATAAATGTGGAAGGGGCAATTTGCAGAGATGGAAAATGGCTGATCATTGAAAGGAGCTCCAAAGAGGAACATGCAGGAGGCCTTTTGTCGCTTGTAGGAGGGACGGTAGAAAACGAAGGGTTCTCTAAAGACTTGCTTGAGCGGACCTTGAAACGGGAGCTCTTTGAGGAAGTGGGTATTACAATAGAAGATGATGTTGATTATGTCAGAAATACTTCTTTTGTTCTCCCAGATGGAAGGGAAGTGCTTGATCTGGTTTTTTATTGTGAAATTGCTTCAGGAGAACCGGTTGCAAAAAGTCCAGATGAAGTCGCCGCTGTATACTGGATGACGGCTGAAGAAATCAATGCCCATCCAAATGCTCCTGTTTGGTTAAAAGAGAGCATTGAAGAAGCTGAGCATACAATCAGAAAAATTCAATTTAAATGATACCGCCTGATACAGGTGGTTATTTTTTTTGCCTAAAAAAGGAAATGTGTGTGAATTTAGCGAATTAGATTATGTAGTTTTCACCCATGAAATGAGAGGTAGACAAATTGGATTTTGCAGAGAAATTAATGAAGGAAATTCATTCAGCTATTGGTCAAAATAAACGCTTTATTCTAGGTGTCGATGGACTTAGCAGGTCAGGGAAAACGACTCTTGTAAAAAGACTCGGTTCAATGTTGGATTCAAAAGACATTCAAAACCTGATTATCCATATAGATGACCATATTGTTGAACGGAAGTCCAGATACAATACCGGGCAGGACGAATGGAGAGAGTATTATTATCTGCAGTGGGATATTGAGTCGCTCAAGGAAATTTTGTTTGAAAAGCTCATTTCCTCTAGTGAACTGAAGTTGCCCTATTACGATAATTATTTGGATCGACATGAATATAAAAACCTGAATATAGCTGATAAGAAGGTCATTTTTGTTGAAGGGATCTTCTTGCTGAGAAAGGAATGGAGCAGCTTTTTTGATTTTACCGTCTTTCTGGATTGCCCAAGAGAGGTTCGCTTTTCAAGGGAAAGCATGAAAACTCAGCAGAATATCGAAAAGTTCACTAAAAGGTATTGGAAGGCTGAAGATTTTTACATGAAAAAAGTGAGGCCGATTGAAAAAGCGCAATTAGTATTATCATGCGATAAGTTGGTGAAAGAGTGACTGTAGGTTTGGATAAGAAGTTCACAAAAGAAAAAATCAACTCCTGTCTTGTTTTGCAGGAAAATAAAGTGATATATGAATTTTTCCGAAACAACAAACAAAAGCAAAAATTGCACAAAGTGAATTCCGTGACCAAAAGCGTCCTTTCGATTTTGATAGGCATTGCGATTGATCAAGGGAAAATCAAAAGTGTAAAACAACCGATAGCTGATTTTTTTGAATGCCTAGAGGAATCCAAAAAAGCAATTACAGTTGAGCATCTGCTGACTATGACCCCAGGTTTTGACTGGCCTGAGTTTACGAGCTGGGGCGGCAGACCGATGCCGATGATCAACAGCAAGGACTGGATAAAGTTTGTCCTCGACCGGGAAATGATCGAGGAACCTGGAGTAAATATGTATTACAATTCCGGAGCCTCACATTTATTAAGCGCCATCCTTCAAAAAGCAGCAGGGGAACCTCTGACAAGTTTTGCTGAAAAATACTTGTTTCAACCGATGCAAATTAAAGATTATGTCTGGCATTCTGACTCAAAGGGAATCGCAATTGGCGGGTTTGGTCTGTCTTTAAATCCTTTTGATCTTCTGAAAATAGGCAGGCTCATGCTAAGTAACGGAAAGTGGGAAGGCAAGAGGATTGTTTCAGAGGAATGGATACGAGAATCTACAGCACCAAGGTACATCGGTCCTTATTTTGGAATGTACGGTTACCACTGGTGGATTCTTTCAGATGAAGACAATGCGCCGTTCAGCCCGCATGCCTTTTTTGCCATGGGATATGGCGGGCAATATATCATAGTCGTACCTGATATATATTTAGTCACGATCTTTACCAGTGACAACTATGCTGAAACGCACGTACCCCTGGAGTACTTTAAAACAGATATACTGCCGTCATTCATTTAGTATCAAAAAGAAAGTAGTGTGCATATATGGATTGGAAAAAGTTGTTTAGCTTTCGCAAGAGTCAGGAGAAGGAATTGAATCTTCAGGAAGCAGATTTTTCAAAAGAGGCACTTGCAATTGTACAACGGAATTCACACGGCAAAATAATGCCCTTTTATAAGACGGACTTATCTTCTGATGAAGCAGATGGATTGGCTGGAATTTGTATTGAGACCAGTGAGAAAGAGTCGGAACATCTTGTTTTAAAGCTTAACCAGGAGTTGCAGAAGGTGAACTATCAGGCCTTTATTTGCGATTATGATCAAAAAGAAATCGGAATTATTAAGGGTACAGACCAATTCGACATTCTGAAGGTCCAGCAGACCAATGGAGACAATTGCGATATAGGCAATGAAAACGTCATTTCAAAGCTGAAGGACTGGCATGGTAGGTATCCCTTCATCATCATTGGGGCGGATTATGACTGGGTAGAAATGAGGTTTCAATCCATGCCTAAAGACAAGGAATTAAAAGGGCTGGCAAAAGAAATCGAAAAATTCTGTCCGGATATCGTGGAACAGGGAACAGGAACAATCAGCGGTTTGATTCAGGATATGAAAGAGACAGGGAAATTATTATTATGGTGGGATTAATATGTTAAAGCGTTACAGATTATTAATGATTTCTATTTTCATTGGTGTAATCGGAATCTCCATTACTCCTTTCTTTGATTCTGTCGTTGTAACCCCTGATTATGATTTGACCAAGCACAGACTTGGACTGCCGCTTCCGATTATTGAACAGAACACCTGGTTGACACCTTTGGATGATGCTTTTCCGTTTGAATTAGGATTAGTGAGTCCGCAGGAGAACCCTACGAAAATATTAATAGGTAACTATTTACTCCTTGTGGTGGCCGCTGTGGGAACTGTTTATATGATTCTAGTGTGGATGAAGGGTTTATCTAAAAGGATTAGGTGATGTTCATGTCTGATGAAATCTCTTTGAAGTTCAAAAGATTTGCGGTTCAAGAATGTAAAGGCTCAAGTCCGCTTTATGAATTCCTTTCTTCAAAAATAGCTGAAGATACTTTAATGCTTGATCTTGCAGGAAAAGCGAGAGAAGGACAACCAGTGCCAAATCTATTTTTGGGAGCTGTACACTATCTATTATTGAAAGGATATAATCACCCGCTGGCGGGATTCTATCCAAGTTTGACCGATCAGCCTCTTCCTGCAGAAGAAGCTTATCCGGTTTTTGTTGATTTTTGCCGGACCTATCCTGATGAGTTGATCGAGTTACTTAAAAGTAAGATCGTCCAGACAAATGAGGTCAGGCGCTGTTCTTATCTCTATCCCATTTTTAGCCGCATTTCCCTTATGACCAGAAAGCCTTTGGCATTGATTGAAATCGGAACGAGTGCTGGCTTGCAGTTATTTGTGGACAAATACAGTTATTCATATGGCTCAGATGAGATTTTCGGTAATTTTGATTCAGAAGTTCAACTGAGATCTGAATTAAGAGGAGATCAAACACTTTTGAATCCATTGCCCCATTTTGATGTTGCAACAAGAATAGGAGTCGACCTGAATATTAATGATGTTAGAAATACAGAGGATTATTTATGGCTAAAGGCATTGATCTGGCCTGAACACGCTGAAAGACGGGAGTTATTTGAAAAAGCAGCAAGCTATGTAAGCAATCAAACATTAAGTTTAATAGAGGGTGATGGAGTAGAGGTCCTCAGGTCCCTGGTAAGCGAAGTTCCGGAAGAACAGGTGATTTGTGTATTCCATACCCATGTTGCAAATCAAATGCCAGTCCAGACTAAGGAGAAGCTTTTGGGACAAATAAAAGAAATAGGGAAGCGGAGGGCAATTTTTCATATATACAATAATATTTATGATGTAAAGCTGCACTTGGATTATTATCTCGATGGTAATGAAAGCTTGAACACAATCGGGGAAACCGACGGCCATGGCCGGTGGTTCAAGCTTAATTTTTAGGATGTTGAAATTTTTCCGTTGGGGTGACTTGTATGGATGAAGGCTCTTTAATTATTTCTGGCATAGGTATGGCCATAGGGGTTTTTTACTCAATTTATCATCTTTTTATTAGTAAAACGTCAGCCGGCTTGGAGAAAGAAATAGAAGAGAAGATGCAAGCCCATCCAGTCGCCAATGTGATCCGTTATTTGATCTTCATTGCTGTAAACTCTTTCCTTGGAAATATGTTTTTTGACATAGGATGGCTTTTATGGATTAGTTTTTTCTCTGCAGTTGCATTATGGATTTTGCTGGTGGAGCATCAGTTTAACTTTTCATACCTAAGCAGTATCTTTATGATTCTCTTGATTTTTTCAGGAGCTGGTGTACCGACCCATCAACAATCGTTTATAAATCATATTAGTGATCATACAGAATACGAATGTCTAAGAATTGAGTGCGTGAAAGTCTCTGAAGTGCATGTTAATGATGAATTGAAGACTGAGATAAAAACTTTATCCATTCAAGGTTATTCATTTGATTGGTATATGCTATTTGCCAGAGGAGGTCTGACTTTGAAAGATGAAGATGGCAATATAAAGGTATTCAGCGGGGTTAACATCGGGGGCCTATGGCTGCTGGACAAGTGATTATGATTTAGGTGCTTTGAAGAAAACCACTCATGAAGTTTTTTAGGAGGGGGATGCATGGCTGGAACAATATTTTGGCTGTTGGTATTAGCATTTGGCTTCCTGTTTATTGGCGGCTTGATCAATAAATCATGGAAGTTTCTTTTTATGAGCGGACTTGCTGTGACTCTTCCGTCTCTCTATTTTTTGGGAGCCGAGAATTGGTTTAGGAGTTTGGCCCTTGTTCCATTGCTCCCATTTGGCTTGAGTTATTATATGGCGAGAATGCAGAAGTCTACGAGATAACAGCATACAGTGACTTTGATACATTTTTTAATTATGGAGGATCATATGGAATTTCGAATAGCTAAGAAAAGTGATATTGATCAATTAATTAGAATGAGATGGGATTTCACGCTTGAAGATTACCCCGAAATGGGGGAGGGCGTGGAGTATGGTTCCTTTGAAAAAGAATGCAGAGAGTTCCTTGAAACTGCTATACAGAGCGGGAAGTGGTTTGTTTGGGTGGCCGAAAACAACGGGAAAATCGTTTCACATATCTATATAGAATTGATTCAAAAAGTTCCGCGTCCTGGCAGGACCACAAATCCCTTTGCTTATATGACAAATGTATATACTGTTCCCGGACATAGGGGAAAAGGGATAGGCAGCAAGCTGCTATCATGTGTCAATGAATGGGCTGAGGAAATGAAGTTTGAATTTATCATCGTCTGGCCCAGTGATGCAGGCATCGAGTTTTATGGAAGAAACGGCTACACACATTGTAAGGAGCCCATGGAAAGGCATTTTTAAGAAGAAATAAACGTTTGGGTGTGTAAATAATCAGATTATTTGAAACCTTCCCGCCTGACTTGCGTAGTACTTACTATAATGCAAAAAGGGGTGAAAGTTATGAAACGTTTAAGTTTCAATTCGGAAAATACATCGAATCTAATCCTCGTATCCGCGATTATAATAATGATCAGCAGTTTGTTCATGCCACTCGTTTTTGTTTATTTTATACAGGATTATCTTTATCTGTCAGCTGATAAATGGTTTTACGTTACGCCACCTTCTGCTTATATCATTTTCATGATCGGGATGCTTTGGGTAGCGGTAAGTTTATTGCTGCATTTATTTTTAAAGTGGAAGTTTGATTGGAAAAGCCTAAAGTGGGTTTCACTTCTCCTAATCTCAGGCAGCATTCCATTTTTCATGTTTGGTGTGTCTAACTATTACTACCTTGATGACAAGGGTATGCATTTTAATGAGCATAAAACGTTCAATACAATTGACTCTTATTATTGGGACGATATTAAAGAAGCGAAAGAGATTTTCGTGAAAAGCAACGGAGCAACTGTCCTTGACCATTTAACTCTGATCAACAAATCCGGAGAAGTAATCGAACTGCCTTATAACACCAAGGTACAGAACAACAAATTCAAAATCATGGAGAAACTGCAGGAAAACAATATTCCCCTAACCAATAACATGGGAGATTTATATGAGTGATTTAAATGGATACCTGGTTGATTTGATGCGTTCTGCAACTAAGTAAATGAAGATGGAAGGGATGAACATGTTTGTAAAAATATATAGATACCGCTTAAAGCCGGGTAAGGAGCAGGAATACCTCGAAATACAAAACGAAGCCGAACGAATTTATTCGAGCTTCATCGATAAGCAGAGTTTGTTTTTACAAAACCATGACGACAAGGAGATCTGGCAGGAAATACATTTCTATCCGGATAAGAAGAGTTACATTGACGCTGTGTCTACGGTAGACCAGCAGCCTGAAATCCAGGTATTGTACAGTCGGTTTCTTGATGTGATTACCTCACTTGAAGAATTGTCTGAAGAAAACCATCAACTGATTGATTTCCATGAAAAGTAGTTATATGAATAGAATTGGAGATTTTAGATGAGAAAATTTTTTATTGGATTAATCGTTTTAATTGCTTTTGGAGCAGGCTGTAATAATTTCGAGCCTGAGCTGACCAGGATTGATGTGCAAAAAATGACAGAAGAGGGCATGAATGATGGGGAAGAACAGATCATTGCATCAAAGGAAAGGCTGATTAAAATCCAGAAATCCTTGGAAGAAGTCAAATGGTCTCCAAAGACAAAAGCTGAAATGTCCAGGAAAGAGGATGTACTAGCGACGTTTTTCATCCAGGAAGAAAAGAACATGCCTGAAAGATTGTATCAATATCGGATTTGGTTTGAAGGCGAAACGGCTACGCTTATCAGCGAAAAAGAAAATGAGGGTTATGGAAGGTTAACAGATAAAGCGCAGATTTCTCTTCTTGAATCTGAGTTGCTTTCCGAGGAATAGGGGAATGGCAATGAAAACTAAAAAACAAAAGTGGATGACAATCCCTTTTTACCTTATGTTCCTGCTTGTAACGATATCCATCATATTAACAGTTATAGATACGCCATATTCCTTTGAACTTTGGAACTCCCTTTGGACTGGCTATTGGTATTTATGGTCTAATGCAAAAAAATGAGGAGAAAAGGAATTGATCCATTTCTCCTCATTTTTAATACTAACAGTTAACTCACTGCATTGAAGGCAGGCGGATACTCAATTTGTCCCTGTAATGCAGTTAATGAGCCTTTCTTTAGCTCGAGAGCCATGAATACTTCGTCAGGAACAGGGAAAGGAGCTTTTATGCCAAATTGGCTGGCTGGTGTAAAGCCAAAACGAGGATAAAAGTTTGGGTGCCCAAGGACAAAGACATGTTCATATCCTAAATCCTTGCATGCTTTGATTCCTTCGCTAACAAGCGCAGAACCGATTCCGCTATATTGATAGTCTGGTTTCACTGCCATTGGTGCAAGACCTATAGTAGGGAAAGTCCCATGTTGGGTAACAAGGTGGATGACACTGAAAAGGATATGGCCAATAATTTCACCGTCTTCTTTCGCTGCTACCAGGCTCAGCTTAGGGACGAATTGTTCCGATTCCCTTATAAGTTCAACCAAAGAAGCTTCATTTTCTCCATTGTCGAAAGCTAATACATTCAATTCCCTTATTCCTGTAACATCAGTGTTGTTTTCTGGGCGGATGATATAACTAGCGTTTTTCATATTTTTTATACTCCTTCCATACAAGGTTGGATGTGTTGGATTCTGTATTCGTAAATTCCTTATAATAACGTCTTTCATTTTCACCTGAAATGGAATCAATTTCATTAAACAACGAAATGAGAAATTCAAGATCCTCATTTATTTGCGCTTCATTCTGTCTATAATCTCTGCCGTTCTTTAGATTCATGGCCAATTCGCGGTACTGATTTGCAAGGGAATCTAGCATGTCTCCAATCAGTGATATTTTCCCGTTCATCATATAGTATTGTCTGCTTAATATAGTTATCTCTCCAATGTGGGCCGCTAACCAGAATTCCCCTTCTTTTTCTTTCATATGTCTGATCCATATATTTGGGTCGCCATCATTCTCCAATAGAAAAATAGAGCCCCGAACTGTGTGTTGAAATTCAAGCCCCAATTGACTCTTAAAATCTGCAATTCTGTTGTACTGGTAAATAGTAATGAAAAGAAGTAATGCAATGACAGCATAATTAAGGTAAATTACTCGTCTCGATTTCATGAAAACGCCCCTTAAGACAATTTAGGATTATTTTAGCAATAAATGCCTAATAATGGAATTAGTATTTTTGCCTATATTTTATATTTCATTTTCTTTCACTAAAACACACGTTTTCTGTTATGATAAAAGCTGGCTTTTTGCCGGGAATTACATTTATGAGGAGAACCTGAATGAAAAATAACCTTCCATTTACCATTACCAAGAATGATACGTTCTTCGAGTTATTAGGGGATTATATTGGTGATGTCTTTTATGATATATTGCCTGAAAAGGGCTATGAGCTGCGCGATGAACAGATTTATATGGCTTTCCAGGTGGAGCAGGCCTTTAAGAATAAAGGGATTGTTTTCGCAGAAGCAGGCGTCGGTACCGGTAAAACCTTCGTCTATCTTATTTATGCCATTTTATACGCAAGATACATGGGAAAGCCTGCGATTGTCTCCTGCTCGGATGAGACACTGATCGAGCAACTCGTAAAAGAGGGCGGTGATATCGAGAAACTCGAAAAGGCCTTAGACTTGAAGGTCGATGTCCGCCTGGCAAAAGCAAGAGAGCAGTATGTTTGTGTAAAGAAGCTAGATGACCTTTCAAATACATCGAACGATATAGAAATCCTTGATGTCCATGACCGGCTGCCAGATTTCATCTTTGATGAAGGAATTTCTATGAATTCCTTCACTCGCTATGGAGATCGAAAGGAATACCCATGGGTCACGAATGAAAAATGGTCATCAATGGCCTGGGACCCGCTCCAGCAATGCTCAACATGCAGCTGGCGCCACCGTTGCGGCCAAACATTGAATCGTGATTACTATCGTCATGCAGGCGATTTGATTATTTGCTCCCATGACTTTTACATGGAGCATGTATGGACGAAAGATTCACGTAAACGGGAAGGGCAGATGCCATTGCTTCCAGATGCTAGTACGGTGATTTTTGATGAGGGCCATTTGCTTGAATTCGCAGCGCAAAAGGGACTAACATACCGGTTCAACTCACAAACCTTGACCACTGTCCTGACGGGGTATATGCACCAGGACGTCCGAGAGGAGTCTCTTTATTTAATCGAGGATATTTTAGAACTCCATGATACATGGTTTGACCTCTTAGTTGAAAATTCATCTTCTGTCGAAGGCTCTAATCGAAAAGAAGTACCAATGCTGTCAAGTATCAGGAAAACTGCGGAAACACTTGAGAAAAAGGTTAGCGATTTAATGGACCAACTAGTTTTTGATGCGGAAATGTTCCTGATTGACGAGTACCATTTAAAAATCATGGAGGAGTATCTCGAGTTTTTCGCATATGGTATTTCAATTTTCTTGAAGAATGATGAAGGGATTTTCTGGCTTGAAGAAAATGAAGTGCAAACTTCGCTAGTCATCATGCCTCGGCTGGTTGAGGATATATTGAAAAAAGAAGTATTTTCACAGAACATCCCATTTGTATTTTCTTCTGCTACCTTGTCACAGGCTGGAGATTTCAGCTATATAGCGAAAAGCCTGGGGATTGAAAAATATACTTCCTTTACTGTAGCGTCCCCATTTGATTATGAAGAGCAAATGGAACTGGTCGCACACATCGAGGATGATGAAGTGAAGAAGTGGTGCAAGATAGGGGATGACCTTATTAGTAAGAAGGGCAGCTCGCTTGTTCTGTTCTCGTCTATGGAGGAAATGGAGCGATTCCGGGCATGGTCTGAAAACCAAGAATGGAGCTTCACTATCTTGTTTGAGGGTGACCGTGAAATCAGTGAAACAGTCAAAGAATTCCAGACTGACATTGAGACGGTTTTATGTTCCTACAGTCTATGGGAAGGATTGGACGTTCCAGGAGAGTCATTGATTCAAGTTATCATTGCTTCCTTGCCATTCCCGCCTCATGACCCAGTCTTCCAGGCGAAAAGAAAACATGCACAAAATCCGGCGCAAGAGGTAGATATTCCGTATATGCTCCTTCGCCTAAGACAAGGGATGGGGCGGTTGATCAGAACCAATCAAGACAGCGGTACCGTGCATATTTGGCTAACTCAAAATCAAAAAGCTGCACACTTTGAAAAATTAAAAGATGTGCTGCCTGTTCAACCCATACATTGGAAATAGAAAAATCCCGAAAGGCCGAAACCTTTCGGGATTTTTTTTAGTTAAAATCTGCAACCACACTTTCTGTGGCGGCGGTCACGATCGTCATCCCGATCATCCTGAGCGCCAGCTACTAAATCATCGATAATACAACGGCGCACGGCACGGCAGAGATCATCAAAATCGATTGTGGCTCTGACTCTGTCTCTGTCACGGTTAGGGTAAAATACGCCAGCGACATCATTGTTATTACGATTGTATCCCATTAGAAACTCAACTCCTTTCCATCATGAAGATACTTACACAATATCTTATGTGGAGACGGACAAGTTGTTAGGGTTTCTACCTATTCCTTTCATAAATGTGCTAGTCTCATAAATATGCTGCTTAGCAGTTTCATAGAAAATAAAAAAAGCAAGCGAAGACGCTTGCTTTTTTAATGCATATGGCGGTAGACACCGATAACTTTACCAAGAATGGATACATTACGAAGGATAATTGGATCCATCGTTGGGTTTTCCGGCTGCAGCCTGAAATAATCCTTTTCCTTAAAGAAGCGCTTTACTGTTGCCTCATCGTCCTCAGTCATCGCTACAACAATATCACCATTATTAGCAGTCTTTTGCTGCTTGACAATCACATAGTCCCCGTCAAGGATTCCCGCTTCGATCATACTGTCACCCATGATTTCGAGCATGAAAACCTGCTCATCATGTGGAACAAGGCGATCAGGGAGAGGGAAGTACTCTTCAACATTTTCAATGGCGGTAATCGGCATACCCGCTGTTACTTTACCAACAACAGGTACATTAACGACATTATACTTCGGAATACGGGCATCATCTTCTATCTCGAGAATTTCTATTGCACGCGGCTTAGTAGGATCGCGTCGAATCAAGCCTTTGCTCTCAAGCCTGGCAAGGTGTCCATGTACAGTGGAGCTGGAAGCAAGTCCAACTGCTTCACCTATTTCGCGGACGGATGGCGGATACCCTTTTTTCTTTACTTCGCCTTTTATGAATTCAAATATATCTTGTTGCCGCTTAGATAACTTTGTCATATTCACGCACCTCGTATATTTTCTTGTCCTAATTATACCATGTCTTTTTCATAGATACAAACATAAGTTCGAATTTCTGAGTTGACACAAAACAAATGTTCGCTTTATAATAAACTCAACAAACCGAACATATATTCGTTAAGGGGTGCCGAAATGAAAAAATTATGGGAAAACTATTCATATGCAATGATCTTGCTTGCTGTTAGCTTAATCTTCACAATGGTGGCAAAAGCTCAATTAAATAATGAAGAGGCATACATAACTGTTACTATAGAAGAAGGACAATCGCTATGGAAGATTGCTGAATCATTTGCCAGCGAACACAATTTATCTGAAAATGAATTTGTAAGCTGGGTAGAAAAGAAAAATGGAATTGTCGGAGAAATGGTCATTCCTGGTGACGAGCTGGTGATTCCAGTTGTGGCTGAACAGATCGAACCTACTCAGATTGCCGGAGCGGAAAAGTAGATTGGAATAGAATAAGGTGACAATATGAAAGCAATCATTTATTGCCGTGTAAGTACAACAAAAGAAACACAGGAATCTTCCCTTGCCAGGCAGGAAGAAGAGTTGCTTCGCCTGGCAGGCAGTTATGGCTTTGAAGTGGCCAGTATTATAAAAGAACAGGCCAGCGGTTATGACCTCGAAAGAGAAGGAATACTTGAACTGCTGGAATTGATAAAGGACAAAAAGATAGGGGCACTGCTGATCCAGGATGAAACGAGACTTGGAAGAGGAAATGCTAAAGTTGCGATCCTTCATTGTATCCTCAAAGAAAATGTGAAATTATATAGTGTCTCCCACAGTGGAGAGTTGCAGCTTTCTGAATCAGATTCCATGGTGCTCCAAATTGTCAGTATGGTTGAAGAGTATCAAAGGAAAATCCATAATATTAAAATTAAGCGGGGAATGAAACGAGCGATTGAGCACGGATACAAACCCCAGCGCAATTTGAAAAACCAGGGTGATCATTCCGGACGGGAACGAAAAGAGATGCCGATTGAGGAAATAGTCAGGCTGCGCAATAATGGGCTAACCTTTGCAGAAATCGCTGCTACTCTTAGGGGATTTGGATATAATGTATCAAAAGCAACTGTAAACCGAAGATATCTTGAGCACGTAGAAGCAGAAGAATAAAAGCTCAATTCTTGTAAAATCCCAACAATTTTAGTAAGATGACATTTGACGTAATTTTTTACAAAGGAGCTTTACAATGCTATCAAGTGATAAAATTGCTAGAATCAACGAACTGGCAAGGAAAGCAAAATCATCTAAATTGACAGAAGAAGAAGCAAAGGAACAGACAAAGCTTAGAGCAGAATATCTACAGTCTTTCCGCTCTTCTATGCTTAATACACTTAAAGGTGTTACCATTGTGGACCCAGAAGGAAATGATGTTACGCCTGAAAAACTCAAAGACGAAAAAGCGAAGAACAAGCTTCATTAAATATATGCGAATTTGGAATACATACAGAATGTATTCCCTTTTTATTTTTAGCATATTTCTTAATACTAAAGAAGGAATTGTAGATAGGGTGTAATCTGCTTGTTTCATCTCCTGATTTAGTGGAAATTAGACTAAAGTGGATAGACATTACTCTGTCTTCGAACTGTAAAAGCACGTCTTAGCATCTATATTTTTTTCACCTGCAGAGTCGTGCATTTACATATCATCAGTGAGTTTGTGTCAAAATAAATAACAATACGGCCTTTTCTGTCTCTTTCAGGCACAATTTGTTGTATAATAATTTCTCTCGCTATAATATTAAGGATGTAGCTAGTACCTATAGAAAGGATGTATATAATGTTTAAAGAAATTGATATGCTTTCAATTGATTCCATTCGAACATTATCAATTGATGCAATTGAAAAAGCTAACTCCGGCCACCCAGGTATGCCGATGGGGGCAGCACCGATGGCTTACACACTGTGGACTCGTTATATGAACATCAATCCTAAGAATCCTGAATGGTTCAACCGAGATCGTTTCGTTCTATCTGCTGGTCATGGTTCAATGCTGCTATACAGCTTGCTGCACCTTGCAGGTTATGACTTAACGATGGACGATATTAAACAGTTCCGTCAGTGGGGAAGCAAGACTCCAGGTCATCCTGAGTTCGGACACACTGCCGGTGTAGACGCAACAACTGGACCACTTGGCCAGGGAATTGCTATGGCAGTCGGCATGGCTATGGCGGAGCGCCATCTTGCTGCTGTCTACAACAAGGATAACTATAATCTTGTTGATCACTATACATACACCATTTGCGGTGACGGCGATCTAATGGAAGGTGTTTCTGCTGAAGCGGCATCTCTTGCAGCCCACCTAAAATTAGGCAAAATGATCGTTCTTTATGATTCAAACGATATTTCTCTTGATGGCGACCTTGATAAATCATTCTCCGAAAGTGTTGAAGGCCGTTTCAAGTCATATGGCTGGCAGTATATCCGAGTTGAAGATGGTAACAACCTTGAGGAAATCGCTAAAGCGATCGAGGAAGCAAAAACGGATGCAGATCGTCCAACAATGATCGAAGTGAAAACGATCATCGGATACGGTTCACCTAACCTTTCAGGTAAGTCAGATGTTCATGGAGCTCCACTGGGTGCTGATGAACTGAAGCTTACGAAGGAAGCCTATAAGTGGACTTTTGAAGAGGACTTCCATGTACCAAGCGAAGTTTATGAGCACTTCAAACAGCAAATCGCTGAAAAAGGTGAACAGACAGAACAGGCATGGAACGAACTTTTTGCAAAATATAAGAGCGAATATCCTGAACTAGGAGCCCAGCTTGAAAAATCAATGAAGGGTGAGTTAGTAGAAGGATGGGATAAAGACATTCCAGTATATGAAGAAGGCAAGAGCCTCGCGAGCCGTGCATCTTCTGGTGAAGCACTTAACGGTATTGCGAAAAATCTTCCTTACTTAATCGGCGGGTCCGCTGACCTTGCTGGATCAAACAAAACAATGATCAAGGGAACAGGCGACTTCTTCCCAGGTTCATTCGAAGGCCGTAACATCTGGTTTGGTGTTCGTGAGTTCGCCATGGGTGCTGCAATGAACGGTATAGCTTTACACGGTGGACTTAAGATTTTTGGCGGAACATTCTTTGTGTTCTCTGACTACTTAAAGCCGGCAATCAGACTTGCAGCATTAATGGGCTTGCCTGTAACATACGTCTTCACTCATGACAGTATTGCAGTAGGAGAAGATGGACCTACTCACGAACCAGTTGAGCAGCTAGCGGGACTGCGTGCAATGCCGAACTTGTCAGTGATTCGTCCTGCAGATGGCAACGAGACAGCCGCTGCTTGGAAGCTTTCTATTGAATCTACAAAGACGCCTACGGCACTTGTGTTGACACGCCAAAACTTACCGACGATTAAAGATACTGATAAGAACGCATATGAAGGCGTATCTAAAGGTGCTTACGTCATTTCTCCAGCTGGAAAAGACAATGCTGATGCATTGCTTCTTGCTGCAGGGTCGGAAGTTGGCCTAGCCGTTAAGGCACAGGAAGCTTTGGCTTCTGAGGGTATTGATGTAGCTGTTGTAAGTATGCCTTCATGGGACCGCTTCGAACAACAGTCCAAGGAATATAAAGAAAGCGTCATTCCTAAGTCTGTCAAGAAGCGTCTTGGAATTGAGATGGGATCTTCACTAGGATGGCATCGTTACGTTGGTGACGAAGGGGAAGTTCTTGCAATCGATACATTCGGTGCATCAGCTCCAGGAGAAAAGATCATGGAAGAGTACGGATTCTCCGTGAACAATGTAGTTGCACGCGTAAAAGCATTGCTAGAGCAAAACTAAATAATTGTAAAGAGCACGGAACCATTGATGGTTTCGTGCTCTATTTTGTTTGGCAAAAAATAATGGGTATTCATGTTGTATTAAAAAAGAGGAGTATCCGCTTTTTTATCCATGTATAAAATTGCACCCAATAACGGATAATGTTAAAATAGTTACGAACTGGTGTTCCTAATTTTATGAAAGAGGTGCTTAGATGATTACAGGAATTGTCCCTTATCTAGTCACAAATGGAAATGGTCAGGAAGCAGTGAAGTTTTATCAGGAGGCTTTAGGAGCCGAAGTAGTTAGTCTCCAAACATTTGGTGATATGCCTCCAAATCCTGAATATCCACTTCCCGAAGAAGCAAAGAACCGAGTATTGAACGCTCAGATGAACATTGGAAATGCGAAACTGATGCTATCTGATACATTTCCAGGACACCCATTTCAGCTTGGATCTCAGGTGACGATTGCACTCTTGGTGGATAACGCTTCTGAAGCAAAAGGAATTTTCGAAAAGCTCCAGGTAGACGGAAAAGTAACAATGCCACTTCAGGAAACATTCTGGAGCCCGGCTTACGGCCAGGTGACTGATAAGTTTGGGGTCGAGTGGCAAGTATCAACTGAAGAGAAGAAATAATTCCTAAGCTGGACTGTTAAGGCAGTCTGGCTTATTTTAATTACAAGGATTGAAATCATATTAGATGTGGAATCAATGATAATATTACTTTGGTCTAATGGGAGGTCTGTACCATGTCAGGCAAATTTGAAGGAAAGACGGTCATCATAACCGGTGGATCGAATGGGATTGGAAAAGGAATTGCGGAAGCTTTTGCAAAAGAGTATGGTAATGTGTGCATAGCGGATATAGATGAGGTAAAGGGGAAAGAACTAATTACTACCTTAGAAAAGTTAGGTGGACAAGCTGCCTTTTACCAAACAGATGTCAGGAAAGAAGACGACCTTCTCTCCCTGGTGGAAGGTGTCATCAATGACTTTGGTCGGATTGATATATTGGTCAATAATGCCGGGGTGTCTAGATTCAAGCCATTATTTGAGCTCACAACTAAGGAATGGGAAGATGTTGTTTTTACCAATCTCAGAAGTGCATTCATTGGATCCCGTGAGGCTGCCAGAAGAATGGATGAAGGTGGAAGGATCATCAATATAGCATCAACAAGGGCAACCATGTCTGAACCTAATTCCGAGGCTTATGCTTCCTCTAAAGGAGGAATTGTTGCCTTGACACATGCACTTGCCGCTTCGCTTCAAGAGAAGGGAATCACAGTCAACTCTATAAGTCCAGGCTGGATCCAGACAGAAGATTATGATGGATTACGTGAAAAAGACCATCTTCAGCACTGGTCCAACCGAGTCGGGAAGCCAGAGGATATAGCCAAAGCATGCCTCTATTTAGCTGACCCGGAGAACGATTTTATTAATGGACAGGATCTTGTAATTGATGGAGGAATGACACGTAAGATGATCTATGAAGATTAAACTAAATGAGGGAGCGGGCATATTGATTGCAGCTCCCTTTTAAATTTTCGTTATTTTTTATATTATAGGAGGGAAGAGAACGAAATTTGGGAGAGAAATCATGAATGAAATACACAAAAAAGAAACCCAAAAAGAAAAAGCAAGTCCAGAGAAATTTCAATCTGGCCATCTTACTGTTTATCAGTTTCATTGGTTTTTTTCTGCTTGATAGATTCCTGGAATTATATAATGAAAGTCTAAAAAAAATGAATGTTAGTGTGAATAGTTCGATAGGAGAGGTAGCCAAATATACGCCAATCATAGAGGGTGAATTGAAAAAGGTTGGACTTGAAGGTCACACCGTCACGGTGGCTGCATTGATGATGCAGGAAAGCAGGGGGAAGGGCGGCGACCCTATGCAAGCTTCTGAATCTTTGGGGTTAGCTCCTAACAGTATCCAGGATCCCCAGCAAAGCATCCAGCAAGGTGTAAAGTACTATCAGCGTGTTGTGAATCACGGCAATAAAATGCAAGTGGATTTTCCAACAATCATCCAGTCATACAACATGGGAATCGGCTATATTGATTTTATCGCAAAAAATGGGGGAAAACATAGCGAGGAGCTGGCAAAAAAGTTCTCCATGATCCAAGTTGAAAAAAATCCGCAAACCTATGATTGCGGCGGCGATAAAAATAATTTCCGCTATCCCTATTGCTATGGTGATTTCACCTATAGCACCAAGGTAGCAAAACATATGGAATCCATTACAGTCAGTATTCCAGATAATTTTGGGGAGGAAAATTCAAAGCGCTCCTTTTAAGTTGAAAAATATAGCAAATAATTAATTTGAACATCCGTGTCTTAGGATGTTTTTTTATTTTTAAAAATTCTTCCGCAGGCAGGAAAAAAGAATGAGCACGGTAAATATATTAGTAATAAATACCCAATACTAATAATTAGGAGGTGTGTACAAATGTTTGAATATGGTAAGGAAATTCCACTGGACGGTGCAGCTGTAAAACAGGGAGTTCAGCCAGGAAACATGGATGAAAAGGAAATTTCGGAAGGTGCTGTTTTCAGCTTCGACCACCGAATGGATATTCCATTGGACGGTGTGAAATAAGCAGTAAAAAAGCCTGAATAACAGGCTTTTTTGCTGTGTTAAAATTGTTTTGCAAGTTCGTTCGCACGCTGGATGGCTTGTTGCTTAATTTCCTGAGCTTTATCAGGCATAGCTGCCATTCCTTCGATTGCCAATGTTTCAGCATCGGTAATACCCATGAACGCCAAAACCGCACGCAGGTAGCGATCACCGAATTCCAAATCCTTCGCAGGACCTTCTGAGTAAATGCCGCCACGGGCTTGAATATGAAGAGCCTTCTTGCCTCCAAGCAAACCAACCGGACCTTCTGCCGTATACTTGAATGTTTTTCCTGCAATCGCAATGTTATCAATATAGGCTTTCATTTTTGGCGGGAAGCTGAAGTTCCAGAATGGCGTGACAAAGATATATTTATCTCCGGCAACAAACTGATCCGTCAGTTTATTGATTGCGCTCACTTTATGTTTTTCATCGTCGCTAAGCTGGTCAAAAGCGGAACCTTGCTGTAATTTGCCCCAGCCGCTAAAGACATCTGTATCGATAAATGGAACATCCATTTTATATAGATCCAGTCTAATTACCTCATCGTCTGGATTTTTTTCACGGTAAGCTTTAATGAACTCCTCGCCCACCGATAAACTGAAAGATTCCTCAACCGGTTTTGGATTCGCTGTAATGTAAAGTACTGTAGCCATGCATAGTCATCCTTTCTTTTTCTTATCAACATTGATATATTCCCCCCATTACCGACTGGTATTCCTTATATGGCAAAATTTTTAACAAACCTCTAATTTCGTGACAATTGAAATTTGGAATTTTATAATAAAAAGTAAGAAAGTTTTGAATTCGACATAATTAGTGGATTTTCTCGGCATCTTTAGACAAACGCAGACCAAACGTTTTCCTATAATAAAGACAAAAGCTTGTCTGCAGAGGAGGGGATCAGGTGAGATCCTACCAGCTATATCTAATAGAAGATGAATTTGCCTCCCATTATTTCGGAAGAGAACGGATGTTTTATCAATTGTTTTTGGAATATAGCCAAGCAAACCATGATCTTAAATCAATCATCGCCAAGCAAGTCAAATTCGTTACGAAAGCCATTCCTGTACTTCGTATCCATCAGCTCCTTCATCAACAGCTTTCCAAGGCAAAGGGATTCCATGTTGAGAATGGCATATATATTTATGAAAACAAATCAAATAATAGCTCTGCCACACTTAAAGTGCATGAAAGATGGCTGGAGTTGGAATCCCATGGACAAGTAGACGCAGAAACTGTCTTTTTTGAGATCCTTCGAAAATGTGAATCATCCTTCCTGGCCATCGACCTTGAATCAAATAAATATGGCTGGCTTAAGCCGATAAAAGAACGGAAATATGTCTAGTTAATGCAGATATTACTATTGATGATTTTAACTAAAGGCGGATTAATACAAAAAGTTTTGAAATTGAATTGTTTTAATAGAGAAAAAAACCTGCAGATATTGTATAATAACTGTTGGTTTAGTACACTGTATGTTAGACAACATGAAGGAGGAAGTTTTTATGTGGACGTATATTCTAGTTGGTATACTGGCACTAATTGTCGGTGTAGCGCTAGGATTTTTCATTGCTCGTAAATACATGGAGAGCTACTTGAAGAAAAATCCGCCAATCAACGAACAAATGCTTAAAATGATGATGATGCAAATGGGAATGAAACCATCCCAGAAGAAGATCAATCAAATGATGTCAGCAATGAACAAGCAGACAGGAAAATAACAACGGACAAGCACTCATTTTATGTGAGTGCTTTTCTTATTTTGGGTAAAGTTTTAGGGAGAACAGGATATTGAAGAAGGAAGTAATAGACATTTTGAGCTGGGGATGGGGTCAAAATGTCTAAGAAACGGACTTTAATGGACACTTTGAAGTGTGGATGAATGCAAAATGTCTAAGAAATAGGCTTTAATAGACATTTTAAAGAGCAGCAGAGTTCAAAATGTCTAAGAAATAGGTTTTAATAGACATTTTAAAGAATGGCTAAGATTAAAATGTCTAATAAACGGGCTTTACTAGACAGTTTGAAATATGGGTGAGATTAAAATGTCTAATAAACAGACATCTATAGACATTTTGACTTATGGGTTAAAATCAAAATGACTAAGAAGAAGGCTTTAATAGAAATTTTACAGCGTATTGAGGGAGAGAAAAGAATTTTATCAGAAACCAATAAATCGAATCGAAAAAATAACGCTGGAAAAGGGCGTTATTTTTGCTTGGGCGCTTTATCAGAGGACTGATCTTTTGTACCTTGCTGGAAGATGGAATCGAAAAATTCGTCAGCGGTTTCCATTACGCCTCCATGAAGCTGGCCGTCGGCACCAACTTTGTTTTTATCACCTTTAACCGGATTATGGATTCTTACCATAGTAAGCTCACCTCCTGTATTTAGACTTTGTTATCACAGACCGAATTAATCCGCTAGCCATTTGTTAATCTATGGCAGGACATCTATTAGCAAATACAGAATAAGAAACCAAAGATATTTTAAAAAGGGGATTATTCAAATGTATCAATATTTCAACCGGCTGGTCATTCGCGAAGGCACAGAAGGGGTACCGGCAGAAAAAGTGGAGAAACTTTTTGAAGACGCAGGGTGGGCGCGGAAAACTCCCGTATGGCAAAAAGAAAAGTACTCACTGATGTTCAATAATTCAACCTGGGCTTTTACAGTCTGGGATCAAAACGAAATGGTCGGGATGGTAAGGGTCATCTCGGACAGAATTATGGCTGCGAACATTTTGGACCTGGCAGTTTTATCAGATTACCAGGGAAAAGGGATTGGCCAGAAGCTTGTACAGCTTTGCGTACAAAAACTCCCACATGGAGACTGGTTTGCCCATACATCTGCTAATAATTTCAGCTTTTATGAGAAATGCGGTTTTGAGGTAAAGGATCCTTCTCAAAATGGAACCTGCGCGTATTATGGGTTTATCCAAGCACGTAAAGACGGACACAGATAGGAGTGCTGTCATTGAATCAACATGAATTTGAAGTAGTCATACGGCAGCCAGCAAATATCAGGTATGAATACTTCATCAAAAAGGTAGTAGATTATGAAGAAATATGGGGGCTTTATAATGAAGGTTGGGCATCTGCTCAAGATGACAAAGGCAATGTTCTGATTCCTTTGTACCCTAATGAGCAGTTCGCAGAAGCCTTTGCTAAATATGAATGGGAAGGCTGCAGGCCTAAGAAAATTGAATTGGAGTATTTCCTTGAAAAGTGGCTTCCAGGGATGAAGTCTGATGGAGTTAAGCCATCCATTTTCCCAACCGACACAGACTCTGCTGTAATGGATGTGGATACGCTGCGTGAAGATATTGAAGAGGAGCTGGAGAAGTACTAATTAAAAAAAGATGGATATAAACAATATATTAAACATACCCAATGTGGTATAATTTGAGCATCTTGATTTCAGAAAGTGAGTTTTGGATATGACACGTCAAACTGATGAGGCAGCTGCGGTTGAAAGTAAACAGGGGTGGCTGCAGCCTTATGTAGAATCACCAGAAAAACAAAAAGCCTTATATAAAAGAACATTATTAATCGTGGTTTTATCACAGATTTTCGGTGGAGCAGGCCTTGCCGCCGGGATAACGGTCGGGGCCTTATTGGCGAAGGATATGCTTGGCACTGACACAGTGGCCGGTCTGCCGACTGCGCTTTTCACATTAGGTTCTGCCGGGGCAGCACTCATTGTCGGACGCCTGTCACAACGATATGGCAGGCGAGCTGGTCTTGCCTCTGGATTCTTAACTGGTGGAATCGGTGCGATTGGTGTCATCATAGCCGCAGTGACAAATAATATCTTTTTGCTTTTTGCGTCACTATTGGTTTATGGTGCGGGAAGTGCGACAAATTTACAGGCACGCTATGCAGGGACGGACCTGGCCAGTTCAAAACAGCGAGCGACTGCAGTCAGTATTGCAATGGTTTCGACTACGTTCGGTGCTGTAGCAGGCCCTAACCTTGTAGAGGCAATGGGGCGATTTGCGCTATCTGTAGGAGTTCCGGCACTGTCAGGGCCATTCATTCTCGCAGCTGCCGCCTATATTGTAGCAGGCTTGGTATTATTGGTCTTCCTTCGGCCAGATCCTTTTGTGGTTGCCAGGGCGATTGCAGTAGCTGAGCGAAATGCTAAAACCAGTTCGCCTGATTATGTAGAAGAAACCCTCGTTACAGATAAGCGTGGAATAGGAGTTGCAGCGCTTATTATGGTGCTCACTCAAATGGTGATGGTAGCGATCATGACGATGACTCCAGTCCATATGGGCAGTCATGGACATGGTTTAAGCGCCGTTGGTATGGTCATTGGATTCCACATCGGTGCAATGTATCTGCCGTCTTTATTGACTGGTGTTCTTGTTGATAAAATCGGGCGTGCGACAATGGCGGTAGCTTCAGGTGTCACACTGCTGTTATCCGGCATTATGGCTGCTGTCGCTCCTGGTGAATCAATGTTCTGGATCACCCTTGCTCTCATTCTTCTCGGGCTCGGCTGGAACTTCGGACTAATCAGCGGAACTGCTCTTCTTGTCGATGCGACAAATCCGACGAACCGTGCAAAAATGCAAGGGACTGTTGATGTGTTAGTCGCGTTGTCAGGGGCATCCGGCGGAATGCTTTCCGGCATGGTTGTTGCGAATTCAAGCTTTGCCTTTCTGTCGCTTGCAGGAGGAGTGCTGGCATTAGTATTGATACCATTTGTAATATGGTCAAATAAAAAATAAATGTAATGATGCTAAGGGTCTGGATTATTTCAGGCTCTTTTCTTTGGGCAATTTGCAGGTTTTTACATCGCCTTTGCCGAACTTGTTTTGTTGAAAATTTGCAGAAAGAGTTGGTCTTGATGAGTAAATTAGTGATTTTGAGTGATTTAAGATATCTTCATAGCGATTTAAAGAAAAAAATCAATGAATTAACAAGCCAGAAGTCTTTTAAATTGGCTTATATCCCATCGCAAACGGATAAAGAGAGATGGTATTTTGAAAAAGCCAAGCCAGAGTTTAAAGAATTGGGTATTACGGAATTCTTTTATTTTGATGTTGACCAAGAGTTTGATTGGTCTCAGATTGAAGAGTTTAAAAACTGTGACGGCATTTTTCTGTCAGGGGGGAATACGTATCTATTTTTGAAAAACTTGCAGGAAAAGAAAATCGTTTCGTTTATTACGGAAATGGTGGAAAAAGGGAAGCTCTTAATCGGAGTCAGTGCCGGAAGTATAATTATGTCCAAGAGTATCAAGATTGCCGAATTCCATGATCAAAATGAAGTCCAGCTATCGGACTTAACTGGGTTAGGAATGGTGAATTTTGAATTCATGCCACATTGGAATAGAGAGAAAGGTCAGCAAGACGCACTGTCCAACTATTCGCTTTACCAGGAAGAGAGCATTTTTACATGTAATGATGGTGATGGAATTATCATTGATGGAGGCAAGGTCGAGTTTTACGGTGATATAAAAGAAATCCGAAAAGGTGCATGGCTATAAATGGATGATATACAATGCTCTATTGGACAAACATCAGGTGTAAGCCGAAAAAAGGGACCGATAGAGGGGGTATATCGGACAAACAAAGGTCATCAGACAGTAAAAATGTCCGATAGAAGAGCTCTATAGGACAAACAGAAGGTATAAGCCGTAAAAAATGTCCGATAGAAGAGCTCTATCGGACAAACAAAAGGTATAAGCCGTAAAAAATGTCCGATAGAAAGGCTCTATCGGACAAACAGAAGGTATAAGCCGTAAAAAATGTCCGATAGAAAGGCTCTATCGGACAAACAGAAGGCATAAGCCGCAAAAAGTGTCCGATAGAAGAGCTCTATCGGACAAACAGAAGGCATAAGCCGGAAAAAGTGTCCGATAGAAGAGCTCTATCGGATAAACAGAAGGCATAAGCCGCAAAAAGTGTCCGATAGAGGTCTAAACTAGATTAGTCCTTTAATTTTCGAAACAACATCTTTTGGGCTGAACGGTTTTAAAATGTATTCGCTGGCTCCTAATTCTTCTCCTCGTTTAAGGTCATTGGCTTCTCCTTTAGCAGAAAGCATGATGACTGGTGTGTCCTTTGTCTTCCTGATTTCCTCCAACACTGAAAAACCATTCATTCCAGGCATTAATATGTCCAGAATGATGACGTCAAAGGGTTCCTTCATCGCGATCTCCAAAGCTGCTTCTCCGTTGTCTGCAACTTCAACCACAAACGATTCTCTTTCTAAGTACATTTTTAATAATTGGCTAATTCTTTGTTCGTCCTCAGCAACTAGCACTCTCTTTCCCATGTTTTCCCCCTGAAATGTCTTTGTTAATTGTAAGTATACACTATTGATGAGTTGTTTTCTTCAATGGCGTGGGAAATTAATCCACATAAAAAAATTGATTTTGAAAAATGAACGTGATAATATGTGACCTATAATGATTTAATTCATACTATACTTATAGGAATTATAATAATTAAATCGGAGTGAATGAAAATGGGTCGGGAATTTATCCCCTTATTTGATGATTGGGCAGAATTTTACGAGAACACAGTGTCTGGGCTTGATATTGAATACAGAGAGGTATTTGAAAATTATGATAAAATATTAGAAACAGTTGCCATAAAGTCTAACAATACAGTTTTGGAGTTTGGAGTAGGTACAGGGAATCTGACCGAAAAGCTGATTTCATTAGGAAGAGTTGTATATGGAGTAGAGCCTTCCAAAGTGATGAGAGAAAAAACAAAAGAACGTTTCAAGGATTTGCATTTATACGATGGGGATTTCCTAAACTTCCCGGAGCTTCGTGGAAAAGTAGATTCGATCGTAAGCACGTATGCATTCCATCATTTAACAGATGAAGAAAAGGATACAGCCCTCAAGTTGTACAGCACACTCTTGGGTGACCAAGGGAAAATTGTGTTTGCTGATACTGCTTTTGTAAATGAAGAACACCGGGAAGAACAGCATCGAATCGTAAAAGAGCAGGGATATGAAAATCTGTTTGCTGATCTAAAAAGAGAGTACTATACAACGCTCGAAATTTTGGAGAGGCTTTTCGAGAAAAACGGATTTCAGGTTTCTTTTGAAAAAATGAACTCTTATGTTTGGCTGATGGAAGCTGTTAGAGTAAGTAAAATTTAACATGGTATTGGAGAGTTGCAGCAATGAGAGTTGGAATAATCGGAGCAATGGATGAAGAGGTTGATTTACTGCGCAGCAAGCTAGAGGATCGGGAAGATACGATTCTAGCAGGAAGCGAATTTTATCAAGGGAAGATTGATAGTTTAGAAGTTGTGCTTTTGAAATCTGGCATCGGAAAAGTGAACGCGGCATTGGGAACGGCATTGTTGATTGAGAAATTCGAGCCGAATGTCATTATCAATACTGGATCTGCAGGCGGCTTCCACAAGGATCTCAATGTAGGGGATGTGGTCATTTCTACTGAAGTGAGACACCATGACGTTGATGTTACGATTTTTGGGTATGAATATGGCCAGGTCCCGAGGATGCCAGCATATTTTGCTCCGGATGATAAGCTTGTAGCTGCAGCAGTAAAGAGCGCAGAACAAATTGATGGTATCCAGGTTGTTAATGGATTGATCGCATCTGGCGATTCCTTTATGAATGATCCAGAGAGGGTTGAATTCATCAGGACAAAACTGCCCGATTTGTATGCTGCCGAAATGGAGGCAGCAGCAATCGCGCAGGTAGCATATCAATTTGAAAAACCATTTGTCATTATCAGGTCGCTCTCCGATATTGCCGGCAAAGAGTCGAATATTTCATTTGACCAATTCTTGGAAACAGCAGCGAAAAATTCCGCAGAACTGATTTTACTAATGTTAGAGGAGTTGAAGAAGTAATGGTAAAGAAAATGAATGTTGAAAGTTTTAATTTAGATCACACGAAGGTGGTTGCACCATATATCCGTTTGGCAGGAACAACACAGGGTGCCAATGGCGATGTCATCCACAAATATGATATTCGCTTCTGCCAGCCGAACAAGGAGCATATGGAGATGCCTGGCCTTCACTCACTAGAACATTTAATGGCAGAAAACATTCGCAATCACCATGGAAGTGTCGTTGATATTAGTCCAATGGGCTGCCAGACTGGTTTTTATTTGTCAGTGATCAACCATGATGACTACGACAATATTTTAGAAGTATTAGAAGAAACTCTTAAAGATGTGCTTGAAGCGGATGAGGTTCCTGCCTGCAATGAAATCCAGTGCGGATGGGCAGCAAGCCACAGCCTTGAGGGAGCAAAAGAAATTGCAGCAAAAATGCTGGAAAAGAAAGATGAATGGCGCCAGGTATTTGCTGAATAAGGAGAGTTAAATGCAATGACGGTTTACCGCAGTATCCATGAATTGATAGGCAATACACCTATGGTTGAACTTACCCAATTCCATTTGCCAAACGATGTCCGCTTATACGCAAAGCTGGAATACTTAAACCCAGGAGGCAGCATTAAAGACCGGCTGGGAGTAGAGATGCTCGACGAGGCATTACGTACAGGCAAGTTGGAAAAAGGCGGCACTCTGATTGAGCCAACTGCTGGGAACACGGGGATCGGGCTGGCGTTGGCAGCAATCAACAAAGGCATTGATGTTATCTTTGTAGTGCCAGAAAAATTCAGCATTGAAAAACAAACGGTGATGAGGGCTCTCGGTGCAAACATCATCCATACACCTACATCGGATGGGATGGAAGGAGCAATCCGCAAAACGGAACAATTGCTTGCAGAAATCCCTAATTCCTACTCACCATCTCAATTTTCCAATCCGTCAAATCCAGAAACTTATTATAAAACGCTGGGACCAGAGATTTGGAAAGACTTGGATGGCAGAATTAATATTTTCATAGCAGGAGCGGGAACCGGAGGAACATTTATGGGTACTGCAAAGTTTTTAAAAGAGAAAAATCCAATGATAAAGACCGTCATTGTTGAACCAGAAGGATCAATTCTAAATGGAGGAGAGTCTGGTCCCCATAAAACAGAAGGAATCGGAATGGAATTCCTTCCGCCATATATGGACTCTGCTTTATTCAATGAGATCTATACCATTTCGGATAAAGATGCATTTGACACCGTGAAGGAGCTCTCGGCTAGAGAGGGAATACTTGCTGCAAGCTCGTCTGGCGCAGTTCTTCACGCAGCTTTACAAGAAGCACGAAAAGCCCCTCCTGGCACAAACATCGTTACCGTCTTTCCGGACGGCAGTGAGCGTTACTTAAGCAAAAAAATCTATGAGGGGGGAATTTAAATGAAACGTAAAACTAAAATGATACACGGCGGTATTCCCGGAGATAAAACGACAGGCGCGGTTTCATTTCCAATTTATCAGGTAAGTACTTACAAACAAGATGATGTAGGAGTCCATAAAGGATATGAATATTCACGGACAGGTAATCCAACCAGGTTTGCTTTAGAGGAGTTGATCAAGGATCTGGAGGAAGGGAAAAGAGGATTTGCCTTTGGTTCTGGAATGGCGGCAATCACAGCCGTGATGATGCTCTTTAATTCAGGAGACCACATCATTTTGACTGATGATGTTTATGGCGGGACTTACAGGGTGATGAACAAGGTCCTTAACCGGATTGGCATTGAGTCAACATTTGTGGATACTACAGACCTTGAAGCAGTAAAGGCTGCGATTCAGCCAAATACAAAGGCACTATATATCGAGACACCTACAAATCCGCTTTTAAAAGTAACGGACATTAAAGCCTGTGCAGAGCTGGCAAAAGAACATGGATTGCTGACCATTGTCGACAATACATTCAGCACGCCATACTGGCAGACGCCGCTCACTCTTGGTGCTGATATGGTCCTTCATTCTGCGACTAAGTATCTAGGCGGCCACAGTGATGTAGTGGCAGGATTGGTCGTCGTGAATGATGACCAGCTGGCTGAGGACCTGCATTTTGTCCAAAACTCTACCGGCGGGATTCTTGGGCCGCAGGATTCCTGGCTGCTAATACGGGGTATTAAAACTTTGGGCCTCCGGATGGAAGCGCACGAGGCAAACACGAAGAAAATTGTCGAGTTTCTCTCAGATCACAAAGGTGTTGAAAAGATCTATTATCCCGGTCTGGAAACGCATCCTCAGCATGCCATCGCAAAAGAACAGGCAGGAGGATTCGGAGGCATGGTCAGCTTTGACGTTGGAAGCGCTGAAAAAGCGGCTGAGGTGTTATGCAAAGTAAAATACTTCACACTTGCTGAGAGTCTCGGCGCAGTGGAAAGCTTAATATCTGTTCCGGCCAAAATGACCCATGCATCCATACCTGCTGAGCGCAGAGCGGAACTGGGCATTACTAATGGGTTAATCCGCATTTCCGTCGGTATTGAAGATGCAGAAGACCTGATAGAGGATTTGAAACAGGCATTGCAATAGAGAGAGTGAGCAAATTGGCGCCATGTGTGCAAAATAGGTAACCAATGAAGCTGATTGGATTGCTGAAAAACCAGATATTAGGTAAAGTAGGTAACCAATGTAGCCGATTGACGCCCAAAAAACCGAGATTTGTGAAAAATAGGTCACCAATACAGTCTATTGACGCCCAAAAAACCGAGATTTGTGAAAAATAGGTCACCAATACAGTCTATTGGCGTCCAAAAAACCGAGATTTGCGAAAAATAGGTAACCAATGCAGCCGATTGGCGCCCTGAAAAACAAGATTCGCTAAAAATAGGTCACCAATACAGTCTATTGGTGACCAAAAAACCGAGATTTATGAGAAATAGGTCAGCAATAGGATTAGAGAATGAAAAGAGGCACCGGATTTTCCTCCGGTGCCTTATTTATGTTCCTCTTTTTAAGAGGCCTTCTGCTCAGCAAAAGAAACCTTATGTGCAGCTTTATTAGCTTTGAACACATTGAACACTAAATTCAAGGCAATCGCTGTTAAGCTCCCTGCAACGATTCCGTTATCTGTCAGGATTCTGATGCTTGAAGGCATTTGTGAGAATAATTTCGGCACGGCTGTCACACCGAGTCCCATTCCAACCGAGCAAGCAATGATCAATAGATTTTCCTGTGATGCAAAATCTACTTTGCTTAGCATCTTAATTCCATATGCAACGACCATACCGAACATGGCAATCATAGCCCCTCCAAGAACAGGGGTTGGTATGATGGTGGTTAATGCGCCGATTTTCGGCACAAGTCCAAGCAGTACAAGGAAGGCTCCTGCTGTGTAGATCACATTCTTTGTTTTGACTCCGGACAGCTGAAGAAGTCCAACGTTTTGTGAATAAGTGGTATAAGGAAAAGCATTAAAGAATGCTCCGAGGATAATCGCAAGTCCCTCGGCGCGATACCCGCTAGCAAGATCTTTCTCTTCCAGCTTTTCTTCACAAATATCACCAAGAGCAAAGTATACTCCTGTTGACTCAACAAGACTAACCATGGCAACCAGGACCATCGTCAGGATTGCTGATACTTCAAAGGTTGGCAGGCCGAAGTAGAATGGAGCTGGCATATGAAGCCAGGAAGCGTCTGCGACTGCTGTGAAATTCACCATTCCCATAAAATATGCAACTGCCGTTCCAGCGACTAATCCTAACAAAATAGCTATAGAACGAACAAATCCTTTAAAGAAACGGAATAGCACAATAATGAACAGCAAAGTACCAAAGGCGAGTCCGATATTGGAAAGAGAGCCAAAGTCAGGACTGCCCTGGCCGCCTGCCATGTTATTCATCGCAACAGGGATTAAAGTGATCCCAATTATCGTTACAACAGATCCGGTTACAACTGGAGGGAAGAACCTGACTAGCTTTCCAAAGAATTTTGAAATCGCGACCACAAATATCCCTGAAACAAGGATGGATCCGTAAATTGCTGATATACCATATTGTCCGCCAATAGCGATCATAGGTCCTACGGCTGTGAAGGTGCAGCCAAGAACGACTGGAAGACCGATACCGAAAAATTGATTTCTCCATACCTGCAGAAGCGTTGCAATACCGCACATGAAAATATCAATCGAAACTAAGTAAGTCAACTGTTCTCCTGTCAAACCGAGAGCTCCTCCAACAATCAGAGGAACAATCACGGCTCCAGCATACATCGCAAGTACATGCTGAATTCCTAATGAAGCTATCTTAAAAGGATTCTGTTTCATCGTGTCAATTCCACCTTTGTCTCAGTAGTAGGTTGTTCAAAGCTGACTAAACCATTTTCCAGAGAGCTGATAATCGCCAATGATTCGACCCGGTAGCCCTTTTCCCTCAGAGTGGAACCACCATCCTGGAATCCTTTTTCTATCAAAATTCCGATTCCTGCAACAGTGGCTTTTGCCTTGTTTGCTATTTCTGCGAGACCGAGTGCCGCTTGTCCATTGGCAAGAAAATCGTCTATGATTAGCACCCTATCGTCTTCCGAAAGGTAATGACTAGAAACGGAAATTTCACTGTTCTCTTCCTTGGTAAAAGAGTAGACAGATGCTGTGATCAAGTCATTTACAAGAGTCAAAGATTTTCTTTTTCTGGCGAAAACAACTGGCACATTGAGCCGAAGTCCAGTCATCACCGCAGGAGCGATTCCGGAGGATTCAATTGTCAGGATTTTAGTAATGCCGGAATGAGCAAACCGCCCGGCAAATTCCTTTCCAATCTCATCCATCAGCCTCGGGTCAATCTGGTGGTTAAGGAATGAATCCACCTTTAGCACTGACGATGACAGGACAGTTCCTTCATTCTTAATCTTTTCAATAAGCAATTCCATCGTATTCCTCCTCATAAATGAGGGCCCTGAAGCATAAAAAAGCCCAAAACCCTGCATTCACATCATAAAATGAGTGAAGCAATGGCCTTGGGCTGTTGAATTAGCTGCTGGCAAATAGAGGTTTGGATGACCCCTGCACTGCTCACTCATAGTCGGATTATTTACGGTAATCCGGTAGAAACTTGCAGGCCATATCCCCGCGATTATATGAGTGAATGTTTAATTTATAAATATTATATCACTATTTTAATTTGATTCAACAGATAATACAGAAAAAACCGAACGAAATTATCATCTTTATTTTTATTATTCGCCTTTGGTTATTTAATTGATAAAAATAAAAATCTTCCCCATTTTACAAATATTTGATAAACTATTTAAGCATTTGAGGGGTTTGGGGGATATACATATGAGCGTATTCAAGGATTTATTATGGTATTTCAAGTCGGAGAAAAAGGCTTATTTGACAGGGATTTCACTACTGTTATTTGTCGCACTGCTCCAGCTTGTGCCGCCGCGCGTTATTGGAATAATAGTTGATGAGATAACCAATGGGACGCTGACGGCCGGTAAACGAGGGAAATGGATTTTAGTGTTAACGGCTTCAGGGCTTGCGATGTATTCACTTCGGTATTATTGGAGGATCATGATCTTTGGTTCGGCGGTAAAGCTGTCCCGATTATTAAGGAATCGGCTTTATGCCCACTTTACGAGTATGTCGCAGTCTTTTTACCAAAAGAGAAGGACAGGGGACCTGATGGCTCATGCCACAAACGATCTATCGGCAATCCAGCAGACAGCAGGTGCCGGTGTCCTGACGTTCGTTGATTCTGTCTCAACCGGCGGCTTCGTCATCATCGCGATGGCTGCGACAATCAGCTGGAAGCTGACCTTGATCGCTTTGATTCCAATGCCGTTCATGGCAATGCTGACAAGCTGGTACGGAACGATGCTTCATAAAAGGTTCCATAAAGCCCAGGAAGCATTCTCTGATTTGAATGATAAGACACAGGAAAGCATCACGGGAATTAAGGTCATTAAAACCTTTGGCCAGGAAAAAGAAGATATTGAGGATTTTCGCAAACAATCTGAGGATGTTGTGAAAAAAAATATTTCTGTCGCAAAGGTTGATGCTTTATTTGACCCGACGATTTCCATCATTGTAGGCATTTCATTCTTCTTGTCGATTGCTTTTGGTGCAAGGTATGTATTGAATGGGGAATTGACAATTGGACAGCTGGTATCCTTTACATCCTACCTCGGCTTGCTGGTTTGGCCGATGCTCGCATTTGGATGGTTTTTCAATATCGTGGAACGCGGAAGGGCCTCTTATGATCGTGTTTCTGCTTTGCTTGATGAAAAAATCGACATCCAGGATAAACCGGATGCTCTTGATATGGTGCCAAATGGTGACATTAGATATGATATTGCGTCTTTCACTTATCCTGGAGATCAGGAAGCTTTATTGAAAGATATCAAGTTTGGGCTTGGGAAAGGGCAAACGCTCGGAATCGTCGGAAAGACGGGTGCGGGGAAAACGACTTTATTGAAGCTGCTGATCCGTGAATTCGACCTCTCGGAAGGCAGCATCAGCATTGGAGGAAGAAGCATCAGGGACTATAAGATGGATCGATTGAGGCAGGCGATTGGATACGTCCCGCAGGATCATTTCCTTTTTTCAGCGACAGTCCGGGATAACATTGCCTTCGCAGATCCTGCTGTCGATGAGGAGGTCATCTATAGTTCCGCCAGAGTGGCAAACATCCATGATGATATTCTGGAATTTACGGAAGGCTATCAAACGGTTGTAGGAGAACGAGGGGTATCACTCTCAGGCGGGCAGAAGCAGCGAATCTCGATTGCTCGTGCCCTGGTGATGAATCCGGAAATCCTCATTCTCGACGATTCCCTATCGGCGGTCGACGCGAAAACGGAGGAGCAAATCTTATCAGCTTTGAAAGAAAATCGAAAAGACAAGACAACCATTATCACGGCACACAGGTTGAGCGCTATTCACCATGCTGATCTGATCGTCGTCCTTGAAGAGGGCCGAATTGCTGAGCGCGGAACTCACGATCAATTGATGGAGCATGACGGCTGGTACAAGGATATGTATTTGAGACAGCAGCTTGAAGAGCTTGTCGAGCAGGGAGGGTGACCAATGGAAAAAACGCCTGTATTAAACGCGAAAGAGCAGCGTTCCGTGCTGTTTCGGCTTCTTGCATATGGAAAGCCGCATTTAAAAATGATTTTTGTCGCTTTCGGATTCCTTTTGCTCGCAACTGTGGGTGACGTGCTTGGTCCGATTTTGGTGAAAATCTTCATCGATGATTACTTGAGGGAAGGCTACATGCCGTTCGAGCCGCTGTTGATGCTTGGAGCAGCTTATATTGGAATCCAGATTCTCAATGTGCTTGTCTCTTATTTTCAGCTGTTGAAGTTCCAGGAGATTGCGCTGAAAATCATCCAGCAAATGAGGATTGATGTATTTACGAAGGTGCAGCAGCTTGGCTTGAAATATTTCGATAAAACGCCTGCCGGTTCACTTGTATCAAGGGTTACGAATGATACCGAGGCGATCAAGGATATGTTCGTCAGCGTCATTGCGACATTTATCCAAAGCGGCTTCCTGCTGTTCGGGATCTTTGTCGCGATGTTCATCCTGAATGTAAAGCTGGCATTGTTCACGATGCTGATTTTACCGTTCATCGTGTTCATCATGAGCTTGTACCGCAAGCTTAGTTCAAGATTTTACCAGGATATGCGTGAACGTCTGAGTCAGCTGAATGCAAAGCTAAGTGAATCTCTTCAGGGAATGTCGATCATCCAGATGTTCCGGCAGGAAGAAAGACTGAAAAAAGAATTCGGAGATATTAATGACAAGCACTTTGATGCGGGGATGCGCAACATCAAAGCAGACGGACTTCTGCTGCGCCCGGCGGTTGACCTTGTCTATATTTTAGCTCTTATTATTGTACTGAGCTTTTTTGGGATTACTTCCTTCGACAGTCCGATTGAGATAGGGGTGCTGTATGCGTTCATCAATTATCTTGATCGCTTTTTCGAGCCGGTGAACAATATGATGATGCGCCTTTCCATGTACCAGCAGGCCATTGTTGCTGCCTCACGTGTTTTCAAACTGCTTGATGAAGAGGAACTGGCTCCTGGCCAAACTGGGACGGAGGCGGATAAAATCAATGAAGGTAAAATTGAATTCAAAGATGTCAGTTTTTCATATGATGGCAAAAGGGATGTACTGAAGAACATCAGTTTCACCGTCAACCCAGGGGAAACTCTTGCCTTCGTCGGCCATACCGGAAGCGGGAAAAGCTCAATCATCAATCTGCTGATGCGTTTTTATGAATTTGAGCGCGGGGATATTTTAATTGATGATCATTCGATAAAAAACTATCCGGTAAAAGAGCTGCGCCAGAAAATGGGGCTGGTGCTGCAGGATCCGTTTTTGTTTTATGGAACAATCGGAGATAATATCAGGCTGCACAACAGCGATCTGACCGAAGAGGATATAAAAAAGGCAGCAGAATTTGTCCAGGCGGATTCTTTCATTGAAAAATTGGAAGATGGATACGTACAAAAAGTGACGGAGAGAGGCTCGACTTTTTCGAGCGGGCAGAGGCAATTGATCGCTTTTGCCAGGACGATTGCAGCTAATCCGAAAATCCTTGTTCTCGATGAAGCGACTGCAAACATTGATACCGAAACCGAAGAGGCCATTCAGACGGGACTTGCCAAGATGCGAAAGGGCAGGACGACAATCGCCATTGCCCATAGACTCTCCACGATCCAGGACGCAGACCAGATAATCGTCCTTCATCATGGGGAAATCGTTGAGCGCGGAACACATCAGGAATTGCTTACCCAACAGGGGCTTTACCATAAGATGTATCTCCTGCAGAATGGTTCAGTCGAACGATTGGAAGATGTTGTTGGATAAATAATTATATTATGTAAAGTGGCGATTACTAAAAGGTAATCGTCATTATTTTTTATTCGCTATGATTATTATATGAATATGTGAATACTATCTTATGAATAATCTAAAAATGTTGACCGGCAAGTTTAGAGCACAACGCTCAATATGATAAAATCTGGGCAGATGAAACTTTTCGTCTTAAGAATCGTACTATTATTGATCATCCATTAATGTTATTCAGGAAGAGGGAAAAAGATGGGATTGAAGAGTATAATCAAGAAGGAAATTAAAAAACAAGTGAAGAAGCAAATAACAAAGAAAGCGGGAAAGAGTGCAGGTAAAATAATCGGAAAAGTAATGAAAAAGTTTTAGGTTTTGTCAGGGAATAAATCTTGAATAGACAAAAATAAAACAGCTACAACGCATAGGGCGTTTAGCTGTTTTTTAGTGGGCTGCTATCTTTTTTATATAAACCCGGTTATATTCATTTAGCAGTTCATCAAGTTCCTGGCTGTAAGTAATGGCTATGGAAGAATTGAGGCCGTTCTGGGAAGCGATTAGGATCAGCTCTTCGCGTTTTTTTTCAATGAGGGTGATCAGTTGCTCTTTAGACAATGTGAAAATCCTTTCTTGTTTTATCTCTCGGCAGTATATTAAACAAGCTTATGTAAAATCGTTATAAATATAGAAATTATTACAAGTGCTATATTAGTATATAGCATATACTGCCAAATTTCAAAAGAAACATTTGTAAAATATTTTCCTGTAAAAAATATACACCATTTTTTATTACCCAGTTTTTTAGCAGGTAAACACCTTTTTAATAGAAATTAATAAATTGTTCACAGTTAAACTATAATAATAGTAAATGGTTTTGTTAGAATGGGACTAACGAATATGGACTGGAGATGGAACGATGACAGATATAAATATTTTCATTGCTATGGGCGCGGGCTTCCTTAGCTTTATTTCTCCATGCTGCTTGCCCCTTTATCCGGCATTTTTATCTTATATTACCGGGATGTCCGTCGGAGAACTGAAGAGCGAAAATGCAATGCTGCAAAAGCGCAGCCTGCTCCACACATTATTTTTCCTTCTGGGCTTTTCGGTGATTTTCATTGCGATTGGCTTCGGCACATCATTTGTAGGACAATTTTTCATTCAGTACCAGGATCTCATCCGTCAACTGGGTGCGATTTTCATTGTTGCATTCGGGTTGATGGTCATTGGTTTCTTTAAGCCTGAATTTCTGATGAAAGACCGGAAAATTGAATTCAAGAACCGGCCATCAGGCTATTTTGGGTCCTCTTTGATCGGTATGGCATTTGCGGCCGGATGGACGCCATGTACTGGTCCAATCCTTGCTTCGGTCATTCTGCTTGCGAGCTCCAACCCTGGGTCAGGTATGCTGTATATGATTGCCTATACACTTGGTTTTGCGATTCCTTTCTTCATTCTTTCTTTCTTCATCGGAAAAATGCAGTGGATCCGCAAGCATAATGTGAAAATTGTTAAAATCGGCGGCTATATCATGATAGCAGTCGGAATCATGTTGTTCTTCGACTGGATGACGAAGCTTATTTCGGTACTGTCCGTGTTTTTTGGCGATTTTACAGGTTTTTAAAATGAGTTCTGGAGCTATATAAGCTGATCCTCACAGGTATTTTTTCGATGTGAAAATTTTGTCGGTATCTTTACATTGAAAATAATGGTTAAATATAGTTATATAGTAATTGAGGGAAGAATTTAACAGATTAATATACTTGTTGTGATTGTCGGGGAGGATACAGCGATGGCCAGAATTTTGATAGTTGACGACGCAAAATTTATGAGAATCACCTTAACCAATATTCTGAAGAAAGCGAATCACGAGATCGTAGGGGAAGCTGAAAATGGAAGAGAAGCAGTCGCGCTGTATCGCGAACTGAAGCCCGACCTAGTCACAATGGACATTACGATGCCGGAAATGAGCGGGCTGGATGCCGTAAAAGAAATCAAAAAGGATTATAATGATGCAAAAATCATCATGTGCTCAGCCATGGGCCAGCAAAAAATGGTGGTTGATGCCATCGAGGCCGGAGCGAAGGATTTCATCGTTAAGCCATTTGATGATTCACAGGTAGTTGATTCCGTATCAAGAGTATTAAGATAAAAAAAGCCTTTAAGTCTATCTTAAATGGCTTTTTTTCATTATAATAATGTGGAAAATAATAATAAGGGATGAAATAACGAATGAATTATGTTCTGGCGTCAACCGTAGGAGCAATTGGCATGGCCATTTTTGTGACATTCATGAGAATGAAGGCTGCCAAAAAACCTGCATCAGCCAAGAAAATTATCTTACCGCCAATCTTCATGAGCACTGGTGCGCTCATGTTCATTTTTCCGATGTTCCGGGTACATTCCTTACAGGTCATAGAGGCACTGACAGTTGGAATGTTATTTTCGATTCTGCTGATCAAGACCTCTAAATTTGAAGTACGAGGCAGGGAAATCTTTTTAAAGAGATCCAAGGCATTTGCCTTCATCTTAATCGGTCTGTTGATCGTACGTGTAATCGCTAAACTGGTGTTAAGCAGCTCATTCGATGTAGGTGAACTGGGCGGCATGTTCTGGATTCTTGCTTTTGGAATGATCGTTCCTTGGCGTGTAGCAATGTATTTGCAGTTCAAAAAACTTCAAAATGAATTGAATAGTGGAACAAATATGAATTAATCAGAAACCCTTGCCAGAATGCAAGGGTTTTTTGTCTTTTTGTTTGTAATGGAAATTTTGGATATAAATGTATTTTATTTAATGATATGATGAATCTGATTGAATTTTCAAAAATGTAGATGCCGAGTAATGAGATGTTCGTTTTTGAAAGGAGAGATATTGTGTTAGATATCCAGGCAGTTTTTATAGATCGAGACGGAACACTGGGGGGAAGTGACACAGTTATTTATCCTGGGGATTTTGAGTTATTTCCCGGTGTCCAGGATTCAATCAATCTTTTAAAAGCCAACCATTTATTAGTCTTTTCTTTTACGAACCAGCCAGGTATTGCGATTGGGGAAGCTACTGTTGATCAGTTCGATTATGAATTAAAATCATTTGGGTTCAATAAAGTGTACATATGTCCACACCGCCATGATGAAGGCTGCATTTGCAGGAAGCCTTCTGTTGGCATGCTGAAAAAAGCTGCTGAAGAAAATGCCCTCGATTTAAGCCGATGTGCAGTGATTGGGGACCGGTGGACTGACTTGCTTGCTGCTGACGATGCTGGCTGTTTAAAGATTTTAGTCAAAACGGGCAGCGGCCAGGAAGCCTGCGATAAATACATAAACAAGCAGTATTTTGGGCGATGGGGTCAAGTTCATCCAGATTTTATCGCCGAGGATTTAAATGAAGCTATAAGCTGGATATTGAGGGAGGGGTAAAGAAGTGACGGTCATTATAGCCATTCTTTTGTTTGGATTTATGATCGATTTTACAAAGCTGAGAAAGCAAAATGAGAAAATGATTGAGCAAAATGATCAAATCATTTCCCTGCTTGAGGATATGGTGAAAAGAGGGAAGGAATGAGTCTGAGGAATATAAGAGTTTGGATGCTAATTTTTTCTTTCATACTAATCATATTTTTGGTTAGTGTTTTCGGAATCCTTAAGGTGTTCCAAAAGGAGCTGAATGAAAGGACCGGAAAAAATGAAACTCTTTATACAACAGATAAAGCTTTTTTCACTTTGAATTATGACAGTGATTTAGAGAGAAAACTGAAAGCTGAAAGCATGAAGCATGAGTACCAACATGTTTCTATTTTTTATCAGGAACAAAATGAAAAGTTTATTCCGCTGACAGTTGAGACGCTTGAGTGGGCAGAAGAGGTTTCCAGTGGAATTCTTGGTAGTTATGAAAAAAGGCCTACCGATCTAATTTTTATGGATAGAGAGCACCTGCAAAAACTTTCTGATTTAGATGGTGTATCCGGATTTTATTCCAATTTTGATAAAGTAATGGGGATTCATGTTCACCCTGACAATGTGGAGAGCATTTTAGAAACACCGCTTAATAATTTTCAAAGACCGATTCTGCATGAATACGCGCACTTTGCAACCTTCAGAAAAATAGAGGAAGCCGGAGCATTTCCTGATTTGTTTCCGCAATGGTTCATTGAGGGGATTGCAGAATATGTTGCGAGCGATCGGACTGAGGTACATTATGATATAAACCAATACAAAATCCTGCCTCTTGAAAGCATCACCTGGGGAGATGGCTGGAAGGAAGCACGCCAAATCGAAACAGCTGACCCTTATATGCAAAGTTATTTGTCAGTAAGCTATCTGATACAGGTGTATGGCAAGGATATATTGGTGGAATTAATCCAAAAAACGAACGATACCGAGGGATTTTATACAGTTTTGGAAAAAATCACTGGAAAGCCGATCGCTGAATTCGAACAAGAGGTACTTGATTACTATAGGTAAATGAACTCTATGAAGGGTGGCGATTGAGATGGAAAAGGCAAGAATGATTATGGACACCAGAAAAATAATGGAGAACATCGCAGCGTGAATTGTGAGGGAGTGCTCGATGTTCTCAAATAATTTGGAGGGACATTCATGTTAAATAAACAAGGTTTTGATTTGTGGGCAGTAGGCTATGACAAAACCGTACAGGTTAGTGAAGAAAATGGTGTATACCCATTTGCGGGGTATCGTGCCATCTTGAATAGAATTTTTAATGAAGTGATGGAAAAAGAAAATGCGAGAGTCCTGGATATCGGCTTTGGTACAGGTGTTTTAACATCAAAGCTGTATGAAAATGGCCATCATATTGATGGAATCGATTTTTCAGAGAGAATGATCGCCCTGGCACAGCCTAAAATGCCGCAAGCCAATCTAATAGAATGGGATATTGCTAACGGTTTGCCTGCAGAAGTAAAAACGAAAAGGTATGAGTACATTGTAAGCACCTACGCTATGCATCATTTAACTGACGCAGAGAAGGTTACTTTTATTAGGGAATTAATGTCCTTGCTAACGGATGGCGGCAAAATCCTAATCGGGGATATTGCCTTTGAAACGAGACAGCAGCTCGAATTCTGTAAAAATGACAGCAAAGAATTCTGGGATGATAATGAATTTTACTTCGTTTTCAATGAAATCAGTTCTGATTTAGAGGATAGCTGCATACTGGACTTCCTTCCTATTTCCCATTGTGGCGGAGTGATACAGATTATGAAGAAATGATTGGGTTAGCACTGCTTTTATAAGGCAGTGCTTGTTCAATTTTGAAAAAATGGAGGCAGATCCATGGTGAAAATTAGGTTAATAACTTTTTCTATGGCAGTCATTCTTTTGGCAGTAGGATTAACTACATTCCCAACAGCCAGCCATGCTTGCAAATGTGTGGAAGAAAAGACTGTTGAAGATGAATTGGATAGCTCCAAAGCGGTATTCAGCGGGAAGGTCATAGAGATTAAAAACGAGAATAATAATAGAAAAATATTATTTGAGGTTGAGGATACGTGGAAAGGTGTATCACAAACAGAAATCATACTGGAAGATGAATGGTCCAGCTGTTCAACTGATTTTTTTGAGGGAGAAACTTACTTGGTTTATGCCCATGAATTCCAGGGTGAATTAACAACGGATATATGTGACCGAACCAGGGAGTTAAGCAGTGCAGGGGAAGATTTAGCGACACTGGGAACAGGGGCGACGCCAACTGAGGAAGTGGATTTGAGAGAACAATTACGAAGCCCAGTTATACGCTACATCTATATCTGGCTTCCGTTGGTTAGCTTTTTAATAGTGATTTTCATATATATTAGAAAACGGTCTGGAAATTGATGTGATGACGGACAGAAAGAATGGGAATGAGAGAGGAAGTGTCCGTCATATTACACGGAAACGGTTTTTAAAGAAACGCTTTTAGTTTTTGGAAAAAAGAAGGAAATGAACTGCTTCTGTCGAATTTTGTTTAACTAGAAAATTTTACTAATCAGGAGGAACTATGGGATACATAGAGGATTTGCGAAAGGTCATTGGCCACCAGCCTCTGATTTTGGTGGGGGTCGCAGTAGCAGTTATAAACGAGACAGGACAATTCTTATTGCAGAAACGCCAGGATGGTCAATGGGGAGTTCCAGGTGGATTTATTGAGTTAGGCGAATCTACGGAGGATGCAGGCAGAAGGGAAGTCCTTGAAGAAACCGGGCTTGAAATCGGAAAGGTGGAACTGATTGGTGTTTTTTCCGGGAAGCAACACCATGTAAAACTGCCGAATGGGGATGAATTTTATCCGGTTACTGTGGCCTATGTAACAAGGGATATCCTGGGTGGAGAGCTCCAAGCAGATGGTGTAGAAACCTCTGAAGCCCGCTTTTTTAGTGTAAATGAATTACCTGATAAGCTGAATCCGTTGATAAAGAATCTAATGAAGCAATTTACGGTATCAGTATAAATGCAAAAACGAGTAAAAAAGAAATTAGTCAGTCTATATACAGGGGAATTGTTTGCCGTCTTTATTTTTGCTCTGATGTGGGTCCTGTATATTCTGCTTTTTGAATGGTCTGTCCCTTACTTAACCTCCTATTCGTCTCTATATGCGTTCATTCTGCTGGAGTTTATTTTGCTGCAAGGAAGCTACTATTGGTATTTGAAACTAAAACAAATTCAAAATCATGAATTAGTACTTCTGCCTGATCGTCAGTTGAGAACTTTTGCGAATCTTAAAAGAGTAAATGAGGGATTGCTTCTAATAGGAGTGTTTGTGTCAATTTATCAAATTATCAGCAAGCCAATTGAATTCTATTGGTTTGTTTTTCTATTTCTTTTTGCTGTGATTGAACATATTAATTACTATTATGTTCGCCTATCATATCAAACTGTAGAAGATATAAAGGAACTGAAGAGGCAGAAGGGCTTTCGCAGATCTAGATTGGCAAAAGAATTAGATAGCTTTTTAAAATAAGGGGGACCAACAATGGATGCAACTTTTTATATGGAAAAGGCTGTTTTTAATTACCGGGTAGCGGCAGTTATGATCGTTGACCACCATGTTCTGATCCATAAACAAGCGAAGGACGAGCACTGGGCATTGCCAGGTGGCAGAGTCGAGCTATTGGAAGATTCACAAACAAGCGTTGTGAGAGAAGTAAAAGAAGAGTTAGGAATAGATGTGAAGGTGGACCGTTTGCTCTGGTTTACAGAGAACTTCTTTGACTATAACAATAAAAATTATCACGAAATTGGACTGTATTATCAAGTTTCTCCTCTGAATGGTGAGTTTAATTTTCACACGGAAGAGTTTTTTGGAGAAGAGGGGGATCGCTTGATTTATCAGTGGGTTCCAATCAGCAGTCTTGAGGATATCAAACTTTACCCTGAGTTTATCAGGACATCTTTGAGGGAATTGCCAGAGGCTCCGCAGCATCTTGTTGTTCATAAATATAGTATTTAGAATTGGTGGAATACATTGTCTTTACACGATTGAAAGAGACAATAGCCCATCATGTGAACGAATAAACCTTTTGAATAACTGAATGAGCAGCCACCAGCCATTGGATGCATGGTGGCTGTCGATTACAAACTTACTTAACCCTCTTATACTACCAGCTTCAAAGCTTCTAATACTTTTGAAACATGAAGGTCATTCTTCATCGATTTAAGTGAATGCCATTTTACTTCTTTTAATGTTTGTCTGTCGCCAAGTTCAGGATCGTAACCGACCGAGGCTTCCTTGTCGTTTAATGGGCGGACTAAAAAACATCTTTCCTCACCGCGGCTGTATTGACCGGTAAATAGATAGTCAACAACTTCCACATCCAAATTCACTTCTTCTTTTACTTCCCGGACAACTGCGTCTTCAAATGTTTCGCCTGCTTCAAGCCCTCCGCCTGGAAGCGTCCAAAACGACCCATCAGGATAGACATGTTTGGTCATAAGTATATAATTATTTTTGATGATAGCAGCAAATGCTCTTGGTCTAGTCAAGAAAGTATCCACCTCGCTATTAATAATATAGGGGTTTTACTATATTTTTAAATATTAGAACACTCTATCGGACAATGAGATGTTGGTATTGGAAAAAATTGGCCGATAGAAGTGTTCTATTGGCCAAACGGAAGGCAGGGACCAAGGAAAGTGTCCGATAGAAGGGCTCTATCGGCCAAATGGAAGGCAGGGACCAAGGAAAGTGTCCGATAGAAGGGCTCTATCGGCCAAATGGAATGCAGGAACCGAGAAAAATGTCCAATAGAAGGAGTCTACCGAACAAACAAAAAGGTGGAAAACAATAACTATCCGATAGAAAGGGGCTGGACAGTTGGTCAAGACATTAGACAATACAGATACAGCCATTATCGGTGCTGGCATTGGTGGACTTTCCGCCGCGATTGCCTTGCAGCAGATTGGCCAAAAAGTGAAAGTTTATGAGAGAGCTTCGGAGCTCAAGGAAATGGGCGCCGGTATTGTATTGTCCGCCAACGCAATCAAGGCATTGGAAAAGCTGGGGGTTGCGGACCAGGTGCGCCAGGCTGGTTCGCCTGTGAAGAAGGCGGAAATCAGGACTCCGGATGGCAAACTTCTTGTCAATATGCCGGTGCACAAGCAGGCAGAACGATATGGCACCTACAGTTATTTAATATACCGGCCTTACTTGCAGAGAATTTTATATGAAAAATTAGAACCCGATACTGTAAAGCATGATAAAAAGTTTATAGTGCTGGAACAGGATAGTGAGTATATAACTAGCATGTTTGAAGATGGAGAAGCGTTAAAATCAAAAATCGTAATCGGGGCGGATGGAGTTCATTCGCGAGTAAGACAGAATATTTTTGAGGACACTCCGTTGCGTTATTCAGGATTCACAGCTTTCAGAGGAATCACCTGCTTTGAAGATAATCGTTTTCCTGCTGAGTTGGGAGGAGGTTTCGAAGCGTGGGGCAAGGGAAAGAGATTTGGTTTCTCGCATTTAGGAAAAGGCCGCGTGTTTTGGTTCGCTGCGATCAACGCTCCTCAAGGGACACTCCTTGCTGCTAAAAACAAGAAACAAGTTGTTTTAGAGAATTTCAAAAGCTGGTGGGGCCAGATTCCTGATGTCATTGAATCTACCGATGAGGAAAATATCCTTGTGCATGAAATATTTGATCGTAAGACAATCAAGAAATGGCATAAAGGAAGAGTGACACTGTTGGGAGATGCAGCCCATCCGATGCTGCCTAATCTGGGACAGGGTGGAGCACAGGCGATGGAGGACGCTTTAATGCTCGCACGATATCTCAAGAGATTTCCCCAAGATGTCGAGAAAGCATTAAGTCATTATGAGCAAGTCAGAATTCCGCGTGTTGATGAAATTGTAGGGGGATCCAGAATGATGGCGAGAATGATGCAACTGGAGAATCCGTTGGCAATCAAAGCCAGAAATCAATTGTTACGGAAAATGCCAGATGAGTTGAAAATCAAAAGACTGGACTGGATCCTTGGGTACGAAGTGTAAAAATCATACGATAAATTTAGTCGTACTTCTTGACGAGGTACGATTCTTTTTTTAAAAAGAAGGATTATCCAATGTTAATACAGAATCCTTCTATAAAAAATTGGAGGATATTTATGGATACAAAACATGTCCGAACATCCGGGGCTTATATTCTTTATAACGGATTATTTCCCTTCCAGGTCGGGCCAACCCGAATAGGGGATAAACTGGGCGTGGTGAGGCTTGGGGGTCATCGGGAAGGAAATGAAACGGCATTTGATACTGCATTCCGTGAAGTCTATGAAGAAGCAAGAATGAAAATAAATTTCTTCCACTCTCCGATCACTTTTTTCAAAAAGGATTGGGATGGTGTGGCAAGAAGAATAAAAACAAATGAGGACGTTGCACCTATTCTAATAAAAGGGACGGACCCTGAAGGTTCTACAGCAATGTATCTTGCTTACTCAGAAAGTGAACCAGTTCCTTCGGCAGAGACAAATGGCCTGCTCCTGTTAACTCCCGATGACATCAAACGTATCTGCGAGCAACGGTTGACACTGAAAGAGTTTATAAAGCATGGCGGTTCCGTATTAATAAAAAAAGATATGAACCAGGAATTGACTTTAAAGCCTTTTCCGCAGCTGTTATTTTTACATGAACTCTTAGAAAAAGAAAAAAGTTTGATGAATAGATTCATGCTGGGAAAATGAATATTTACCGAGAGCAGAAGGAGGCGTAAAAAATTGATTTTCGAAATGACCTATCAGTTGCGGGTGCCGCAGTTTAACGAAGGGTTGCAATGGTATCGAACTTTCTTGGATAAAGAGCCGGATTTTACACCTCATGAGGGGTTTGCTGAATGGGAATTGATTCCTGGGGCGTGGCTGCAGCTGGCTGAGGGAACAACTGCGGAAGGGAGCGGTCCCTTGCGATTGGGGATCAGATCGCTAGAAGATGAACGCATCAGATTAATCAGAGAGCTGGATGTTCAATCATTTGAAATTTTTGCAAGAGAGGAAGTCCCTGTAAAGTGGGCGACGTTTTCCGACCCATGGGGAAATCAAATTGGTCTGTTTGAATACATTGATAAGACAGAAATGCAGGAAAGAATCACTTCCATCATGGGAAGCAAGGGATAAAGGGGTTGCAACAGCTGTTGAAATTCATTGAGGCAGGAATCGGAAACACATGGGCGGTAAGAACGGAAATTGAAATAGAGAACGGAATTGAATATGAGGTCCGAGGAATCCAAGGGCCGATACTTTTTCATTCTGTCTATATACGATTGTGGTTCCGTAAAACGGTAATCATCCTAGATTCCAGGGAAGGTTTTAAAAAAGTACATAAGAACCATAGAAATTTCAAACTGCTGTTAGGAATCGTCAGCAAGCAATAAGGCTTGTCTTAAGCATAGAAGGGGGAATCTTCAGATACTGAATCTGAAGATTGGATCGTGGCGATCAATATTGTCGACTTCTACCGCCGTTATAGAGTATATCGGAAGTTAAAAAAACTCCTACCGGAGGCAATGATCCAGTATTGATTGGTGCACCAATCAGGGCTGTATCCGTCGTGGCAATCCAATTGCCGAATTCGCCTGCTTGCAATGATGGTGGCTTCATCAGGAACTGTCCATTTAGAACGTGGTGACGGACGCGTATCCCTGGGTCATCAAAAATACTCAATCGACCTGTGAACGAAGCATAAGGTGAATCGAAGCGCAGTTGATTTGCACTTTCACCCCAGGTCCCCTGGATTGGTATGGGGTTCCCACGGAAGTTAGCAGTTCCAGTGAAGCTATTGCCTGACAAAGCATTGATGGTAATGGTGCCTCGGATAATCGGTTTTCCAGCAATTTGCGCATCAATCCCCCAGCGTGAAGGAACGGGTAAACTCGTTGTTCCATTCTTTCTAATCTGCAACCTGATCTCTCCTTTTTTTATAGGTTCATGGCCTAATAAAAAGTATATGCAGCAGGTGATGAAGTGGGGAATACGCAGTGGCACCTGGTAATTTCGGTCAGAAGTAAAAAGAACTTAACATAGGAGTCTCACAGAAGGAGAACAAATGAGCAATCCAGTCAACTATAAAATTTGGACAATGTGCATGATAAAAATGGAAATAAAGTGTTGCTTCTCGACCGCCAGCATGATCATTTCAAGGGTTTTATACCTCCAGGAGGCAAAGTGGATTTTCCAGAAAGCATAGTGGAAAGCGCCGTTCGGGAAGTAAAAGAAGAAACGGGTCTGGAGGTTAACAATTTAACCTATAAAGGTCTTTATGAATATGTCAATCCTGCCGTAGGGGACCGCTACATGATTTTTAATTACATAACAAGTGATTTTAAAGGAGAGCTCCTTGAGGACAGTCCAGAAGGAAAGGCTGTTTGGGTAAACATAGCAGACGCATGCCATTTGCCTATGCAGGATTCTGTCAGAAGAAGGTTTCCATTGTTTTTTGAAGAAGGATCTTTTGAAATACAAGTTACATGGGACCATGAAATGAATAAAGAAGGCAGGGTTTCCATTAAGAAAACATAACCTTTCTTAAATGAATGAAGGAGTATTTTATGTCAAAAGAAACAGTATCCCTGGAGTTTTATATACCTGAATTCAAGAAAGCCTTATTGAATTATGACTTGCTTGAAGAACAGAGGAGATTCACCGCTTTGCCTGAAGATGCACTGGCAAAATGTAAAGAAGATCCGGAGAGGCACCCTGTTGTGATTCTTTATGACAATCAGCCGGCTGGCTTTTTTGTACTTCATGGCAGGTCGGGGGTGAAGGATTACAGTGACAACCAGAATGCAATGCTGTTAAGAGCGTATTCCATTAATCTTTCTTTTCAGGGAAAGGGAATTGCTTCAAAGTCCATCCTGCTATTGAAGAACTTTGTAAAAGAACATTTCCCTCAAGTGGACGAAATTATCTTGACTGTGAACCACTCAAATATCCTTGCGCAAAATGTATATAAAAAAGGTGGTTTTGTAGATCAGGGAAGACGAGCAATGGGAAGAGAAGGAGAAATGTATATATATCATCTGTTCCTAAATGAAGTTCAGGATTAAAGCAATTTTTAAAAAGGAGGAGTGGACAATGCCAGAAATAAAACATTGTACTGAAATAAAACTGGTAGGCATCCGGATGTTATGCCAAGGTGATGAGTATCTCGAAGAAATCCCGAAAGCCTCCAGGCAGTTGAGCGAGCGAAGTGACGAAATAACAAACGTGGTGAACCGATCACTGCAGCACGGGGCATTTGTTGTGGATAATCACTCAGAGAAAGATGATGGTTATTGGGTTTGCGTGGAAGTATCTGATTATGAGAATATCCCTTCGGACATGGTGAGCCTGACAATTCCGTCACAAAGATATGCCGTTTTGCGGCATAAAGGCTCTAATGAAAAAATCAGGGAAGCATATAGCGAGCTCCATCAATGGATACAGGAAAATGGATACAAGAGGCTAACGGACAAAGGGCATTTGGAAGTGTTTCATACATGGACAGATTCTCATGATATCGATGTTGAACTTATGGATACTATAGGATAAATTGGATAAGTTTGAATCTTTCCCCATTCCTTAACGTAAAGAGATACAGAATTGCTTTAATTGGGAGTGGATGAATTATGGTAGAAGCACCAGGGGATTTTATGTTTACTTTATCTAGGTTTTACAAGACATCGTTAATGTTAAAAAGACCAAATCATTTTCGGATTTGGTCTTTTTGTGCTAATCCACGGATAGATCGTCCTTGTTGATCATACGGATGGTGGAGATAATTCCCCTGCACACCAGCATTTTAATAGCTAAACTGATCAATGAGTGCTGCCAGCTCCATCCTCTTTTCCAGGTGATTAAATTTGTCTTTTTGGCAGCGAAGGTTTCAACTAATACTTGAGGAATTAGGAACGGAAAAAGTTTTAGGATGATCCCGCTCGGTTTGCTATTAAGTGTCCATTGGTTGTAATAAAGAAGCATTAATGGGTAATGGACATAGTCAAAAGGTAAGTGGATCTTGAAACTTTTCTTAAAGGGTCTGATATCGTATTTCAGATAGCCTCTGGAGACGAGGTACCGGTCTGCCCATGAGTTGCCAATAATGCTGACAAGATATACGATGACCCAATCTTTGAATGAACGTTTTACGATCGCAAAGGGTAATAGGAAAATACCTATGATTGTTAAAGTATAAAGAAATCCGACAGATAATGTTCTTTGTTTTTTGCGCAAGAGTACCACCTCATCATTAACTTGTAACAATGGAGATAATTTATGTATGCCAATCTCTTTCAATAAAAATCGCGATTGAGGGAATAATTCATTTAACAGATAAAAAAGAAGGTGAGACCTTGCCGCGAAAAACCGCTGATAATCCTGAGGGAAAAGAAAGTGAACAGCTGGATATTATACCACAGAAGGACATATCAAAGGAAGAAATCGAAAAACTAAATCATATGTTGGCAGCAGTGCTTAACTATATTTCCGATGATGAAGTTGAGGTCATTGATATTGATTATTTGCTCAACAATACGGAAGGTCTCCGGGACTGGTGGGACCAATACCGTGAAAGAAACAGAAAAAAGATTGAAGAGGAAATATCAAAAGCACTTGGTGATCTTTCAATTGAGGAGTTAGAAAATCTCAGAGAGAAAATAAAGGGGAAAGACAAAGAGTGAAGGAATTTGCTTATGATTGGACTGCTTTTGTCTGTCGTTATTTTTAACATAATTGCATTCAAAATGAATAAAAGGCTTACCCTTACCCATATTGTGCAAATTTGGACATTCACAATCGCCGTCCAGATGCTTTTTGACTTGATCATTGAGTTCAAATTCCACAGCTATTGGTACTTTGGAATGGGAGTTGACTGGGAGGGACTGATTCCAAGAACTGTATTGCTCCCGCCAGTAAATCTCATCTTCTTAAATCTATATCCTTTTGGTAAAAGTGTAAAGATTAAAATTGCTTTTATTATATGCTTTGTAGTCGCAATCTTAATGTATGAACTGGCGACCTTGCTTCCGGAGCCCTGGGGCTATTTCCATTATGGCTGGTGGAAAATCTGGTATTCAGCACTCATCGACCCGATTCTTCTATGCTGTTTACTTGGTTTTTACAAGTGGATTCTATGGTTGGAAAAGAAGGACCGTCATAAAGCACTCCCGAACTAGGGGGTGCTTCATTTATTAGCTGGGAACAGACATTTATTTAGATAGGAAAATATAGACAAATAAGAAGGTGAATTCCAGGAAATAGAGAATCTTTATACAGAGGTGAGTACATTGAAAAAACAATTAATCAGGGTAGGGACAATTTATATACCAGTAGAGGATCCAACAGAATCCTCGAAGTGGTATAAAGAAAAGCTTAACGCCAAGTTGAATTATCTGGATGAAGACAAGGCAATCATGGATATGGCTGATGTCAGTCTGTTTTTGGTGAAGGCCCAAGGACAGAGTTCAAATTTCACGGACTTCAATGGAGAGGAAAGGTTTCTCCTTACCTATGAAGTGGATGGACTTGATGCTCTTATAACATTACATAATGAGTTTAGGGAAAGAGGAATTAAAGTCGGTGAGATTGAAAACAGAGGTCATGCAGGCAGGAATTTTGTATTTTATGATCTCGTCGGAAACAAATTCGATGTATGGAGTGAGCTGAGTCCACTGTATAAAGAAAGGCTCGTGGGCGAGGAAGAATGAAGTTTGTTTTGATATTTGGCCCTCAGGCTACAGGGAAGATGACAGTCGGGCATGAACTGGAAAAAATAACGGATTTAAAGCTTTTTCATAACCATATGACGATTGAACTGGTTAATCCTTTTTTTGACTACGGTACAAAGGAGGGGAAGAGGCTAGTTCGCTTGTTTAGAGAAGAATTATTCAAAGCGATGGCCAAAAGTGACCAGGGCGGAATGATCTTCACATATGTATGGGCGTTTGATATGAAGGAAGACTGGGCGTAAGTAGAAAAAGTTTGTGGAATTTTCGAGTCAGAAGGCGGGAAAGTCTATTTTGTTGAATTGGAAGCAGATTTGGAAGAAAGGCTGGCACGAAACAGAAGTGCCCACCGGTTAGAGCACAAGCCGTCCAAGCGGAATCTAAAACGGTCAGAAAGAGATTTGCTTGCGTCTATGAAGCAGTATCGATTGAATTCGCATGAAGGTGAAATCCAAAAAGCCAACTATTTCCGGATTAATAACACGAATTTGACTGCATCAGAGGTTGCCAGACGAATTAGAGACTATTTCAATTTATGATGATAGGGGGAGAGTCGTATGGAATCAAGTAAACTATTAGAACAAAAAATTCAAGAAAAAGAGAAAGAGCTCAACCGTGTAAAACTGGAATTGGCTACATTGAGAAAACAGCATCCTTCTTTTGAAGTTGCCAACTATGAACTGACCGACACCGAAGGCAGGAAGGTGCTGTTAAGTGAGCTCTTTAACGATAAAAAAGAATTGATCATTATACACAATATGGGAAAGTCATGTGCCTATTGCACACTATGGGCTGACGGGTTCAGCGGTTTTACCAGCCACCTTGAGAACAGGGCAGCATTCGTTTTGACAAGTCCTGATGACTACAAGACATTAGCGGATTTTTCAATGGAACGAGGCTGGGCATTCAAAAGCGTTTCGACCATGGGGCCAACTTTTAAAGAGGACCTTGGCTTTAAAAATGTGGAGGGATTCTGGCCAGGAGTTTCGATACTGTTAAAGGAAGAAGACGGAAACATCAAACACTACACTAAAGCTTCTTTCGGACCCGGAGATGATTACTGCAGTATTTGGTCACTTTTTGAGTTACTGCCGGATAGTAGCGGGGGCTGGGGGCCAAAACAGAATTATGGACAGTAGGGTCGAGCTATTTTCCATAATTCTGGGTGAGATAATCGAGGTCGTTAAGCTTCCAGAACAAGGATGTACCTCGGAAGTGTATAAAATTATGAGTTTTTTTAAGGAGGCTAAATATGTGCCAGGTTGTTAAAAAGGATTTTAAAATCATTGCTAAGAAACATACAGGGCTGTACAAAGATTATGCAGAGTTGGTACCGAAGGCAGCACAGCAATTTTTGAGGAGTGCGCCAAATCTAGCGGGAACTGAGGTTACCGTGTACGAGCCTAAAGCGAGTGAGAGCCATATTGAGGGAACTTTCTTTGTAGGGGTATTGGTAAATGATGAGGTGGATACCTTACCCGAAGGAGCGGAATTTCTAGATATCCAACATTCATATGGTATGATTCGGGGAAAAGAATCAGAGATGGGCAGCTTATATTCACTGCTGGATCAATGGATTGATGAAGAAGGTTATGAGAGGGACACTTTTAAGGAGTTTATTATAGAAACCTACCATCCTATGGAAAATGATGTAGAAGAAGTAGAAATATATATTCCTGTGAAAATCTAAGACAATTTCTTCCGTATATGGTAATCTATTTTAGATTTGTCTTTCTTTAGAAGGTGGAGGGGATAGGATGGAGTTTAGAGGTGCCTCTGTTTACGACGAGGGTGATTTTTATGAAAATTTTACGAAGCGAAGAAATCGGCCGGAAAGTCCAAACAATATCATTGAGAAGCCAATTTTACTAGAGTTGCTCGGAAATGTGGCTGGACAAAGGATTCTCGATTTAGGATGCGGTGATGCGGAAATTGGGGTTGAGCTTTTACAACGAGGCGGAGCTTCTTACCTAGGAGTGGAAGGCTCAAGGAAGATGGTTGAAGCTGCAGCCGGAAACCTGGAGGGAACAACTGGTCAGATTTTACACTCTTCGATTGAAGAATGGCAGCCAGTGCCGGGACAATATGACTTTGTGATTTCTCGTTTTGTACTCCATTACTTAGCCGATTTAAGCAGCGTTTTTACAAAGGTCCATGACTCGTTGGTGCCTGGCGGAAAGTTAATATTCAGCGTTCAGCATCCGGTTCTCACTTCCTCTACGAAAAGTGCAGAAGGTTCGGGCAAGAGGACAGATTGGGTTGTGGATGATTATTTTAACCAGGGAGAACGTGTCGAGCCGTGGATCGGAAAAAAGGTGATCAAATACCATCGGACCGTTGAGGAGTACTTCAAGCTTTTATTGGCAGCTGGGTTCATGGTTGAGGATTTAAGTGAGGGAACCCCTAGCGTCCATAATTTTTCCAGCCGGGAAGAGTATGAGCGGAGGATGAGAATTCCGCTGGTGCTGATGATGTCGTGCAGGAAGATGGGTTGATATCGTGGAAGATGATGTGGATCTGGTTTAAGCCTTGAAATTGGTATCCTCTAACTTAACTACATATTAATAGAAAAAACGGTAAAAAGTTTACAAAATAGCCGAATTTGATTTATTTCATCTTTACAATACTGTGTTAAAGTATAGATGTAAGGGAACTTATGAATATAAGGAGTGTTGGCGATGATTAAAAAAGTCATCATAAATTTCTTATTGGTATGTGCCCACTTCTATCTGCTTTAACATACTTTAAAAAAGTCTTAACAAATCAAGGCAAAGAACTTTATATTTCTCTATTAATATAAATACTAGGCAGGATAGCAAGTGTGGCTATCGAGGCAATCAGCGAAGGTGGGGCTGGTTGCTTTTTTTGTTTGACGACATTATTTCTAGAGGAAACATCCATAAATGTCTATGAATGTTCTTAATAGACATTTCAGAGAGGAAGCAGCCCTAAAATGTCTAAGAAAGTGGATTTAATAGACATTTCAGAGAGGAATTAGCTCAAAATGTCTAAGAAAGTGGGTTTAATAGACATTTCAGAGAGGAAGCAGCGCCAAAATGTCTAAGAAAGTGGGTTTAATAGACATTTCAGAGAGGAAGCAGCGCCAAAATGTCTAAGAAAGTAGGTTTAATGGACATTTCAGAGATGAAACAGTTTCAAAATGTCTAAGAAAGTGGGTTTAATAGACATTTCAGAGAGGAAGCAGCGCCAAAATGTCTAAGAAAGTGGGTTTAATAGACATTTCAGAGAGGAAACACGCTCAAATTGTCTATTAAATGATTTAGATCAGTAATATGGAAGGGAGATGACTGTTACATAGTTGGATACTTAGGATTTGTATAGGTTCTTCCTTTTTTTGGATTTGAATAATTGAAATGTTTTGCTAGTATTCGGCTAATTCTTTTGCCATCCGTAATTACATTGCACCATTCTTGTACAATAGGAGTAGTTAGGGGTTGCTCTGGTAACAATAATTGAATTTCATAAATACTTCGTAGGACAGCAAGTTCTACTTTTTCATTATGGCCACACATTGTACAAAATAATTTATGCCCATCCACCCTCACCTCAAAAGACTCACATGCCAAACAGGTAACACCTTTCTTTAATTCATCGTAAGAGAAGGCAGGCAATTTAGAGTTGGATGACTCAATCTGATGAAGGGAGACTAGTTTTGCTGCGAGTTTGTAATGATTGGTTGATATGCTTCCGGGCTGATTGTTAAGGTTTTCGTGGAGTCGTTTGATCTGGGTAGGGAAAATGAATGGGAGGTCTGGTTGTGCATGATACAGGGTGAACTCGGGGTTAACAAAAACGACGGAGCCTTGGATTTTAAAGTTATAGCCTAGTTGATTTATTAGTTTCTTGAAAAGCAGCCGTGTACGGTTGAGTTGGTCGAGGGGATTCTTGATTGTTACTCCGGTTGTTATCGAGGTTAGAGCGTCTTGTTTGTAGAGGTAATCTCCCTGGTTGTTCTTAATTTCGAAAATATATAAAGTGCCGGAAAATATAATTAGAGCATCGATTTGAAAGGTTGTTTTCTCAACTTCGAGCAGCAGTTCGTTCAGGATTAAGCAGCTGCTTGTCAGTGTTTCCGTCATGGCATCGAATTGTAATTCGCCTTTATATCCCTTATCGAGGTTTGAAAGATACCTTTTTTCCTCATCTGACAACTGCATTCTTTTATTCAAGATTCGCAGCTTTGATAAAATAATAGGTTCGGTTCGCTCCTTAAAAGCCACATCCATCTTCCTTCCGATTGTAGTCTACTTAATCATACTATTTTACCGATATAAAAATATTGAATTTTTTGTGAATTGCGACAAGCCTGATTGAATACAATGAAAAAACCACTTGATTCAGTCAGGAGGATTCGGAATGTCATTGAAGGTGTATGCTATTTTACTTAAAACGGCGGGCCTTGCCGTTTTCCTGGTGCCAATGTTCATGAAGGGTATGGGATATATTGCAACCATTTCTCCAGCGGTAATGTTCAGCTTAATCGCCATTGGAGTAGTTTTATTGATTGTCGGGAATGTGTTTGAGGCGAAGGCTATGCGGAACGGCGCTTATGTTAGCCGGAGAAGGTTTAGGAGATGAGGAACGAGTTTCAGCAACTGAAACTCGTTATTTTTTTAATGAAAGAATGAACCACACCAGCAAATAAAGGTAACCTGCAATGGTGAAAATAGCCCAAAGAGCTCCTTGCTTGAATTCCCTCGCTAAAAATTCGAATTCATTCATCTCCAAAGGCCTGCCGATACTATTCATAAGACTGACCATAGGAACCGAAATAATGACTAGGATCGCAATCATGGCCAGGGGAATCTGTTTTTTCTTTATCACACTATAAATAGCCCTGACAAAGATTGTCATTAACAATAAATAATAGATGATCCAAAATAAGATTTCATTCATAGAAATAACCTCCCCAAGGAATTCTATCATTTTTTTATCTAGAATGCCTGTTAGATTGTGGTAAAATTTTAGTGAGGTGAGTAGTTTGGTAGTAATCAATATTTGGGTAACGGTGATTCTTGTAATTGCCATACTTGCGACAATCGGAGCCTGGCTGAATTCGAGGATTATCTTAAAGGATTTGGCGATAATTAAAACTCATTTGGGAATCAAGGACGAGCGCAAGCCTTCCGTATTTGATAATGACCTCGATAAAGATTGAATAACAGGGTGAAAGACAGTGACGAAAATACATATAATTGGCGGGCCCGGTAGCGGGAAATCATACATAGCAGCTAAACTTTCAAAAATGCTGGGACTGCCTAAGCATGAATTGGACAACTTCTTTTGGGATTACGAGTCCGATTATTTCGGTTCGCAAACCCCTCCGGTAAAAAGGGCTGAAAAGCTGGCGAGAGTGATTTCGCAGGACAAATGGATCATCGAGGGAGTATATCATAGCTGGATTGAGGAAAGTTTCCATCAGGCAGATTATATTTTCGTGCTCAAAACGAATGTCTATGTGCGTGACTTGAGAATACTGAAAAGGTTTATCCTTAGAAAAGTGAAACTGGTTTCTTCTCCGCGAAAAGAGAATCTGAAGACGCTGATCGCCTTGCTGAAATGGAATCATCAGTATGACGGGAACAATCTGGTACAGGCAATCAAGATGATGAAGCCATACAAAGACAAAGTCATCATACTCACTAAAAATGACGATGTCTTCAAGCTTTTCACAAAGCGGAAAAGAAAGGTAGGCTAATATTAAAAAACTGCCTTTTAACCAAAGGCAGTTTTAGAACAAACTCTCAAATGGTGCGGTGCTGATTTGCTTTTCAGCAAGCCGCTTTCGTAAAAATTTATGGTCACGTTTTGGCGTTGCCAGGATATAGCCGCGGATAACAAGTTCCTGTGTGATCCTGTCCGCTTTTTCGTTCAGCGCAAGCTCGCCAATTTTACCGGCAATCTTATGCCTTGCTACATCCCTGAACAATTCAGGAACAGGACTCACCAAATCTTCAAGCAATGCCTTCTGATCATCAGGCCATAGATGCCTCGTCTGGTTTACATAATACTCTTCCCAGTCCATATCCGATTTTCCATCGTCCTTAGGGAGCTTTTTCAAAAACTTGCGGAACATGAAATATCCGCCAATCGCGAATAAACCAACCAAAACAACGACCCAGAACAAAATAAACCACAAAAACCAACCTTCAAGCTGATACATTAACCCTTCACCCACGCATTTCTAATATCTTTCCTTATTATAGTACCAGCAGTCAGAAGAAGACAAGTCTTGTGACAATTTGAGTAACACTCTTGTAAAATCGACAGCTTCTAAGTATAATAGACCTTGTTCTTCAAAACGGGGCTGAATGGGGTACTGGTGTCCCCCACGGTCTTCAAAACCGCTTGTGACCTGCGTGCCAGGTTAGCTGGGTTCGATTCCCAGGCGGTCCCGCCAAAATACATAAATTCGCAACCGCTCAGAATTGCTGGGCGGTTTTTTTATTACTTGGAAAGGTGAAGCGTCTCTTTCTATTTGGAAGCAAAAGGTACGTCCCTCTTCTTCCTTTATAGTATAATAGGAGGAATTATTCTAATATTACTAATATTTATTACTTTTATAGAAAGGGGTACAATAATGCAGTTTTTCTTTGATCACCTTGTTTGGTTCTTTAAGGAACCAGAGAAAGCAATTTCTTCCTTAAACGAGAGAGGACTACATGTTGTGAAGGGTGGCCGTCATGAGTCTTGGGGAACATATAATACCCTAACTTATTTTGGCTTAAGTTATATTGAATTTTTAGGAATTGAAAATTTATCAATAGCTGAAAAGCATGATGAAAATCGATTGATTACCCAAATTGTTGAACAGTTGGCAAAAGAAAATCGGGAAGGTCCTGCGACAGTAGCGATCCGAACAAATCAAATAGAAGAACTTGCAATAAATCTTAAGACAGAAGGACTTACAGTATATGGGCCGCTAACTGGGGAGAGAGTTCGTGCTGATGGTCAAGTAATCAGGTGGTCATTGTTATTCCCTGAATACGCGGGAAAAGAGGTTTCTTTACCGTTTTTTATTCAATGGGAAAAATCAGATGAAGAAAGGTATTCGGAATTAGAGGAACAAGGAGTCATAGAATCACACATATTTGGCCAACCAAAATTAGAAAGTGTCGGATTTGTCGTAGATGATTTGGAAAAAACACTAGAAATTTGGAGTAAATTGTTTGGCCTTAAACTAGGAGAAGAGTATATTGATCCGGAACTCAATGCCCGTTGCAGAAGCTTAAAATTGAACAGAACTAATTTATTATTTTTTACACCAATTGGAGATGGGCCGGCTGCTAAAGTATTAAAAGAAAAAGGGGAGACTCCTTTTTTAGTGAACCTGATTGACACTAATCAAAGCCACTTCTTTGAAATGATGGATGGTTATTGGAGGTTCCGGTAATATATTAAAATAATTATATAGTAAATCACAGATTAAGATTGAATAGGATCCTTACTTAGTAACCGCTCAGAATGCTGGGCGGTTTTTTTGTATCTAGATAATATCTTTACTGGGTGGGGACAGGTTACTCACTAAAGGTTTTTACCTCAGGGGTTCAGTTAGCAAAGGAACAATTTAATTAGAAAAAAATTAAGATTAAGATTTTCTAATTAGAAATGAGAATTGAATGGTAAGTCTCCTCTAGAACCGCAATAAAATTTATATTTCGAATAACGAAGTTTTTTTCTGAAATTAAGAGGAGATTGTTTCAATTTGTCGAAATAGTTTCTATACACGAAATTTTTTTAAAACAGGAGGATTCTTTCATGCAGTTTAACGATTATCCATATACAAGACCAAATATTGAAGAGGTGGAGGGGAACTTTAATCAATTACTAGAGAGGTTCCAATCTGCTGAGTCCTTTGAGGTTCAGAACGGGGTAATGAAAGAAATCAATGAGTTGCGCTCTGAGTTTGAAAGCATGAGGCAGATTGTTCAAATTCGTCAGACGATTGATACAACGGATGAGTTTTATAAGAAAGAAAAGGATTTTTTCAATGAAGTGGGACCAGCCTACAAGGGTCTAATCACTAAATATTACAAGGCACTTACAGGTTCAAAATTCCGTTCTCAGTTAGAAGAAAAGTGGGGTAAACAATTATTTTCATTAGCAGACAGTCAATTAAAGACGTTCTCTCCTGATGTGTTGAAAGACATGCAAGAAGAAAACAAACTAGTTAGTGAGTATGTTGATTTACTTGCTTCAGCTAAAATTCCGTTTGATGGGGAAGTAAAAAACCTTGCTCAGTTAGTTCCTTATCACCAATCACCTGATCGTACCATTAGGAAGGAATCAAATGAAGCGAAGTACAACTTTTTCGTTGAGCATGCCGATAAATTAGATGATTTATACGACAAGCTTGTAAAAGTACGTACTAGTATTGCTAAGAAGCTAGGATTCTCTTCTTTTACAGAGTTAGCGTATGCTCGACTTTCTCGTACTGATTATGATGCTGAAATGGTAGCAAAGTTCCGTGACCAGGTGAAAGAGTACATCGTGCCTTTAGCTACGAAACTAAAAAAAAGACAGCAGGAACGAATTGGTGTCGATACATTTAAATATTACGATGACAGCTTCAGCTTTAAGACAGGAAATCCTGATCCTAAAGGAGATGCGGAGTGGATAGTCAATCAAGCAAAGAAAATGTACGAAGAAATGTCACCTGAAACGAATGAGTTTTACACATATATGGTAGAAAACAACCTAATGGACCTATTAAGTAAAGCAGGTAAGGCTGGCGGTGGATATTGCACCTATATCAGCAAACATAAGTCACCATACATTTTCGCAAACTTTAATGGAACAAAAGGCGATGTGCGTGTATTGAAGCATGAAGTAGGACATGCGTTCCAAGTATTTGAAAGTCGTGTGTTTGAAGTGCCTGAGTACGGGTTCCCTACACTAGAAGCGTGTGAAATCCACTCAATGAGTATGGAATTCTTTGCTTGGCCTTGGATGGATCTTTTCTTCGAGGAAGATACGGATAAATACAAGTTCTCTCATTTAAGTGAAGCAGTCCTATTTATCCCTTATGGTGTAGCAGTCGATGAATTCCAGCATTTTGTGTATGCCAACCCGGAAGCAACACCAGCTGAGCGCAAGCAAGCATGGAGAGAAGTCGAGAAGAAGTACCTGCCACATCGCGATTATGAAGGAAATGACTTCTTGGAAAACGGTGGTTTCTGGCAGCAACAGGGACATATTTACAAGGTTCCATTCTATTATATTGATTACACACTAGCACAAATTTGTGCGTTGCAATTCTGGAAACGTACGCAGGAAAATACAGAGGATGCTTGGAAAGATTATCTGCACCTTTGTAAGCAAGGTGGAAGCCAGTCATTCACAGAACTTGTCAAAGAAGCGAACTTAATTTCTCCATTTGAAGATGAGTGTGTGAAATCTGTTATTGATGAGATTGAAGCTTATTTGAATACAGTTGATGATAAAACTCTTTAATGCAGATGCAAGCAAATCTCAAAACCGCTTGTGACCTGCGAGAAAGGTCAGGTGGTTCGATTTCCACGCTGTCCCCGCCAAAATACATCTTGTTGCCGCACAGTTGTCAATCTGTGCGGTTTTTTGTATAAAGAATAGCTGATCCAAAGTGAAGTGCCTTTTTCTAATAAGAAGCATAAGGTCTCTGGCTTCTGAGATACAGGGGCTGGAGAGTGTTTGGCCCATATCGTATATAATGGTTCAACGGCCAATTTTGCATTACCTTATTTATTATAGGAACCTTATATACATGAAGGGAAAAACGACAGCAACTTGATATAATAATAGAAAAGAAATTAGGGGTGTGTTAATGAGGAGAGGTACGGTTGTTATGCTCATTGTTTTGGGCGTTTTGGTAAGTGGCTGTTCGGTGGGCCTGGATAAAGGAGATATCAAGCGGTATGTTCAGAGAGAGCACGAGATAAAAGTGGAGGTTCCCCGAGAACCAACCTTGGGGGCTAAGAGTCCATCTGGTTCAACTACTGTAATAAGTAAAGATGACCCAACTCTACAGTTTGAAGTGTTTTTTCAATCTGGTATAGGTCCGTTTTTTAGTAGCATTTCAGGCGATAGCTATAAAGAAAAATCAGCATTCAATAAGTTGAATAAGGATTACCAAAACTCGCCGTTGTACGGTGAGTTTAAGGACGCGGGATTTCTTCACTCAAAGCTTGTTGATAGTACATTTTATTCTCATGACTATGATGAAAACGAAAAGAAGGCAACGCTTTATCTTTTTAAAGAGGATGGTTTTGCATTGCAAGATTCAGATTATCAGATGCTTTTTGAAGCGATGCCTTCTATTCTAAGTATTCAAGAATTGCTATCGGCAGCTAATTATAGCTTAGAAAAGATCATTGTGAATGGCGAAGAGTACTCTGAGTTCAAGAATATGTACGAATACGATAATTCTTCCGCTCAAAAGTTTGAAATAGAGGTTCCAGTTCGAAATGATTTAGCTGATATCCATTCAGCATCAGACTTGAAAAATCTCATACATAATGACCATTATTACGGTTCACTGAATACGGATACGCTAGTTAAGAAGCATTTTTTTAAAAGGGATTATCCGGTGTTCGAGGATACGATAACTGATATTGAGTCTTTAGGATTCAAAAGGGATGAGAATTCGTATGATGCGCATTTTTTGTCTTGTGAAAATAACCTTCAGAATGATGAATTAGAAAGAATCAATCTAACGGAATGCCAAGATTATATATTATTCTTAGCAATTGGAATCGAAAATGATAACTATAAAGCCATTGTGACAGAAGAAGGGTTGGAGAAATGGTGGCAGATGGTCCAAAAATTAAAGTCATCCACTCTGAACATCCACCGCGTTCAGGTGGAATTGTTGGATTCAAGTATCTATTACGTGGACGTGGCTTTTGAAGATGTGAAGTCCGTTCAATCGAAAGAAGATATGAAATCAATTATTATGGAAGAGATCGGTCATTTGATAAAATGAATTGTAAAGATTCTGCTACTGGCATAGGGCATAGATAACGGGTGTAATTTGCAGCACATCGCTATAGTAGTAAAACCGCACACTTGGTGCGGTTTTTTCTGCTTATTTCCCTAAAAACTCATTCAACGCCTCTTTATTAATATCCAAATCCACCTCCAAAACCTCCCCAACTCCTTCATAAGTTTCATTCTCAAAGCTGCCGTCTTCGGGAATTCGGATGGTTTGGATTTCTCCTGTTTCGTTGGTGAGTATGTCTTTTCCGATTGTCAGGAGTGTGGGTGTGTCGATATTGGTTTCGACGTATGTACTTAATAGGTCTAACAGTTCTGGGAGCTTGGTGACGCTGTTGAGCGATACGGCTTCTTTTTTCAACTTTGATACGACTTCTTGCTGTCTTTGGACTCGTCCGAAATCGCTTAATCGGTCCTGGCGGAAGCGGACGTAGCCTAGCAGTTCTTCGCCATGGAGCTGTTGGGTTCCTTTTTCTAATGTCATCCCAATTCCATCGGACATTTCGTATGGGATGTCTACTTCAATTCCGTCAGGGACGAGGAGGTCGACTGCTTTTACAAAGCCTTTAAAGTCGACAATCGCATAGTGGTGAATGTCCAGGCCTAAATTCAATTTGATCGTTTCCCTGAGCAATTCGGAGCCGCCAAAGGAATAGGCAGCATTTAGTTTTTGCTGTCCGTGGCCAGGGATATTCACATACATATCGCGCATAAGGGAGATCAGTTTTACTTTATGGGTTTGCGGGTTGTAATGGGCGACCATGATTGAATCTGTTCGCGCACTTTCTTCTCCGCGCGAGTCGCTCCCGAGTAACAGAATATTTACTTCCTCCGTGGTACTCTTCTCTCCTTGAAAGGAATCTGCTTCAGCTTTTTGAAATGGTTGATTAATTGCTTTGTACGTTCCTTCTATGTACTGAAATATGGTAAAAAGACCAACCATGAAGATTCCAAGGAGCAGCAGGGCGCCGATCACTCTTCCCCATCTTACTCTTTTGCCTCTCTTTTCTTTCATTATTACACCACCTGGGCTCAACTTTCCTTTTTACCAGAAGTGGTCATTATCACATAATTTCATTTCAGCTTCTTGTAGATGAGATTACAATTGTTTGAAATTCTCTTTACAACACAAATAAAAACCGTACAACGAGTCATTCTGTACGGTTAGAGAAAAGTTACTTCTCTATATTCAACTGGGCTATCCAGGTAAGCTGGAGCCAACCCAATTTCATTGATAAGCTGCTTTTCAACTGCCTTAAAGAGGAAAATGACTTGAAGTTTTTTTGAAAAAGGTGAATGTGAGAGGGAGACAGTTTCTTGATCGAGCCACTCTGCATGGATGGTTTGATCATTCATGAATGAGAATTTCTGCGGAAAGCCTTTTTTGTAAAAATAATGCTCTTGTTCCTTTGGCGTTCCAGGTTCATTCAGGCAAATATACAATGACAGGTTATCACAGAATTTCAATAAGTTTAAATGGAAAGAAAGGATGTTGTCATCCTCAATCTCTAATTCCTTCAGCAACTTCTGCTGCCTTTGTTTTTCGGCGGACCAAAAATTCTTCCCGATCATGCTTGTAGCATCTTGAAGAAATGAGGCGTAGTGGAGACTGCAAAGAAGGCCGGCATATGAATCCATCTGTGCCACCTCATCAATTCCTTCTTTATAAAATACAAGCTTCGGACTACCCGGGTAATCCATAAAGGAGTAGGGCTGCTGCGTATCTTCATTCCATAAGGGTTCTTTATCGGGCTCAATCCAGCAGCGGTCGTGTTCCCGTACGGCTAATACCACAGAATCTTTCTTTTCAATTCCGAAAAAATAATCATCTCTCCAGCATTTTGCAGCATCCCGAGAAACAAGGGCATGGTCATGTTGGGCAACCATGATAAAATCTTTCTCCCGTTCATGAATGATCATGCTTATTCCCCCGATTTTATAAATGTTTAGCATATGAGTTAAAAATGTTATAATTTTAAAGTTAGAACGGACTTTACTAGTAAAGGAAGTTTCAAAATGAATGTCATCCAAAAGCTTTTTTCAAAACCAAAAAAGGCAAAGATTGAATTCTGCCAGCGAAATTTGGAGCAGTTTTTACAAGAAGAGAACTATGCGGCCTATAACGAATTCTTGAGCCGCAAAAATGTAGCCTACAAGGAATTCGAATGCCAGAGCCGATGCAAAGAATGCAGGCTGTCTCCGTATGCTATCGTCAATGGCGATTTTGTTAGCGCCGAGGATTCGGACGAGTTGCTTAAGAAAATGGCTGATTATATAGATTGATAAGCATCGTGCTCGATGCTTTTTTTTATTGGCCGTCAGTTGGACCATTTCCACCTGGGAAAATGAAAGACTTGTCATGCAGTGCTTGATCTTGCTCGATTCGGTGATTTTCTGAATCCAGTTTCGGGTCACCGGTTCCTTTCTTTTTATCCATATAAATAGCAAGGGGAATCAAAACAATTAATGGGGACATTATCGCTAACCACAGCATCGGTTTTCCTCCTTTCGTCTATAACCAGTCAATATATAAATTTAGGATCCAAATGACAAGAACAACAAAGGCAATAAAATTGACCCATAAAGGGGAGCGTTCTTTTTGGGAGTTAGTACTGACATTCTCCTGATACTTCTTTTGGATTCTTCTTGTTTGGAAATTGGACTTCATTAAGAATTCCCCCTTAAGTAAATTTTAACATAAATATCCATCTGAAATGGCGGAGTTTTAAAAATCCTTCTTAAAACATATTTTTTAATAGAAGGAGTTGGTGCAAATGAATTTCGACATGCAAAAAGCCAACCTGCTGGCTGAGAATATCAAGGGGTTTGCGGTGTTTGTCCAGGGGTGTTATAACAATAAATCAGGGTTGATTTTAAATCATGATAAGCTTTATCAGGTTAAGCTCTGGGTTGAGGAATATAAGTTCAACCAGCTCGCTGACGAGCTTGCGAGAATCAACATGTTTGAGTGGGATGAAAAATACACATTTTTGCTGGTGGAAAGATTTACGAAAGGCCTTCGGATCATTGATGAATATGTTGAATATCATCATTCAGACTTGTTTATCCTGACAGCCCGAATCCACACACTGAAAAATTTGAGTGCACTTTTTGCTGTACAAACCGAGGAAAAATCGAGTAATGACATGTTAATTTTGTAACAAAGTTTACGAACTAAGCTTTTTCCGTAATAATAGATACAGTTTTTACCCGCTTTGGTATAAGTTTAAGAATAACCCAATGTTTCACTAGTGTAGTACAATTGTAAACCTGTTAGCCTACTTATGGGCCTGTTCAGTCTAATAAACCAAACAGGAGGTTTACAATGAAAAAAATTATCATGCTAGTTTCAATTCTTACATTAGTAATTGGTTCATATACAGTTTATGCTGAATCAACGAAAACGAACAAACCAGCTGAAACTTTGACAGCCAAAAAGGTAGATGTTGATGTGAAGGAGTCTTCGGTCACTGACAAACGCTTCATCAAGGAAGAAGAAGTGAAGCTGCTAGCCCGCCTGGTCCATGCGGAAGCAAAAGGTGAACCATATGAAGGCAAGGTTGCAGTTGCAGAAGTCGTGCTGAACCGAGTCGAACACGAACAGTTTCCTGATTCAGTAAAAGAGGTCATTTACCAGCGTAATGCATTCCAGCCGGTCCAAAATGGTGCGATTAACAAACCGGCAAGTGAGGAAGCAATTGAAGCAGTTGAAGATGCCCTTGAGAATGAAAATAATATTGATTGCCTTTATTTTTATAATCCGGATACAGCGACAAGCCAGTGGATTTTCACCCGTGATGTCGTAAAAACGATTGGAAAACATGCATTTGCCATTTAAAAGCGCGTACAGCCTAGAAAGCTGCGCGCTTTTTTGCGTTCTAAACGTTGCACACCCAACCAGCACATTCGCCACAGTATTATCATTTTTATTCCTGAAGAAATTATTATAAAATAAAGCTTACCAATTAGTGGAACGAGGGTGGTCAGGTGAAGAAGTATTCGGTAAGTTTGACTCTGGTTTTTTCAATGCTTTCATTGATATTGATGCTGTTTGGCCTAGGGTGGACAATCCAAAATCAATTTTTCAGCAAAGGAGCAACTGGAGCGATCGAGCAGGAAAAGCCAGTTGAAAATGAGGGTGATAAAGACAGTAAGGTAGTTGTGGCCCTTGGAGATTCGCTGACCCGCGGAACAGGGGATGATTCAGGCAAAGGCTATATTGGCTATCTCGTTGAAGAGCTAGAGGATAAATCGAAAGAAAAAATCACGATACATAACTACGGGGTTAAAGGCTACCGTTCGAATCAGCTGTTAGACCAGCTGAAACAAGGAGAAATCCAGAGGAAAATTAAGGACGCAGATTATATTTTAATAACAATTGGCGGAAATGATTTGTTCCAGAGTGGGCAAACGTTTTTGCAAATGGATGAGAAGCAAATTGCCCAGGCGAAAGAAAGTTATCTGAATAACCTTGGATCCATTTTAAAAGAATTGCGGACCATTAATGATTCGGCTGTCATTTTTCATATTGGATTATACAATCCGTTCATTGATTTGAATGATTCCGAACTGACAACGAAAATCGTCCGCGATTGGAATTACGATACGAATCAGCTGCTTGACCAGAATGAAAGAGCCGTCTATGTGCCGACCTTTGATTTATTCCAGCTCAGTGTGAACGATTATTTATACACAGATAAATTCCACCCGAATGCTGAAGGCTACAAGCTGATCGCGGAACGGGTCGCATCTTTGATTACATGGTAAGGGGGGAGAAGTATGAGTGAGATTACGCTGTCTGTAAAAGGGCTGAAAAAGACAATCGGCAAAAAGGAGATTATCAAAGGAATCGATTTTGATTTGAAACGAGGCGAAGTCTTCGGATTTCTTGGCCCAAATGGTGCAGGAAAAACGACAACAATCCGTATGCTTGTAGGATTGATCAAACCTAGTTCGGGTACGATTGAGATTGGCGGCTACAATGTCCGGAAGAATTTTACGAAGGCGATGGCGCAGATGGGATGTATCGTCGAAAACCCTGAGCTCTATTCCTATCTGACAGGATGGGAGAATCTCGAGCATTTTGCGAGGATGCTTCCTGAAGTGGATCGTGCGCATATGAATTATGTTGTGGAACTGGTGCGATTGGATGAACGGATTCATGATCGTGTCAGTACGTATTCGCTTGGAATGAGGCAGCGTCTCGGCATTGCCCAAGCTTTGCTGGGGAAACCAAAGGTCCTAATTCTGGATGAGCCGACTAACGGATTGGATCCAATGGGGATAAGGGAGATGCGTAATTTCATTCGTTACCTGGCGGAAGAAGAAGGATTGACCGTATTGGTATCAAGCCATCTATTGAGTGAAATACAATTAATGTGCGACCGGGTTGCGATTATTTCAAAGGGTTCCGTTATCAAAGTGGACTATGTTGAAAACCTTTTGGCCCTGCAGGAAAAAGTCATCTGGCAAGCCGTACCACGTGATATGGCAAAAGAGATTTTAGCTGGTGTGACGACAGTCTCGGATGGACCTGACGATGCATTGGTCACACCCTATATTGAAAACGAAGCCGCAACTTGGAATCGGATGCTGATCGAAAAAGGGGTACAGGTGAACGAAATGAACAGAAAGCTGCCTGCACTTGAAGACCTTTTCCTCGAACTGACTGGAGGTGAGTCAATTGATTAACCTCGTCAGGAATGAAATGCTGAAGATTGTCCGTAAAAAAAGGATTCTAGTGGTGGCGGGAATCATTGCAGTGCTTGTAGCTCTTTTTACATACTCACAATACAGGGAAATTGAAAGAAGGCTTGAGCGTTTTGGAGATATAGACTGGCGAACGACCCTGCAGCAGCAAATCATCGATACACAAAACCGAATCACAAGCAGCGGAATTTCTGATGAGTGGAAAAGCGAACTGCAGCTGCGAATCCAACAGCAGCAATATTATCTTGATAACAATGTGAATCCAATGGAGCCGGGTGCACCTAGCTTTGCAAGGGTGTTTGCTGAGCATTCAATCAACCTGTTCCTGCCATTGATGATCATGGTGGTCGCAGCCGACATTGTTTCTTCGGAACGCAGTGCGGGCACAGTGAAACTTTTGCTGACACGACCGGTGAAGCGCTGGAGAATCTTGATGAGTAAATACATCACCTTGGTATTATCCGTCTCGATCATCGTGCTTCTGTTTGGGATTCTATCCTACTTGATATCTGGTCTCATTTTTGGCTACCAAGGATGGTCGGCCCCTGTTATAACCGGATTCAATGTCGAAGGCAATGAACTGAATACAAACGCTGTACAGATGATCCCTCAGTGGCAGTATTTGTTGATGGAATTCAGCTTAGTGTGGTTTGTGGCGCTGATTGTCGGGACGATCACATTTATGCTATCTGTGTTGATCCGGAATACGCCAGCCGGGATGGGCGTCATGCTCGCCGCGCTGATATCCGGAGCCATTCTCAGCAATATGGTTTCCTCCTGGGAGCAAGCAAAATACTTGTTCATGATCAACCTGAATCTGACCGGATACCTGTCCGGGCAGGCACCGCCAATTGAAGGGATGACGCTAGGATTTTCGCTAGTGATTTTGACCATTTGGGGATTGGCAGCGTTGATTGTTTCGTTTGCTGTCTTTATCAGGCAGGATATATATTAAAATGTGTTTACCCTGGCCTTTTTGGCCAGGGTTTTGGTGATTTTATGGGGTAGGGAATTGTTTCAGCAGATAATCTAACGGTAATTTAAGGGTTGCGGCTTTTTTTTAACGGTTGGGAAGAATATATTAACGGCTGCGGCAGTTTTTTCGCCGGTTAGACAGAATTTACGTACGGTTGTAGTAATTTTATCACCGGTTGACATGTTTTTTTGAATTTTGCAAAAGGTTGAAACTTTTTTGCAGCTATGAACGTATTAAAAACCGAGGTGAGGTGCATGTTCAAAATCACGCCGCAGTGCTCGGTATGCAAGAAGGAAATTCAAGCGAATGAAGAGATTTTCGTGAAAATGAGGTACCCGGAAACAAAGGGGATGACGGAGATCAAGGCATTTATCAAGTATCAAGGAAAAATAATTTGCGAAGTGTGCTTGAATAAGTAAATTTACGGGAGGAACCTGGGATGTTTGTTGAAAAACGGTCAGAAAAGAGAAGGAAAAAGAAGCATGATGGCAGCTATACTTTTTGGGATTTGGTTTTTGATATTTTATTCTGGATTCCGGAGTTGATCGTTCTCCCGTTCCGACTGGTTTTCTATCTTTTCAGGTTCCTTGCGAGGTCAATATTTGATGGCATATAAAAATCCTGCGATGCTAAATCGCAGGATTTTCTGTACTTATAGCTTCCTAACCCTGAAATTGCTGTGCAGCACGGGCCAGTTCTGCGGGAAGGAGGGTCCTAGCACCCAGAAGCTTACACCGCGAAGTCCGTACTCTTTTACAGTATCGTATTTGGCCTGGACGCTTCTTGCGTCTTCATACCAGACTTCATGCTGCTGGCCGTCTGCGTCGGTGTAGCGGAAAAATGGTGACTGATAAGTATCGTGATATTGGATATTGACGCCCTGCTGTGCAGCCAGTTCGACGGCTCCTTTTGGGCTGACGGTCCTGGCGTAGGTGCCCTGTACCCATGGTATTCGCCAGTCACGCCCGTATAGCGGAACACCCATCATGATTTTATCTCGCGGAATGGCTGTTACGGCATAGTCCAATACTTTTCTTACTTCACTGAGCGGTGCGATTGCCCAAGGCCTTCCGCCGGACCATCCCCATTCATATGTCATGATCACAACGAAATCGACAATCTCGCCGTGAGCATCATAATCATGTGCTTCATACAGAAGGCCCTCCTGATCGGCTCTTTGTTTTGGAGCCAGAGCAGTCGAAACGGTATAGCCTTCAGGATGCAAGCGAGCGACGGTTTTTCTTAAAAAGTTGTTATAGTTTTCGCGGTCTTCTGGATAGACGTATTCGAAATCGATATTCAAGCCGGTATAGCCTTTTTCCTTCATTTTAGCGAGGATATTGGTTAACAGTGTGTCCTGGACATCTGGATTCCGAAGGATAGCAGCTGCCCGGTCCGAGCTGAAAGAGCCATCCGCTTCATTAGTAATTGTCAGCAATGGTGAAGTGTTGGTCCTAGTTGCCGCTTGAAGAACATTTGTATCCTGTAGATTCATCAGTGATCCATCTTCGCCCGTTTTATATGAAAAAGGAGCAAGATAGGTGAAAAGGTGGCCACGAGAAAGCACATTTCTTCTGCCTATATCATCCATCCTCGTAATATATGCATTCACTTCAACTACAGGCTTTGCAGGCGCTGGAATCCTTAGAACACCACCGGGATAAATGACAGCTGGATTAGAAATATTATTGGCGGCTTCTATTTGGTTCACAGTTACCCCATATCTCTGGGCAATCGCCCACAGGGTTTCGCCAGACTGGATGGTATGAAGCAGATACGGCATTTGAAGCATTTGTCCGACAAAAATAAGAGAAGGATCCGAGATATTATTATAGCTTGCAATTTCCTGTACGGTGACTCCGTAGCGAGAGGCAATGGACCATAAGCTATCACCCTGCTGGACGATATATTCCCGATTATTTTCAGGTATAACAAGCGATTGACCTACCACCAGCACATTCGGATTATCGAGTTCATTCCCTAGAATGATTTGGTTGATGGTTGTTTGGTATCCCTGGACAAGTCTCCAAAGAGTATCTCCTTGTCTAACGACATGTATTTTCATAGTAAATCAGCCCCTTAGTAATACTACCTCTTAACAACATATGCGGCAAAAAGATGTCCTATTTTCAACGTAACAAATTCTGAAAATTGAGAAAAAGGGGTATGCATTTTCCTCATTTCGTATATAATAGGTAGAAAACTATAAAGAATAAAGGGGAAAATGGTATGGTTACGTACGGCACTTTTTTACTTTTAGTAGAAGAGGCGGAGAAGTTGAACTGCAAAGTGATTTATGACTCTAAGAAGAAAATCAATTTTAACCCAAACATGTCCATAACGATTCCATTATCAACCACGTTGGAAAATGTATATGCCTTTGCTCACGAAATTGGCCATTGTATTGATTTTGTCAATGACGAGCTCGACTATGAAAAATGGCTGAATGACTGGTCTTATCGTATTACGGCTGAAATGAGTGCATGGGTCCATGCCTATAAAATACTTAAGAATTTGAATGTACCATTGGATGGGTGGAAGGATCACGTTGATTCCAAACTCTCGACTTATTTTAAATATCATGAAGTGATTGCATAACTGGCTCAGGCCGGTTTTTTTTACGGAAAAAATAAATTTATCTAGTTTGCGAACGTTTGTTCGGGATATAATAATGTTAAGTACTCCCGAAAGGATGGTCAGCATGAGAATACGAGACAGAGGAAAGATGAAATTTATGCCTGCCCACTTTATGCCGGAACATCGGGCATTATTAAGGGAACTAGCACGTGATGACCTGCGGCAGCCACGGCCAATGCTCGACGAATACGAAATTCAGGAAATGGAAAATGAAATTTGCCGCGCCATGGAATATACATACCTAGTGCAGATCACAAAGTGGGATGATGGATTTACATATGAAGAAAAAGGCCATGTCCATTATCTTGATCCAATAAGGAAGGAAGTACGAATGGTGACAGATGATGGAAGTGCAGTTTCCATGAAGTTCAAGGATATTGTCGCTGTGGAGATGATCGAGGGACATGGAAAATAATTCTTTTAAAAGAACATTCTGTAATTTATATTTAGGATAGGTTATTAAAACATTCTCCTTTGAAGGGGGCTATTCGGTTATGAACCAGGATGTTTCTCATTTGAACTTTGAAAAACTTAGGACGGAATTATCAGCGGAGGCTGGCAAAGGGTATCCCATGTTTATCGCGGGAATTATTTTCTGGCTGTTGATGGGAGTTGGAGGACTTTTTGTGCCACATCAAATCATGGTTTGGATTTATCTGTTCGGCATAGGTCTGGTATTGCCTCTAGGAATTTTGGTTTCAAAAGTTGTACACGTAAATTTTCTCGCCACACATAATCCGCTTTCAACTATCGGCGGGTTAGTGGGTGGTATCCAAATCTTCTTCGCGCCGCTCATCATTCTTATAGCATACCAGCAGCCGGATTGGATTCCGTTCGTTGTCGGTGTTTTAACGGGTGCCCATTTTTTGCCGTATGTAGCCATTTACCGAAGCAAGGGATATATATTCCAAACGGTTGCCACTGTCCTGGCTGCCTCTGTGATCGGTTTCGGCTGGATGGACCAAGCTTATTCACTCATTCCTTTTTCACTTATCATTGTTTATTCTATTACATTGTTCTGGCTGATGAAGGAAGCAAAAGTGGTAAAGAAAGAATGGACAATTGCAGAGAAAGATATTTCAATCAGAATGTAAGTTTATAAATGGGGGATTAATGGATATTGAAGTCAGAAGACTAAACTCAGGAAATTATCCGGGCTTGTGCCAAGCTTGAAGTTTACGAGAATAGCCATTTGTTGCGAAAAATACTGCGAGGATTGTATGGGCGCATGATGATCCAAAATTCCGCGTTTCGCTATCTGTAAGTACGTGTTAGTAAATGGTTTGTATGTAAATATGGCGAAAAGGCTGATCACGATTGAAAATAGTGAGCATGTTAAAAAAATAAGGTGAATTTTTAGCGGTGCTTCTGATTGCTGAAGTACCGTTTTCTCTTAGTTGAAGGGATATATTCAGGTTATAGAAATACAAGGCAGGTTAATATTTGAAGGAGCTGTCAGAATTGAAGGATTACAGTATAAAAACATATGAAGAAGCGATTCAGGTTATAGAAGAAGTTGGTTTTCTCCCGCTGGCTCGATTGGTACCTGAATTCCCCGCGCTTAATACAATTACTGCTCCTGAGTCGTGGCATTCAGATACAGAATTTGACCCGTGGATTTGGCGGACAAGATTTGCTGTTGAGGGTGTCGCAGGCTATGGAAAGTTCATTAAGAAAAAGTCCGTTCTGATTTCACGTGATTTACTGCCATTTTTCAAGGCTGTTTTAGGCAGTTATGAAAAAGTTGAAGAACGATACCAAAAAGGAAATGTATCGAGAGAAGCTTTGACACTATACCGAACCATTAGTGAACAAGGGGTCATAGATACAAGAGAGTTGAGGACTCTGGCGGGATTAAGAGAGAAAGAGCACAAAAAGGTGTTTGACAATGCTTTATTGGAACTGCAGGGAACGATGGATATTGTCATTTCAGGAATCAAGGAAAAGACAAATGCGGAAGGTGAAAAGAATGGCTGGAGCAGCACATCCTTTGAAACTTACGATTCCTGGTCTAGTAAAAATAAAGTCGAAGTGGTGGCTGTGGAAAAAGGAAAGGCAAGAGAATACCTTTTGAATCATTTTCAATGTGTTGCCAGTGAAAACGCCGTAAAGAAGCTGAAGAAAATACTGGGGGAATGAGAATGGTAAACAAAGCATTAGTGATCATTGACGTTCAGAACGGAATGTTTCTGGAAGGGGAATCGGTTTTCAATGGAGATGAGCTGCTGAAAGGGATCAAGGATCTGATAGCCCGTGCTCGTTCTGCCAAAATACCAGTTGTATATATCCAACATAATGAAACATCAGGATATCCATTGGAAAGCGGAACATATGGTTGGCAAATCCATTCGAAAATTTACCCAGAAAAGGGAGACATGATTATTCAAAAAACCACATCGGACTCCTTCTTAAAAACAAGCCTTGACAAAAAGTTGAAAGAAAAGGGGATTGAACATCTCTATCTAGTTGGCATTCAAACAGAAATTTGTGTAGATACAACATGCAGAAGCGCATTCAGTAAAGGATATAAGCTTACTTTGGTTTCCGATTTACATAGCACATGGCCCAATGAAGAATTGACAGCACAGCAAATCATCAACCATCACAATGGAACAATGCGCTGGTTTGCAGATGTGCACTCTAGCCACGAAATTCACTTCACTTGAATGAAATGGATTAGAATGTTCATATGGGTAACCACTTTTAAGGGTCTATTATTCTAGTGAGGCAATAGATGAGGCTCTATTCGAATTAGAAGCATTTTGTGAAGGAGAGACGAACGTGGAAATACCTCTAAGTCTTAAGATTGATTGCCCAAAAGATTGTGGCAATGCACCCAAAAAGGTGATATTAAAGGAAATCACGGTTGCTCTGGCGACGAGAGATTATATTGGCCTGTGCGAAAATATGGCGGATGACATTCGCTGGAAGATTGCTGGCCATAAGAGCTTTTTTGGAAAAGAGGCCTTAAAGGATGCTTTGAATCAAAAAACTATCAATTCGTTAATTCAGCTACAGATTCAAAACATCATTACACATGGTTCGACTGGTGCGGTAAATGGAATCTTCGTATTTGATGATCATTCCACACTATCTTTCTGTGAAGTCTATAAATTTTCGAGCGCTGGAAAAAGTGCAAAAGTAAAAGAAATTGTGTCATATCGAGTAGAAGAAAAGCTGATGTATTAGTTTTTTTAAGCCGTTTAATAACGATTTGTGAATACTCATACCAACTTATGAAGCATGTGAACTCATGAAAGAGTCTTAAAGGATATCTGGGCTCTAAAGCAGAATATATTTCTGTAAAAAGGAGGGGCCGTTGTGAAAAACCAAAATCTTCATCCGTTGATGTTCTTTGCCCTAGTCATTGTCACTACTTTTCTAATGGGCTCTTCTTTTACCGTAGGCAAAATTGGTTTGAGCTATGTCTCTCCATTGTTATTGGTTGGATTAAGATTTTCGATCGCCGGTTTGCTGATGGCGGTGCTTGTCAGGAAAATGGTTAAGCCAAATAAGCTGGCTGACTGGGGAAGGATTTTCACCATCGGTTTAGTGCAGACTGCCGGGGTCATGGGCTGTATTTTCTTGAGTTTACGTACCATTACTGCGGGCGAGTCCTCGATATTAACCTTTACCAATCCATTAATGGTTGTGATCATGGGGACGATTTTCCTGGGGATTCGATACAGGCTTCTTCAATGGCTTGGAGCGATTATAGGGTTCATCGGTGTATTCAACACATTAGGTTTCCATCTGCAGCTGACAGTTGGTACACTTTTCGGCTTGGGGGCAGCTGTGTTCTGGTCAATCGGAACAATCCTGATCAAACAATGGGGCAGCCGCTTCAATGTCTGGGTGCTGACTGCTTATCAAATGCTCTTCGGAGGGATTCTCCTCTTAATAATGGGGATCACGTTGGAAACACCAAAGCTGACGATTACTCCAATTTCAATCTCGGTTATTCTATGGCTGGCGATCATGGCCTCGATCGTCCAGTTTGCCATTTGGTTTTACTTGATCAATCAGGGCGACCCTGGCAAGACGAGTGCTTTCTTGTTCCTTGCACCGTTTTTTGGTGTGCTAACTGGCTGGGTACTGCTAGATGAAGTCGTTGAATGGTACGTGTATGCTGGCGGAGCGCTGATTTTCACAGGAATTTTCCTGGTGAACTGGACGTTTAAAGAGAGAGTGAAATTGTCATCCTTGTCAGAGAATGGATAGAATCACATAAGCCGAGCCAAAGATACTGCGAAATCGAAAGCCACAGCTTAATAATGTGGATTGGAACCATATGTCTTATATCTATTTAAGGAGACAGTTGGCAATAAAAGGAGTAATGGTCATGATAAAAAGAGGCTTAGTTATACTAGTGGGTATGGTGTTGATGGGTTTTAGCTCGATTGAAGTGGACCGTCATGTCCCGCCTGAAGTTGTCGAGACTGCAAAGGATAATTATAGAGAATTTCTTTCATTTGTTTTCAACGATGGAAATCGGGAAGAATGGAGAATCGGACAGTTTGTTGCTGAAAACCAATTAGTAATCGACAATAAATTGAATTTGACGATAAGACCTATCGATTTGTGGATTGCGCCTGTACTATACAATGGAGTAATCATAGGTTCAATGAGAGTGTCTCAACCATCTGAGGGAAGGTATGAAATCGTCGAATTTGGTTATTCAAAATCCTTTCCACCTTTACAGTTAAAGCCGGACGAATATCTTCTTACCAATGTTCAGTATAATTTCGATTTAGGATATGCTCCCTCCAGGGATAACATTCGTCCTGTTGGTGGTATAGTCCGCCTTTTTGAGGAATGGGGAGTCAGTACGGAAGGCATCTCAATTAGTGAGTTTGAAGTATTGCTCATCCAGCATTTAAAGAAAACTTATCCTGACCGTTTTCCCGAAAATCCGCCAGTGTCCCGGCTATATTTAGCTTTGATACCAATTACCACAATAGCAATAGTTGTAGCACTGTTTAGGTTGAGAAAAATTAAACGACTGAAGAAGTTGGCTAAATCCGGTCCCAGCATATATTGAAGAAAGAATAAAAAATTTTTGCAGGCCGTATCTTTCCCCTCCCTCAATCCGTTTAAGGGGCAGAGAGGTTCAAAGGAGTGAACAGGATGTCGATCGACAAGCTCAGAAAAATGGATATAGCAGAGGATACCGGTGTCATGGACCATTATGACAATCTTAAGAGATATTGCCGGTTTTTAACGCAGAGCAGCTGGGATGGTGAAGACCTTCTGCAGGAAGTGACAGTTAAGGCGATTCGCCATTATGAGCCTTCACAGATCAGCTCGGCATTGTTGAAAAAGATGGCTTACAACCATTGGGTTGATACGGTCAGGAAGCGCAGCCGTGAGATTACGGGAATATCGGAAGATCTCGCTTCATTCACTCATGGCAACGTAATCGATACAGTCGAGATGATTTTGTCCAAATTGACGCCGAAGCAGGCTGTTATTTTCGTGTTGAAGGAAGCATTCCGTTTTCAATCACGGGAAATTGCTGAGCTAATGGAGACAACGGAAATGGCCATAAAAGCATCACTTCACCGGGCCAGAAAACGGCTCGAACGCGATGGAAACCTTCGACAAGTGGATCAGGAACTCAACGAGGATGAAGAAAAGCTGCTGTCAGACTTGCTTTGTGAATCACTTCAGTCTGAGGATCCGACTGTGCTGCTTGAAAGCATCCAGGAGATCGCTTCACTTGCTCCCTGTTCACCGGAGATGTCTTTGCACGCCCGTTCCCCTCTCTCTACTTTCAAAATGGCTGCGTAAGCAGGAAAGGGAGGACCATAGTGAGTACAATTCCTTATGTCATCGAACAATCAAACCGGGGAGAGCGTTCATACGATATTTATTCCCGGCTGTTAAAAGATCGGATTATCATGCTTGGAGATGAAATCAATGACCAGGTGGCAAACAGCGTTATTGCTCAGCTTCTGTTTCTTGAGGCAGATAATCCTGAAAAGGATATCTCGATCTATATTAATAGTCCTGGAGGTTCAACCACAGCAGGATTCGCGATTTTTGATACGATGGAATACATCAAGCCCGATATCAGCACCATCTGTATCGGAATGGCCGCATCTTTTGGTGCCATGCTGTTGCTTGCCGGTACAAAAGGGAAAAGATTTGCACTGCCAAACAGTGAGATCATGATTCACCAGCCTTTGGGCGGGGCAAGGGGCCAGGCGACGGAAATTGAAATTTCAGCAAAAAGAATCCTTAAGCTACGTGATCACGTGAATCAAATTATATCTGAGAGAACTGGCCAGCCTGTGGATAAAATCGCAAAAGATACTGACAGGGATTATTTCATGAGTGCCCAGGAAGCTTTGGAATACGGGATTATTGATAAGATTATTACACGGACTTAATGGAGAGCTGCCACTGGCAGCTCTTTTTGTTTAATAGTTTTCATAAAGTTTTTTTGCAATTCCAACAGTAATGATCAACTGGTATTATTTCGTCGACAACTGGTATTAAAAAGTTTTCAACTAGTATTAAAAGTGCTTCAACTGGTATTAAATCTTGGCCAACTGGTATTACCCGCAAAAAGCATTAACAGCTGCTGGTTAGTGGGCCCAGCAAGTCATTTTTGATTTTTTTCTAGAACTGATCAAACGAAACTGTTATAATCGAATTTATATTTTAAAAATTCAGAGGAATCAACCTCCATGAAAACATCATGAATTAATGAACAGTAAAGGGGAATGTCCATGAATATCTACGGATCAGAAAAGATTAGAAAAATGACGTCCAGTATCTTTCAGGAAGTGGTTGACCGAAAGCAGGCTGTCCTGATGAACGGGAAAGATGTGATTGACCTGAGTATAGGGAGTCCGGATTTTGGGCCGCCTTCATTTGTCATGGAGGAGCTTGCTAGATATTCGATGGATCCAGGGAGATATGGATACACATTAAAGGGAATTAGTGAATTCAATGAGGCGGTTACGTATTTTTACAAGCAGCGTTATTCGGTTGAGCTTGATGAAAAATCGGAAGTTCTGCAGCTAATGGGCTCACAGGATGGACTTGCGCATCTTGCTACTGCGATCATTGACCCAGGTGATTATGTACTTGTTCCAGATCCAGGTTACCCAATCTATGAAGCTAGCGTGACGATTGCAGGCGGGACTATTTATCCAATGCCTTTACTGGAGAAAAATAAATTCCTGCCGCAGCTGGATGAGATTCCTCTTGAAATATTAGAAAAGACGAAGATGATGATTTTGAGTTATCCGGGAAATCCTGTCACCGCTCTGGCTGACCGAAGCTTTTTTGCACAGGTGGTCGAATTCGCAAAAGTACATAATATCCTGATCGTCCATGATTTCGCATATTCTGAATTGATTTATGATGGGAATCCGCAAATTAGTTTCTTATCCGTACCGGGTGCAAAGGATGTTGGGGTTGAGTTCAATTCACTCTCCAAAACTTTCAATATGGCGGGCTGCCGCATTGGCTATGTCGCTGGAAATTCGCAGGTGATCAGCATTCTTGCTTCCTTCAAATCGCATATCGATTACGGTATTTTTTACCCGATCCAAAAAGCAGCGATTGCGGCATTGACTTCTGACTATTCTTTTTTGAAGGATCAGCTAAAGCAGTATGAGGCGCGACGAGATGCTTTGGTTTCAGGGTTTAGGAGCAGCGGATGGCAAGTGGCCAATTCTCCGGCAACGATGTTCGTATGGGCTAAAATTCCTGCTGGCTGGAAATCACGCGATTTCGCCTTCAAGCTAATTGATGAGGAAGGAATAGTCGTCGTTCCTGGTGATGCTTTTGGCAAACAAGGTGAAGGCTATGTAAGAATTGCCATGGTTCAGCCGCCAGAAAGACTGATCGAAGCATCTCAAAGGGTAAATAAATTTCTGTCTGGGTTTCCGGTTGGAATATAAAATATTTCGATAAACGAATTGACTTTTGAATGAATTTAGAATATTATCACTTTATCGCACTAAAATTAAATACTAAATGTCTTCTTATCAAGAGAGGTGGAGGGAAAGGCCCTGCGAAACCTCGGCAACAGGTTCTGAAAGAATACTGTGCCAATTCCTGCGGACTAAAGGTCTGAAAGATGAGGAGAGAGTATTCAAGAGCTCTCTTCTTTATGAAGGGAGCTTTTTTAAGAGGCTTATTCATAAGTCTCTATGTTTTTTGTGTAATACCAACTTAACGGGTTGGAAAAGTTAGTTTAATTGAGCGGAGGAGAGATCAGGATGAAATACGGATTTTGGCTGCCAATCTTTGGCGGATGGCTTAGGAATGTAGAGGACGAAAACATGCCACCTACCTTTGACTATACAAAGAAAGTGATTCAATCAGCAGAGCAATGGGGCTACTCTACAACATTAATTGCAGAATTATACTTAAATGATATAAAAGGTCCAGAGCGCGATTCTCTTGAAGCCTGGACAACTGCTGCAGCACTCGCTTCGGTAACAGAAAAAATTGAAATCATGGCTGCAGTAAGACCGGGCTTCCACAATCCTGCCATCACGGCAAAAATGGCAGCGAACATTGATCAGCTTAGCAACGGGCGATTCACTCTTAATGTGGTTTCAGCATGGTGGGAGGAAGAAGCGCGCCAGTACGGCGGGATTTTTACCGAGCATGATGAGCGTTATGACCGGACTACAGAGTTCATCGATGTACTCAAGGGCCTTTGGAGTGAAGACAACTTTTCATATGAAGGCAAATATTATCAGCTCAAGGATACGAAGCTGTTCCCGAAACCGGTTCAGCGGCCGAATCCGGTTCTTTATGCCGGCGGGGAAAGTCCAAAAGGAAAACAGACCATTGTTGAAAAATGCGATGCCTATGTCATGCATGGCGGGACAGTAGAAGAAATTGAACGGAAAATAACAGACATGAAAGACCGTAGAGCCGCTACGTCTAATCAAGAACTGTCGGAGTTCGGAATGGCTGCCTATGTGATTTGCAGAGACACTGTGGAAGAAGCATTTGCAGAATTGGAACGTATCACGACTGTGAAAGAATCAAGTGCCTATGCCGGCTTTAAAGATTTTACGAGCAAATCCCAGTTAGAACAGCAAATCCAGCTGCAGGATTATTCTGTATCCAACAGGGGATTGCGCCCGAATTTGGTTGGCACTCCAGAGCAAATTGCCGAGCGGATTTTACAGTACGAAGAAGCAGGTCTAGGGTTGCTGTTATTGCAATTTTCTCCGCAGCTCGAGGAAATGGAACGTTTCGCAAAGCAGGTAATGCCGCTTGTTGAGGCAAAAAGAAAGCAAGAGATTGCTTGATCTACATGAAGGAGATGGATTAAAATGACCAAAGTATACATCATACATGAAAATAGTGAATGGACAATACATTTAACAAAGCGGCTTGAAGAGCAGGGAATCCCATATGAAGAATGGCATCTGGACGAAGGCCTGCTGGATTTATCGAAGGAACCGCCAGAAGGGATTTTTTATAGCAGGATGAGTGCTTCGTCTCACACAAGGGGCCACCGTTTCGCTCCGGAATATACTGCCCAGGTTTTAGCCTGGCTGGAGGCTCACGGCCGCAAAGTTTTCAACGGATCGCGTGCGCTGGAACTGGAAGTCAGCAAGGTCAAGCAATATCTTGAGCTGACCAAGCATGGAGTAAGGACTCCGAGAACAATTGCGACTGTTGGTAAAAAACAGCTGTTGGATGCTGCAAAGGAATTTGACGGGAAGGCATTTATAACGAAACACAATCGTGCAGGTAAAGGTCTGGGGGTTCAGCTGTTTCAATCGATTGATGCATTGAAATCATATGTTAGCGGACCTTCTTTCGAAGAACCGGTTGATGGTGTGACGCTCATTCAAGAATATATTCAGTCCCCGGAAAGCTATATTACTAGATGCGAGTTCGTCGGCGGCGAATTTGTCTATGCAGTGAGAGTCGATACTTCGGAGGGATTTGAATTGTGCCCGGCAGATGCCTGCCAGATTGGGGACCTGTTCTGCCCTGTAGGAGAAGAGGTTGAAGAAAAGCCAAAATTCCAGGTGATTGAAGGGTTCAACGACCCTGTTATTGAAAAATATAAGAGAGTACTAGAATCAAACAATATTAATGTTGCCGGAATCGAATTTATCAGAAATGAGTCTGGTGAAATTTTTACTTATGATATCAACACGAATACCAATTACAATTCAGATGCCGAAGCAAAGGCAGGGAAGTTCGGCATGCTCGAGCTGGCAAGTTTTTTAAGGAAAGAGCTTGATGCGAAGTATGGGATAGTGACAAGATAGCAGGGAATCCCCCTGCTTTTTTGCTTTTTTTGAGGAATAATGTGATAAACTATAATTAACAAAAGATGGAATTTTACTGCGGGAGATTAAGAGAAATGAATGGTCATATGTTGAAGAATAAATTAAGTGCTGATTGTGAAAGCTGCTTTGGATTATGCTGTGTGGCTTTGCCTTATGCAAATTCAGCTGACTTTGCTTTTGATAAAGATGCCGGGGTGCCTTGTCAGAACTTGCAGAAGGACTACCGCTGTGGGATTCATAACCAACTTCGGGATGAAGGCTTCAAAGGATGTACGGTTTATGAATGCTTCGGTGCTGGGCAGAAGGTTTCGCAGATTACTTATAAGGGACAAGACTGGAGAGTCCAGCCAGAGACAGCAAAGGAAATGTTTGATGTTTTTCCGGTTATGCAGCAGCTTCATGAAATGCTGTGTTACCTGGAAGAATCGATGTCACTAGAAGAGGCGAAACCTCTATACAATCTTCTTAGGGAAGTCTATGAAGAAACAGAGGAGCTAACAAATCTTGAAGGAGCCGAGATTCTGTGTTTGGATATTCCTGCACATCGAGTTAAGGTAAACGAGCTGTTCTTAAAAACGAGTGAATTGGTGCGTTCGAAAGTAAAAAACAGAAAGCATCCTAGAGGAAAGAACCTATTTGGAGCAAGGTTAAAAGGTGCTGATCTTAGAGGTTCCGATTTGCGCGGCGCAATGATGATTGCAGCTGACCTAAAAGGAGCTGACATGAGGGTGTGTGATTTTATAGGTGCAGACCTGAGGGACGCTGACTTAAGCGGAGCAAACCTGAAAGGCAGCTTTTACCTGACTCAGGCTCAAATAAACTCAGCGAAAGGAAATGCTGAAACAAGATTACCTTCGAATTTAAAAAGGCCAAAGCACTGGTGATTTTCAAAGGAGGAGTTTGGACTGACTGCAATTATAATATTGATTGGAAGTATCTTCAGTGTCCTGGCTGTCGGTTTTGGAGCCGGAGTTTGGAATGATAAGAAATAATTTTTAAAATAAAGTGTCAATCATTTTGTCCCATAGTATAGGGGCAGTTTAACCGATACTATGGGACAAATTTTATGAGTATATCCCTCTGATTTATCGCAGACTATCTATAGGTGATAAGGATGAAAAAAATACTCTATTGTATGATTTGGGCCTGCTGCATTGTTCTTTTGGCATTTGCGTATGATGATTATCTCTATGTAAATTTTAAGGTGGATTCTGCAGTGGGAGTTGTTGAAGATAAAGGGATAAGTATATCGACCAAAAATATCTATGGGAATTTTGCAGAGGAACGAAAATACTGGATTCAACTTAACGGAGAAAAAATGGTTGTGAACAAATCTGTTTATGATGGAGCACAACAACACAGGAAAATAAAACTTATGATTACTAGCCATGGAATGGCGATAGAATAAAAAACTCTTGCTGGGCAAGAGTTTTTGGGTAATTGATATTAAGCTTTTTCCTTACCGCAAAGTAAAAGCAGGATTGTCCATTCGATGCAAAATAGGGTGAAGCCTAAAATGTAATCTATTGTTTTCTCTCGCATTTTTACCAGCTCCTTGAAGAGGATTACAGGCTAATTATACGTGCACAAGGAAGCTTTAGGCTGGCAAAAAAGTGAGAGATAAATGAACAAAACAAGGATAATATGTGAACGGAACAACTGGCCCTCTATCTGAGGGCCAGTTGTTTAAAATGACAGTTAAAACGAGGCGTTTTACCAAGTATCTCCGCGCTCTTTTTTCAGTTCTTTCATTTTCTCGACCCAGTCATCCACTCTTTGCCTGATTTCCTTGCTTTCTGTGTCTGCTTTTTCGCGATTGGTTTTGCTCATGGCATAATGAAGTTCTTTCATGGCCTCGCTGCGTTCGAAGCCCCAATCCCTTAACTCGGAATATTGTTCATCTGTGACCCAGCCGTTCTCGGACATGATGGCGGCTGCGTCGATGATCCGGTGTGCTTCCTTTCTTCCAACGGTCCATAACTCAAGCGGGGACTTTTCTGCAACTTTATATTCAGCGACCATATCCCATCCGTCTGGTGCCATCGTAAAGGCAAATGCCAGGTCAAGGGTGGAGGGGAGCCACTCGTACTGGATCGTATTTTTCAATTCCTCAGGGCTATCAGCTTTGAAGTATTCTCCGTTTCCGGCTTCAGCAACTGCCTTTAACTGATTCTCTGTTTCGCCATCAACATCAAACCCAATGATATTGACCGTACTTTCAGCATTCTTGGCAATCAGGTCCTTGCTTGCCTGGACGGGATCTCCATCACAGGTCTCCGCTCCGTCACTAACAATGTAAATCGTCGTGTTGCCCTCATAGCTGCTGCTCATTTCTGCGGCTTTATGAATGGCACCTGCAAGTGGTGTCCAGCCTTTGCTGTCAAAGGAATCGACCGCTCCGTGGAAAACTTCTTTTTCGTATTTTCCTATAGGATACACTTCCTCAATTCCTGAACAGGAAGCTCCTTTATCGGCATCTGAATCGGTTCCTTTATGACCATAAACAAGCAGTGAAATCTCACTGGACTGGCCGATTGTTTTGGCGAAGCTTTTTACAGCGTCTTTGGCGATCTCCATTTTTGCCCGCCCATCCACTTGTTGAAGCATACTTGAGCTTGCATCAAGAAGGATGATCGCTTTATCTGAAGCCTTCGTTTCATCATCTGTACTTTCAGACTTTGTCGGGTCAGGCAGGAAAGGCTCCTCGAAATGCGGTTCATAGTCCCTGGCATTCTCGATAATCTTTTTGTAGTGTGGACTGGCTAAAAGGGAAACAAGTCCTTTTTTAATCGTCTCTAAATCATCGGTTTCGTTAGCAAGCTGTTCAAGCTTTGCCGGCAGTTTGTTTTTCAACTCTGGATCCAGTTCTGGGGTATTGAAACCGATATCCTCTATATCTTTTTCATAGCTCAGGTCGACCATCATCGAGCCGGGCTCCAGGGCTAGAAGGCTTTCTTCTGTTACTTCTAAACTTATATTCTTCAAGTGATCAAGGTTACTCCGCTTTGTTTCTTCCTTTTTGACAACTTCCTTAGCCGGTTGTTCGGCTACCACTTTCTCATCAGGTTCATCACTGCTGCACGCAGAAAGAACGAGTGACGTGAATAACATGAATAACAGCGAATACCGTTTCACAAAAATCCTCCTCATCAAGTTTTCGCCTATGTAAAAACATCTTCATAGAGTTTAACATGATTCGTGAATAGATTTGAAGTAATTTCCATGGAAGATTACTATCATGAGTAAAAACTTCCCGAATGACAAAAAATGAGCAGTGACTAAGGAGGAATGACTATGAATATGATGGAACTTCCTGCACTGCTTGTTTTGGATGTTCAAAAGGGGTTTGACGATCCATATTGGGGAAAGCGGAATAACCCCGAAGCGGAAGGGAATATCGCAAGTTTATTGACAGAATGGCGGAATAGAAAAGGCCATGTCATCTATACGAAGCATCTTTCGCTTGACCCGGCCTCTCCTTTGCATCACCGAAAGCCACAGGGTACTGAATTCAAGGATGTCGTAAAACCCTTGGAAGGGGAGGTTATTTTTACGAAAAACGTGAACAGCGGCTTCATTGGAACCGAGCTGGAATCGTACTTGAGACAAAACAAGATAAAGTCAGTGGTGATTACCGGATTATCAACTCAACACTGTGTCTCGACAACGACCAGGATGAGCGGAAACCTCGGCTTCAATAGTTTCCTTGTGTCTGACGCAATTGCCGCTTTTGAAATCACGGACCACAAGGGAGTGAAGCACACTGCGGATTCCATCCAGGACCATGAATTGGCGATGCTTCAGAAGGAGTTTGCTACGATCGTTACTGCCAATGACCTGATTAGACAACTGAATCAAAAGTAAAGCGCAGGAGCTTCCTGCGCTTCTTAAGTGTTTTTGCCCAAAAGTTTCAGGAACCGATGGTAAGGGCATTTCGATAGGGAAGTATCGTCATCCCGAAGAAAATATTGGCGCCACTCAAAATTATCCTGTGCTCCGTATGTGTTCAGGTCAGGATGAATTGAGATGCTATCGTATTTCGCTAGCCTTTTTCTTACCTGAGACTTAATTCTCTTGGCATAGCTTTGAGATTTATTGAATTCCTGCAGAACCCAGCGCGGAGTAATCGCAAGCATCATCACGTCAAAATGTCTGCTCTTGCGGTTTTTATGTGCAGGGGTTGCACAATACATAAAATATTTCTCTCCATTGAAGCAGAATTCCCAGACTGGGTCGTGCGGGTCTTGTGGGATATCATTGGGCCATTCAAATGCATCCAATGCAGTTAAGCCTGAAAGATGCTCCCAGAAAATTTGTTCATATTCCTCGACAGGCGCATTCTTCATCGACTCTGGTGTTTCATAGAAAATAATCAAAGAAGTGTAATTGCCAAACTCCCTTGATTGTTCTGTATAGGTAGTCAATAAGCTTGCAAGCTCTTTGATCGTCGTGTCCCTCCTTGGATTTCCAACAAATCCATATCTAAGCTGATTCGTTGAAAATCCAATCGTTGCAGGTATGCAGGGGAAAGGTTTTTCTTTATCACTCATTTTCAGAAAGAATTTTTTAAGTGCTTGCTTTTCCCATTCCAGCAACTCACCTCGGGAGGAGGAACCATGTGTATACAAGCCATTCATCATAGTCACCTCCAATAGCTTCTACACTATATTCAAAATGAGGCTCGTGGGGGAGATGTCCCGGGACAAATGGGCAGCAACCCAGTTTTATGTATTAGAGCCAGCAGAATAATGAACATAGGGGAGCTTTTTGTAGTGGGTTTTTGTTTCATTTTGATCAAAGAGGATAAATGGTAATATAAAGATAGCTAGAGTAAGGAGGGATTTCCATGCAGCCAGTGATTTTATTCGATGGAGTTTGTAACTTTTGTGATGCGAGTGTCCAATTTATTCTAGACCGTGACGAAAAAGAGTTATTCCGTTTCGCATCGCTCCAGAGTGATGCCGGACAGGAATTGCTGAAGGAATATAATGTGCCTGATGATGTGGACAGCATGATTCTGATTGAGGATGGGAAGGTTTATTATAAATCTTCCGCCGCTTTGAGAATTAGTCGACATTTGCGCGGGGCATGGAAGCTTCTATATGTTTTTATGATCGTTCCGCCTCCAATCAGGAATGTGGTGTATGACCTAATTGCCAAAAACCGTATCAAATGGTTCGGCCAGAAGGACAGCTGTATGCTGCCTCCGCCCAATGTGCGGAAGAGATTTTTATAAAGTAAAAAACGGAAAAGCTGAATGTCAGCTTTTCCGTTTTTTTAGCTAGTGAAGGTAGAGTAGCGCCAGTAATGATTGGCCATTGGATCTGCCATCATTTCGAGCCCTTTGCTGTGAGCCTGGTGGATGACTTGCCATTCATCTGTTCCCGGCTCCTTAAGATAAACCTCGTGTTCAGGGGCCTGATCGTGGATTCCGACCAGATCGTATTCGTTGTCTTTATAAAAGGTTCCGCAAACATGGTAGTCAATGGCAGGGGAAACGACGAGCGGATTGCTGACAGAATGGTTCAGGTGAAACTTGACTCTGTCATCGTCTGTAAGCACCTTATCCAATTGAATTCCTTCGTCAGATGCCCTCGCTGTTTCTATTGGTTCCTGTTCACTATTGAATGCCTCTGTTTTACCGGTAGCCTTGCTTAAAAGTGCAGACGGATTATCAGTGTCGATAAATATGTCGCCCCTTGTCCTGAATTCTGAGGACTCAGGATCGAATGAGCGATGATCGCCTTTAAAAATTTGATCCTGTGAAGCGGCATTCGGATTCTTAAGCCATTCTTCTTTTAAAAATGTTGTGTATCTAAGCTGCCAGTTTCCTGGCTTAAGTTTGCTTTCCTGCGGAGATTTCAACAATCCGTTTATTGGTCCAATCCTTTTGGTGATAGTAAATTCTTCATCAGCCGCCATTTCAGTAGAAGAATCTTTCTTGATTACCCCCACCGCATTGGCGATAACCGATTTCAGCTCCCATTTTACCTGATCGGAACGCTGCAAAGGCCGCCTGGCTTCGATTCTGTAAGTATGATCCTTATCATCGTCGATTTCTTTATCGGTAAAAGCGCAGGAAGTTACTGTTCCAAGCTTTACCCCGTTCCTGAAAATACTATATTCCGAAACACCCTCGATCGGTTCCCATTCAAAACTAATTTGACCAGGAATAACAATCGTGGTAATTAGCAAATCCTCGAGAACATTCTCTCTTTCCTTGAAATCCACTGCAGTAGTTGTTTGGATTCGCATTCTGTCCATTGCATTGCCATGATCATCAAGGGTTTCTATACAGTATGTGTAAAGTGTCCCCGGAACAAGGTTTTGATCCACCAGCTTCGGTTCCAGTCCTTCGTATACGAGTTTATTACTTCGAAAAACACGATATGGCCTGTCAACACCTTTCCATTCAAGCTTAATATGTGTTGCAGCTTGCTCAATATTTTTAAGCATCCTTGAGTGGGAAGAAGCAGCAGTCTTGCGCCGGCGATTCCATTTGACAGCATATAGTGTCCCAGCAATGCCTAGAGCAGCAATCGGCAATATTTTGCCAGTTCGATATGATCTTAATGTTTGCAATTGGGTCTCATTATTCATTCATCCACCACCTTGAGTTTTTTACTATTTACCCAAAGTAATGACGTTCTAATAGAATGTCTGTTGATTATGGGTTGGTAAAATAAGGGACAGCAAGTCTAGTAAATTGGCTATTTATGAATGGCTTTTGTTATTTTTATGGTAATATAATATTTAATGAGATGGATTTGAATCTGAATGGTGATTTTCGATTTTACATATTTCAAGTCAAAGAATGTAGGAGCGTTGGCGATGTTACGTTTAAAAGGAATACTTATGATTGTCATTGGAGCCATGCTCTGGGGGATGACGGGGTCGATCATGGAGTGGATGCTCGCAAATACTGAATTATCAGTACCTTTTATCCTGTCAATCCGGATGATGATTGCAGGAAGCAGTATCCTTGTGTTCCTGGCAATCAAAAAAGAAGATATTTTCACCGTGGTGAAAACGCCATACTGGCGGAATCAGCTTATCGTATTCAGCATTATTGGAATGGTCGGATTGCAATACACTTTTACGATGGCCATTGAAGCGAGCAATGCTGTCGTGGCAACCTTGTTGCAATTTTCCGCTCCAATCTTTGTGGTACTCTATGTTTCTTTTAATCATAAAAAATGGCCGCCGCGCTATCAGATGCTTGGCATCGCCGGTACATTGGCCGGGCTGTTCCTGTTATTGACGAACGGTTCCTTAAGCAATCTGCTGGTCAGTCCGGCCGCCTTGCTATGGGGAATCGCAGTAGGACTAACATTTGCTTTCTATACACTTTATCCGGCTCGCTTAATGAAGGAATGGAGCGTATTGGCGATTGTTGGCTGGAGCATGTTGTTTGGCGGAATTGTCCTGGGAGTAATCAACCGAGTTTGGATGAGCAATGAATGGCTTATTTTAACTCAGCCAAAGATTATTTTCATCATGACGATCTCGATTTTCTTCGGCACACTGGCCTTCCTGCTGTTCTTAGGCAGCATGAACTATATAACCGCTGTTGAAACTAGCATTCTATCAAGTGTTGAGCCTTTAACCGTAATGGTCATTTCAGTGATATGGTTTGATACGATGCTCAAAAGCGTCCAGCTGATGGGAGCGATGATCATGCTAATCTTCGTGACCTGGCTGTCGATCGGCGATAAGAAAGCATCAGTTGAAGGACGGGTTGCTAAGCAGAATAATAGTTAATCATTTAGAGCCGCCAATCTTGGCGGCTTTGTTTATTTGTAGGCGAGTAGAAATTCCTTGTTGTGTGAACCAGGCAAGATTAGAGAAAACTGTATTGGTTTTGTCTGAACCCAAAGCAACTTCAGACAAAACCAGAGGAAGCAGCCGGAAATTTTTCCGAACCCCAAGCAACTTCGGACAAAACCGGAGGAAACAGCCGGGAATTTTTCCGAACCCCAGGCAACTTCGAACAAAATAGGAAGATATCCTCTAGAACAATCTTAGGATACTTTATGTCCTAATCGAAAAACTCCATATGTCCTTTTTCTTGTTTGTAATAGTCAATTCTATCCTGTAAGGTCCCCGTATGGAACTCGAATTTATGCCCATCTGGATCCGTAAAATAAATAGACATTTTATCTTTTTCATTTCTTATCCGGCCTGGTAAAATGTTCACTTCTAAATCTTTTAACCTTTTATACATTGGTTCAAAATCTTCTTCATTGATTGAAAAAGCTATATGTGTATAGGATTGGTTAATTTCTTTACCAGGTATGTCATTCTCAACATTCAGGGCAAGCCATATACCATTAAGATCGAAGTAAGCGGTAGTTTTACCTTTTACTAATAATTTTGCATTAAATACGTTCTTGTAAAAAGCAATTGATCTTTCTAGATCAGAAACAGAAAATAATAAATGGTTAATACCCTTGATCTCCACTTTTCTCACCTCAAAATAATATCTATAAATAAGATATCAAAATAGGCGAATCCCTTGTCGGTTTCTTGATAAATTTCTAAAAAACTGAACGGTCCCTTTAAAAAGTGAAGGGTTTTTCTTCATCGATGTGGAAATTAAAGGAAGTGAAAGGAGAGATAAAAATGATTAAAAGATATACTTACCAGGCCAAGCCTGAAAGATTAGATGATATTAATAGGTTCTTTCATACACATATTTATCCGATTCAAATTAAAAATGGAGCAAAATTAATAGGTCGCTGGGTGAATGACACCAAGAACGAGATTTTGGTTATCTGGGAATATACCAGCAAGGAGCAATATGAAAGAATCGAAAGTCTACTCAAAAGTGTGAAACCTTACGATATGGATTTTTACACAGATGCAGACGAAGATTTCATGTCTTCCACTGCCCCATACCCTTCGGCTTATCATCCACCTAAACATTTATTGTCTGTTAGTGGGTATGTCACAAATCAAGATGGAGAAGTTCTTCTTGTCAGGAATTTTCACCGTTCAGACACTATGGAAATGCCTGGCGGCCAGGTTGAGGAAGGCGAAACATTGGAGGCGGCCATTCATCGCGAAGTATTCGAAGAAACGGGAATTACTGTGAATTTACTTGGAATAACCGGTATTTATCAAAACGTAACGATCGGGGTTACATGTGTAGTCTTCAGAGGTGAGTATCAATCTGGTGAAGTAAGAACAGCAGAGGGAGAAACTTCAGAAGTCTTTTTCACTAAATTAACGAGAGAAAATATAGAACAATTTATTACAAGAAAACAATTTAGGGACAGGGCTCTTGACGCAATGGACGCAAACTACATTCCTTATGAAGCATTTAAAGCAAGACCATATGAACTAATCAGGAGGTTTGATGTGATAAAAGAGTATAGCTAGCTTAAAACGAATGTATTGTTACTCTTTCACGCAGTTTCAGGGTATATTAGAAATATCCAAAGGGATTTCTATTGACTTATAGGGGAGAGTATTATGTCATTTAAAATAACGGCTAAGGGAGAGCAGCTGGTTCTCCAGCAAATTGACAATTTGGAACAAGAGCTGAAGCAAGTGCGGTTTGATAAAAATATTGCCTTCAATGCGTGTGGGGACGATAAGATTGCTAACCCTAATTTTCATAAATTGGAGCAGGATGAGCGTATATTAGTTGAACGGATTCAGGAGATTCAGCATGTGTATAAGACAGCGGAACTGATTAAGGTTGATGAGCCTAATACTGAAGAAGTAGAAATTGGATCAATCGTGAAGTGCTCGTTTGAGTACCCCGATTTTACCGAAGAAGAAGTGTACGAGATCGTCGGTTACGGCGAATCGAATGTAGAGGAGAACAAAATCTTCTATGACACACCTGTTGCTAAAAAATTGATAGGGCTGAAAATTGGTGACGAAACGGTTATGTCAGTACCATCTGGAAAAGTGAAATGCAAGGTTTTGAAGATGTATCGTGGATGGGAAGATGTTGAGGTCTAACTTTACCTAAGTAGCGGCGTTGGTCCAAAGGGATTGACGCTTTTTTTGTATGCAGCGTAATAAGCGGGCTTAAGCTTGGAGCTTTTTTAGACTCCAAGCTTAAATGAGAGGTTTTTTAGATGTTATCAATTTCTATAACATAGTAGTTTTCAAAAATGCCTAATTCAATTTCTGAAATTATTTAGATTTGACCAAATGATAATACTCGCGGTCGAAGATTCGGTAATAAATCCATGAAGGGACTTTGTCATGGTACGGCTGTACGCTTGCAACGGTTTTCCATTGTGTTTCATGTGCAAGCAGTACATGTTTGCGTGCAGATGCCTCGGAAGCCATCGGGAAGGCGATTGTTGGTTCAGGCAAGCCTTTATCCCGTGGGTAACGCTCTTTGAAAGTAGGGGATAGCTTGAGTGCAAGGTCAATCATTGGCTGTGGAAGTGTGGCGAAATATAGCCTCTTCACGGAGGAATCTTCTTTTTCCATTTCCTCCGTCACGACTTCTCTTGTCAACTTGCTCATCACTACATGATCAGGATGTCCGTATAAACCGACTACATCATCGTAGGTAATGACAGTTGTAGGCTTATATTGATCAATTAGTTTTTTAATTGTTTTCTTGATGTCCTCATGATCCGCATCAGCCAGGCCGCTGTCAGGATAATCATAAACTTCAAGATGATCAATATTGAGGATGCCCGCTGATTTCTCCAGTTCCTTCGTCCGTGTTTCGCCCAGTTTTTCCTTAGGCACAAGCCCGCCAGTTCCGCCAGCTTCACCTCTGGTAAAAGTAGCGAGGACAGAGGTAACATCTTTATCCTTATTCAATTTGTGGTATGTCCCCGCAATCATGATTTCATCATCCGGATGAGCAAAGATTGCCATAATCTTTTTCGGGTCACCTTCAGGAAAAAGTTCCTCTGAAACAGTGATATCCTCATCATTCACATAAAAATTAGCATACATTACCGCTCCAGCGACCAACACCACCAGCAGACCGACAGTTGAGAGCAGCAAAACAAACAAAGGTTTCTTCCATTTTTTCATGAGATTACTCCTTTGGAGAGACTATTAATCTAGTATATGAGTTCATTTAAAATTCATTACGGAAAGAGGGCAGAAGGATTCATCTTTTGCGATTAAACCCGTACGTTATTAATAATATTATTATGTTAACTACCATTAGGTTTTTTATAGAAAAAATGACTTCGTCAAGATACTGTCCTGTTTTTAGATAACCTTACCTTAAGAATGAATTCCACTGCACCTCAAAAACATCCTCGCATGAAGTATTCCTCAATTGTGTCGAGAAGAAGCATTTTATTGTAAACCGATCATGTAAAAGTGTAGTAGTTTAGAATTTTTCATAAAGGCTATAACAGAATTATGAAGTTACGTCCCAGAGTTATTTTGGCACGTTTTGCATTGATTTAGTAGTACGTAAAAATATTATGTTAACCAGAATAAATTTTTACTTTTAGATTATTATAACAAGAAATAATAAGTAAAGGAGTTAGTCTATGAAATCATATGAAGTGACAAATATGATAATTGATGATGAATCTTATGGTGAGGAACATGTAACAGTTGAATTGACATTGGGGCAACAGAATTATATCATCACTTTTCAAAAGTCAGACTTGGAATTGATGAATGCCTGGAGTGTGGAGGATGGAACCACATTGCCGGCTAATCTTTCTGAGAATCTGTTGAATTCTATAAAAGAAGACATCAAAAAGAAAATCTAGTTCATGACTAGATTTTTCTTTTTGTTAAAACCTCTGCACAGATTAGCCCGAAGTATGTTGGTGCTTCGTAGGAGAGGAATTCTATATGCCTCTCTTCGGGTGGTATTGCACCAGCAAGGATGAGTGTTTGCCAGATTCCGTCTGGTTTAGCGGCTTCGATGAAATCTGCGTCAAAGTTCGCCATTTTTTCGAGTTCATTGGTTTTTATCAACTGTACTGCTTGTTCATCCAGTTCTTTGGCCGCTGGGTCAAACCCATATGGACCTTGTTCGTCATGAGCATGAGCCCAGTCACAGCTCGCAATTAATCCGACTTTCTTGTCGTATTGAGCGACTGCCGAACGAAGAGATTCACCGAATTCAAGATGCTCCTGGAAGGAAAGATCTCTTGATGGTGTAATCACTACGACTGGAACATCCGGCATGAAACGGAGAGGGACAATAGCACCCCAGTCCAATTGCAGGCATGAGATTGGGCCTGCTGCAGTTCCGAAATTTATGATAGACGATGGGAGTCCGTTTTTTATCGCTTCATCGTTAATTTTTCGCGCTAAGTCTTGTTCTACTCTTTTTTTCATTTTAATAGTTGCCTCGTTCTCAGTCCAACTTCCTTCCAGACGTTCAGAATCGGTTATCGAAAATCGTCCATTGATCCTTGTACCGTGAGGACTGAGCACGACGATACAATCAGGGCTGGCAGCTGCCATTTTTTGTCCGAGCAGCTCCATGCTTTTTCTGGTGGAGTCCATACGCTCGGGAATGGATCCTTGCAATTCAGGAATGATTTCACCTCCATGGGGGGCAATACATGCAAAAACAAATGGATTCAAGGTGTCTACCTCCTTTTTATAATACTTAATTAGCTACATAAGATGCAGAATCCTTCTAGTTTCCAAATTCTTGCTTGTCTAACTGTATGGATTTTAGGGTAAAGACAGCTAACGAGACAGCAAGGAGGAAAACAAATGGGTAGAAGTATCGAGAGAAAGGTGCCATTTGGACTTGCCATTATCCCTTTGTTCGTTATGGTAGTAGCAATGGCAGTAACGATAGTGAAGTTTGAAGGAGACCCTCATATACCTTTGATTATCGGAACGGTGGTGGCAGGTCTTGTTGCCTGGTTCGCAGGCTTTAAATGGAATTTCATTGAAGAAGGAATTTATAAAGGGATTAAAATGGCGTTGCCAGCTATTCTAATCATTATTACAGTTGGAATGATCATCGGATCGTGGATTGGCGGCGGAATTGTCGCGACAATGGTATACTATGGCCTTAAAATCATGAGTCCATCCATGTTCCTTGTATCGATTAGTGTGATTACAGCTTTGATCACTCTGGCAATAGGAAGTTCATGGTCCACAATGGGGACGATCGGCGTTGCAGGCATGGGAATTGGCATGAGCATGGGAATCCCAGCACCAATGGTAGCAGGAGCGATCATTTCAGGCTCTTGCTTTGGTGATAAAATGTCGCCATTATCTGATACGACAAATCTTGCGGCAGGGATAACGGGAACGGATCTGTTCGCCCATATCCGCCATATGATTTACACAACCATTCCCGCATTTGTGATTGCACTGGGAGTCTACTGGTATCTTGGAAGAGACTTTAGCAATGCCGGAGTCGATAATCAAGAAATCCTTGAAATCATGAATGTGATTCAATCAAATTTTATCGTATCACCTTGGCTGCTTTTAGTTCCAGCAGCAGTAATTCTACTGGTTGCCTTTAAGGTACCAGCACTTCCAGCTCTTATCGTTGGGGTGTTCATGGGGTGGATCGCCCAATTTACCGTGCAAGGCGGCGCAATAGCAGATGCAGTTAATACACTTCAAAACGGTTTTACGCTTGAAACTGGGAACGCTTCTGTAGACGAATTATTCAGCAGAGGCGGGATTCAGGATATGATGTATACCGTTTCCCTTGCTTTGATTGCAATGGCTTTTGCTGGAGTCATGGAGCAGACTGGAATGCTTCAGTCAATAGTAGAGAAAATTCTCAAGCTTGCCAGGACAGCACGAAGCCTGGTTGTCTCTACGATCGCAACCTCGTTTTTAACAAATGTGGCTGCAGGGGAGCAATACTTGTCTGTCCTTTTACCAGGACGAATGTACAAAAAAGCATATGAAGACAAAGGTCTTCATTCTAAAAATCTATCGCGCGCAATTGAGGATGGCGGAACCGTGACATCGCCACTGGTACCATGGAATACATGTGCCGTGTTCATTATCTCCGCGCTTTCTGTCCATCCATTCGAATATGCGCCATACGCTGTGCTCAATTTCACAGTACCAATTTTATCGATAATCTTTGCATTATTCGGTTTCAAACTGGAGTTTGTCAAGAAAGAAGATTATAAAACGGAAGCTGAGAGGAAAGCTTCATAGTTAGTTAAAGGGCAGTCCCGTTGGGCACTGCTCTTTTTGGTACGTACATATTTTTGTTCTGGAAAGGAAATGTTAACCACGATTGAAAAAAATCATTGGAGGTTAGCAGATGTTCTATCATATAAAAGAGTTGCAATATAATGCCAGGCCGGACCGTCCCGATCCTGTTTATGCGAAGAAGCTCCAGGAAATCCTCGGTGGGCAATATGGAGAAATGAGCGTCATGATCCAATACCTTTTCCAAGGTTGGAATTGTCGTGGTGAAAAGAAATATCGCGATATGCTGTTGGATATCGGTACGGAGGAAATTGCTCATGTAGAGATGCTTGCGACGATGATTGCCCAGCTGCTCGATGGTGCACCTGTGGAGGAACAAGAAGCTGCTGCGAAGGACCCAATTATTCTTGCAGCCATGGGCGGCATGAATCCTCAGCATGCAATTGTCGGCGGGCTTGGCGCAAGGCCGGATGACAGCCAGGGCTATCCGTGGAATGCACGTTATACGATCGCAAGCGGCAATATGCTGGCGGATTTCCGTGCGAATTTAAATGCTGAGACGCAGGGAAGGCTTCAAGCGGTTAGATTGTATGAAATGACTGATGATCCGGGAGTCAGGGACATGCTTTCCTTCCTGATAGCGAGAGACCATATGCATCAGCTACAATGGATTGCGGCCATTTCAGAGCTTGAGGAAAAAGAAGGGCTTGTCGTTCCAAGCACCTTCAACCAGCAGTATGAAAAGCAGGAAGTGAGCCACTCTTTCATGAACTTCTCAAAGGGTACGGAAAGTGCTGAAGGAAAATGGGCTTCCGGTGCCACACCAGACGGAAAAGCACAATTCGAATATATCGAAAATCCTGAAGCGATGGGACAAATCCCGGAATTGGCTCCGGCACCAACTCATATGCATGGCACACCTCCGCCAGGGAAGTTGCCACCGAAAAATTTGTAGGTTTTTAGAAAAAGGAAAAGAGATTGGACTTTGATCCAATCTCTTTTATTAATTCCGCCCGGCGCCTCTCTGAAAAGCTCTCAGGTGGTTTTTCGAAGCATTTCCTAATTGGGTAAAAACCATTTTTGCATCCTCAGGCAGGGCAGGGATGGTTTTTAACTTATCATACATGGCAATATTGTCGATCTCGGCCTGGACTCCGTCATTAAATGCTTCCTTCAATGTACCTGGTGCTGTAACGTATTGTTTTGCGTTGTCTTCGGGAATCGGTTTGTTGTATTTCTGAAATAAAGCAACAAGGGCACTGATATGCTGCTGTTCGGCTGCCTTTATATTGCTGAATGGCCGGATGTTGCCGAATTTCCCGATGACTGCATCGTAACGGGCCTGGGCGAGGTATTCGTCCTGGATGGCGTATACTAAAGCTTCATCGAATGTGATTGAATTATCCTTTAAAGCACCCTTGGCACCGAAGTCAGCAGGCAGCTCTGTTTGTGCCTGTGCTGGACCGGAAAAACTGATGAAGAGAAACATGAATGCAACTACACTCATTAATTTTAATTTCATTGTAAAAACACTCCTTTTGAAAAATGGTCAACCTTATTATTTTCATAGAAGGGAATTTAATACTAAAAACGGATATGGGTTTAATTTGCTATGGTTATTCGATATAATAGACGTAACTTTTTTCAATAGGAGAGATACAATGCTTTCAAATATAGGATTTCCAGGGTTAATCTTGATTCTCGTGATTGCACTGATCATCTTTGGGCCTAACAAACTGCCGGAAATCGGACGAGCAGTCGGCAAGTCGATGAGAGAATTCAAGAACGCAACAAGTGGACTGACTGATGACATAAAAAAGGAAATCAGGGAAAACGACCAAGATAAGAAGAGTTGATCAAAGCTGCCATTGGCAGCTTTTTTGATTTTTGCGGGGAAAAGCTGTCCGGCAGCTAACAACCGAACAGCCTGAGATTATTTTCTGAAATAAATATGAAGCGCGGACAACAACAGGATCAATCCATTCAGCAGATACAGCCCAGTAAATATCACGGCCAGGATTCCGGCACCCCAGCCGCTGTCGTCCCATGTAAAACAAAAGTAAAGGGTGCTGAAAAATATGACTGGGGTGCACATGAGAAAGAGGAATCCGGCAATAATCCGTTTTTTTATATTCCTGACGGAGTGTTTAACGGCGAAATAATTCGTAATGCCAAAAAGGGCAATGTTCAACAAAAGGGTCAAGACGGTTCCAACAGCATCGGACATTATTTTCTCACCCCTTTTCGGAAAAATTTAAGAGCAAGGGCGAAGAGAAATACAATAATGGTGCAGACCAAAATTCCGGTGGCCAGCATGCCTACGCCAATTCCTGCCCACGGATCGTACATGGCAGCAACAACAAAGCTGGCGGCTATGGTGAGCATTCCGATAGACAGGCTGATGATTGACGGCAAAAACACTTTCCCAGGAAAAACGTAAACTGTGACCAGCATTAATAGCACCGTATACAACATACCAACCGTCCAGCTATTGACCGTGTAATCCACGGCTTTCACCGCAAAGTTGCTGGTTTCAAGTTCGGGCATTTCAAGTTTAACCTCTTTTACCTTCTGCGTTTCGAGGCTCACTGTCCGTAATTTATATTTCTCTGGCTCTTTTGGCCAATTGAAATACTCCAGGAAGAGAATTTCATTTTTCTGGTTAAAAAACACCGGTGAAACGACAGATGAATTCATGTTGGTGAGCCTTTCGGTATCCCCAGTTTGCAAATCCTTGAAAAATAAATCGTATTCAAACAGGGAAGTGTCTTTTGATTCTTCAGCTATTGTCGTAAAAGCAACAGCATTTTTTTCAGGTGATAAAGTTAAATAGAAAATATCATTTGGCAACTTCCCATTGAAATCCGCTGCATACACCCTTTGATCTTCCAGGTCAAAAGCATTTAAATCTTCAAAATCCTTGAAGATGATTTTCTTTTTTTCAGCAGCATAGACAAGGCTCTCCATTGTATTGAAGTCTCTGTCAGTCAACTGCTGCATCGAGGTTCCATCGATTTTTACAGAAAAAAGGTCATAGCCTTCCTGAGACTCTCCCTCAGACTTATGCAATTCTTCTGCTGGCGTGCTCGAAAAGAAAATCGTTTCGTTGTCATCAGAAAAAACGGCCTCGGATACATGCTGTGCGCCATCTGAAAGTTTTTTAGGATTGGTCCCGTCGACATGGGCAGTGTATAGGGACTGAACTCGATCTTTGTTTCGTGATAAATATAAGATCCTGCTACTGTCTGGTGAGAACTTCGGGTTAGTGTGATAAACCTCATTCGGATTGCTTATTCTTTTAACATCTGATCCATCCTGTCTCGCTGTAAAAATCGCTGAACTCCCATTATTGAAATAGGAAAAGGCGATGCGCTGATCATCATCTGATACCGCCAGACCACTCCCAAGTCCTGTATAATACTTGTACGAATCCCGATCACTCAATAACAGATAGCTGATACTTGATATCAACATCAAAGCAACTATAGTTATGGCTCCTATTAGGGATTTTTTTTTATTCATAGTGCTCCCCCTTTGGAAATTTTCTGATTTATTTACCATACATACAATATAGTGTAAATTTACACTAAATAAAAGGGTTTTTTAGGAAAAAAATATAAAAAATTCAAGAAAATATAATCTGTTGTTCATAATAGGACAATTTTAACCATGGTAAAATAATAGAGAGAAACTGTGAATTCAGGGGGTGCAGTGATGGTTTCAAGAGGTCAATCAGGAAAAAAACGTCCATCGAAACGTGTGATTACTGCAAAAAAAGAAATGAGGTCCGCCCATTTACTCCATGAATTTGACGAAGACGATCATGACTGGAAAAAAGAAAGAAAACACAATATTTCCCACTCCCATACATCAACATTAAAAGGCTACAACCATAACCACAGGTTAACAAAACTCAAAAATAGGCAGGCTTATCAAGCACAAGATGAGTATTAATGATGTTTTTTCTCAGACAGCTGTCAGAAGTGGCAGCTGTTTTTGTTGAGGAGAATTAGACCAGAGTTCGGACAGTATTGTGTTAGGGCGATGAGGTAACTGCCAGAAGAAGTAATGACTTCAGACAACTTTGCTGGGATCCGAGGAAAAGCTGTTAGAAGAAGCGCTGAATTCAGACAACATTGTGGTGATTAAAGAAAAGGCTGTCAAGAAAACAAAGGAATCTTGACAGGTTTGAATGCAAATGAAGAAAAGCTGTCAAGAAAACAAAGGAATCATGACAGGTTTGGCTGTAAATGGAGAAAAGTTGTCAAGAAAACAAGAAATCACTACAGGTTGAGCTGCCAAGCTTGGCAGTTTATTTCTATACTTTCGAGAAAAAGTGGTATAATTGGGAAGTGTGAAAAAAGAGTAGTAATAGGGAAAGCGTATGCACCAAGCCTCGCTTTCTGCCATTGCCTTTATAGCCATTGATATCCTTACGATATTCTTCATGAAAAGCAGGGGAAAGGTCGGGGTTATACATTGCCAGGCCGTAGTAAACGGACAAATTGTCTGTTTATTTTTTGATTCTGAAAAACAAAAATGTTGAATATTTTCACGAAAAAATATAGAGTATTATAGTCTCTATCATTTACATATTGGTAAGTTTATCTTTTGACTGTAAAAGGTATATGGAGATGTATGGACATAGAATGACACTCAGAAAAATACGCAATATTCATGTGGATTGTGTAGGGCTTAATGGGTAATTCTATTGTTAATGAGAAATTTACATAAGCGTTATGGAAGAGGAAGGAGAGAGGTTGATGGAGTCCATTTGGCTCGAATATGCCTGGGCATTATTGATATTGATCGGTCTTGAAGGTTTGCTATCGGCTGACAATGCACTTGTCCTGGCAATCATTGCAAAACATTTACCTGATGATCAAAAGAAAAAGGCAATCAATTATGGAATACTCATGGCGTTTGTATTCAGGTTTGGGGCGTTATTTGCTATTTCATTCATTGCAAACGTCTGGCAGGTACAGGCCATTGGTGCGGCGTACTTGCTCTATCTTGGTCTGAAGCATGTCATCCAGGCTAAGTTTGGTAAGGAAAATGAAAATATCCGTAAGGAAGAAGAGAAGGAAGCTAGAGGAATGGGTTTCTGGCCGACAGTTGGTAAAATCGGTTTAGCTGACCTTGCGTTTGCGATTGATTCCATTCTGGCAGCAGTTGCTCTTGCTCTTGGCCTTCCAGATTCACCACTAGGAGATTTCGGCGGCATGGACGGCGGTAAATTCCTGGTCGTTCTTCTAGGCGGAATAGCCGGTCTGATCCTGATTAAATACGCAGCTACATGGTTCGTCAAGCTGCTTGATCAGCGACCAGCATTGGAAACAACTGCGTATGCTATCGTCGCATGGGTCGGTGTGAAGCTCGCAGTTATTACACTTGCGCATGAAGACATCGCGGTCTTACATCACGATTTCCCGCATAGTACACTTTGGACAACAATCTTCTATGGGGTATTGATAACAATTGCCCTAGTCGGATGGTTTGCTCCGGCAAAAAAAACGAAGAGTGAAGAAAATTCTTTAGAATAAGCAAAAAGTGCGTGCAATCATAATGGATTGCCGCACTTTTTTATGTCGTACAAATTTCAACTATTGATCTAACACCTTGTTCCATAAAGATATAATCTTATCAGGATTTGCCACTTCGCTAAGAATCCAGCCAGATTCGCGTTTCATAAGACCACTAAGAAGCTCAGCGGCGATACTATGCTTGCTTGGAGTGATATGTTCCTGGATACCGCTCAACTCTTTAAGGACTTCTTCGGACAGTGAGGCTGCAGCTGTCTTCAATCCTAATTGAGCTCGTCCTGGGTTATATTTATGCAGCATTACTCTTGAGAGATTCAACATGACATGATTGAGCATATTCACTGACCATAAGTCGTTGCCTCGGGTAGCCATTTTTTTAAACTGAAAAAGAAACCAGGCAATGTCGTCAACTGCATCCTGAAATTCGCTTTCTGATAACCTGAGGTTTTGGGTAGTCATGAATTTTGACAGTAAATCCTTAGGGTCATAAATGACTTTGAAGAAGTCTTTCTCAATGAACGTCTCCACTGTTACTGTGAACAAATCCACATGAAGCATATCTTCATAAACGGCGAGAATCTGAGGTGCAACGATGAAGATGTCATCATGAAAGAGCAATTTCCCATATGACTCCAGATGGCCGATCCGACTCTGAAGGAAATCATCCAGATCTTTTTCATCAACAAGGCAGTATAAATCTAAATCGGAATGTTCGTCCTGTTCACCGCGTCCGACAGATCCTTTTACAAAAATAGCTTGTACTCTTTTATCTTGTTTAAGGCTGTTCGATAAAACTTGCAGTGCATCATTTACCAGCATCATTTACTCTCCCAACCAGTTCTTCAGTGCCTCAAAACTGTCCCTCGTATCCTCATATCCAACCTCGTACAATTTGGTCAGTTTTTCAGGATTGCGTTCAACTCGTCCTACTTTAAGATCTTTGGAAGGCCTGATGACGAAAACTTCTTCTTTGGCTTCTAGTTCCTCGATATAATCAAGCGTTTCATTATACATCTTATAGCGGGTTTCGAGTGCAGTGTGAAGCCCTGTGAATTCCTTATACATATACCTCGGAAGCCAGGAAAAGGATGATTTTTTCTTGCGATATCCTTTTGGTTTAGTCAGGACAATGACATTTTTTAGCACACCATCAGCCTTTGCTTTCCTTACAGGTATTGGATCGGCGATGCCGCCATCCATAAGCGTCCTTCCCTGGAACTCGATGGCCGGCGCCATGAATGGCAATGTACTTGAGGCTCTGATAATTTTGAGGAAATCTTCAGGAACAACGTTTTTATCAAAGTAAATGGGTTCACCGGTGATGCAATCCGTTGTGCCGACAAGAAACCTTTCCGTCGCGTTGTTGAATGTCTCAAAATCAAATGGAACAATCTCATTTGGCAGCTTATCGAAAATGAAGTCCATCCCGAATAATTCCTTTTTTAAAAATAAGTTCCGATAGGATATGTAATCACGATGCTGAACATAATCGATCGTAACTTGCCTGTTGCGGCCCGGCTGCCTGGCAACATAGGAAGATCCCTGGCATGCACCAGCGGAAACCCCGATGACATACGGGAAAAATAGTTCATTTTCCAAAAAATACTCAAGTACCCCCGCAGTGTAGACACCTCTCATGCCTCCACCTTCAAGAATCAGACCACTGCTAAACACGACAACTCCCCCTTATATCTATTTCTATCATTCTCATGTTGGTTTCTATAAAAATAGTCTATCACAGAGTATGCAGATTATTTAAAGTTATGATTGTAAAAAAGTATTCTCTCTGGTGTCTTCCTGTTAGTTAGGGAGCTGCGCGTCGGAAATGCTTTTGTGGAAAAATAAAACCTGATATTCGCGCTCCTACAACTACTGATGCCCTCTTAGTCCTCCAATAAATGATGAATCATCCTTGGCGTGTTTTCGAAAAATTGCTTCATGATGCGATAATGGTTCGTTTCTTCCAGCTTTCTTTTAAAAATGCCTTCATTACTGAATTCATAGATCGCTGCATCTGGATAGGCCATGATGATCGGGGAGTGCGTGGCGATGATCAGCTGGGAGTTGTCATTGATAAGATCATGGATCCGAGTCAGCATCGACATCTGCCTCAAAGGGGAAAGCGCTGCTTCAGGTTCATCCAAAATATAAATACCATTGCCCCGAAATCGATGCAGGAAAGTGGAGAAAAAGGCTTCACCGTGCGACTGTTCGTGTAAGGATTCTCCGCCGAATGAGTCAATGATCCTTGGGCCGAATCCCTCGCGATCCAACTCTTCTATATTCGAAGCAACATTGTAAAAACTTTCAGCACGCAGGAAAAATCCATCCTGTGGCCTTTCTATTCCTTTTACGATCCGCAAATAATTCCCTAAATCGGAATGAGAGTCATAGGTCGAGAAATTGAAATTATATGAACCGCCTTCAGGGTTAAAACCGAGTCCAACTGCAATCGCTTCAAGTAAAGTCGATTTGCCCATCCCATTTTCGCCTATCAAAAAAGTGACCTTTGGATGCAGCGTCAACTCGTCCAAAGCTTTGAAGCTAGGGAGATTGAACGGATATTCCTGAAAGGAGGGCACTTCCTCTCTTTTAAGACTGACACTTCTGACATATTGCCAATTCAACATATTTCCATACCGCCTGACATAACCATTTTCTTTATTCTATCAAATCCAACTGGAAAAAAACCTCGAAAATTTCCAATTCGCTATAAAAATGAAAAAATCGCTATATAAAAGGGAAACTCGCTATAAAAATCAAAATGTCGCTATAAAAACGAGAAACTCGCTATAATAATAAACTTTCCGCTATATAAAATTTTTCCGTTATCGTAAATGAATTAAAACAGGCACGCAATAGGCTGAGCACCTTAATTGATATCTTATAATTACGATATAATGCAGTTACATAACAATATAGGGAAGTGATGGTCATCTTTAGTGCGATTATGTTATTCATTTTAGCTGGAATTGCTGAGATTGGCGGGGGTTATATGGTCTGGCTGTGGCTTAGGGAGGGAAAACCCGTTTATTGGGGAATTGGAGGAGGACTGGCACTTGCCATCTACGGGGTGATCGCAACGTTTCAATCCTTTCCGTCATTTGGCAGGGTTTACGCTGCCTACGGTGGTGTCTTCATCGTTTTGTCTGTACTATGGGGATGGGGCATTGATAAGAAAACACCGGATCTATACGATTGGCTTGGCGCAGGGATATGTATAATAGGTGTTTCGGTCATGCTGTTTGCTCCAAGGCAGTAAAGGGGGGAGAGGAAGTTGAAAAAGAAATACAGTAGATTGGATCTGCATGTATACCTCCCATCCTGTTTTTTTTCAGTAAAATAGGGAAAAACATACGTATCCCGGAACTTCTCTTTTGCATAAATTTAGCAGTTCTGGGATAATACATTATAGGGTATATAAACTATAAGGAGGCATTTATAATGAACGATATCACGGTTTACACCACCAATACTTGACCTTACTGCACAATGATGAAACAATTCCTTGAGGGTCAAGGATTAAACTACAAAGAGGTAAATGTACAATACGATCAAGATGCTGCGCAAAAACTGGTTGAAGAAACTGGCCAGTTGGGTGTGCCGCAAACGAAGGTGAATGGCAACTGGGTTCTTGGTTTTGATCCGGATACGCTGATGGAGTATGTGAAAAAATAATCCATCTTATTAAAAAGAGGCTTCTGCCTCTTTTTTGTTTTGACTTTTAAAGAAGAAGGATTTCCAATGTTCTATGTGGAAATAGAATCCAATAGAATAGTTTGGAAAGGATGTGCCATATGGTAAAAGAGCGCAGTGAGATGTGGGAATGGATGAAGGCCTTTCTTATCGCGATTGTATTAGCTTTTGTTGTTAGAAGCTTTTTAATGACGCCAATCGAGGTAAAAGGTGCCTCTATGGAGCCAACTTTACATAGTCAGGAAAGGATGTTCGTAACAAAAATCGGTGAACCGAAACGGTTTGATATCGTTGTTTTCCATGCAACCGAGGACAAGGATTATATCAAACGGGTCATCGGGCTTCCTGGCGATCGGGTTGAATACAAAGATGATGTGTTATATATAAATGGAAAGCCATATGACGAACCATATCTAAATGAAAGTAAAAAGCAAATTCCTTATGGACTGCTCACGGGTTCTTTTACCTTAAGCGAAACACCTGTTGGCAGTGAAGTTGTTCCAGAGGGACATGTTTTTGTGCTAGGGGATAACAGAAGAAATAGCAGGGATAGCCGCCATATTGGAGCGGTCCCAATTGATAGTATAGTGGGGACGACAAAGTTTGTTTTTTATCCGCTAAAAGAAATGAAGATTCTTGGTGAATGATCATAGATTAGGTGAGCGCGTTGATTCTGCGGAGTCAGCGCGTTTTTTATTTTTGGGGCTAGTTTAGTTAGTACACTTAAGGGTAATGTAATAGGAAAATATGGCAGTTTCATTTAATGACTTATAACGATTGATTCATACATAATACCTGGAACACAATTTTCAATCAATGAATTCATTTTATTAAAATGAAACAGTGACTGTATAAATTTCCCAACGGGAGATACGATAAGGGTGACGAATTTAAGGAGGTTTTTCAATTTGGCTGAGAGCAAGGATAAAAACACTTCGAACGGTGAAGAAATGAAGCGTGAGAAGTTGACGACACGCCAGGGACATCCTGTTAGAGATAACCAAAACATCCGTACTGTTGGCAATCGTGGTCCGGCGACTCTTGAGAATTATCATTTTATCGAAAAAATTTCTCATTTTGATCGCGAGGAAGTACCTGAACGTGTGGTGCATGCACGTGGTTCTGGTGCATTCGGTTATTTTGAGACCTACGGAAAAGTGGGAAATGAGCCAGTTGAGAAGTATACTCGTGCGAAAGTTTTTTCAGGTGCGGGGAAAAAGACTCCTCTTATGGTCCGTTTCTCAACCGTTGCAGGAGCAAAGGATTCACCGGAAACAGCACGTGATCCTCGTGGCTTTGCCGCTAAAATGTATACAGAAGATGGAAACTGGGATTTAGTCGGCAATAACCTTAAGATTTTCTTCATCCGTGATGCGATGAAATTTCCCGACATGATTCACGCCTTTAAGGCTGATCCAGCATCCAATGTGCCGAATCCTGAGCGGATGTTTGATTTTGTCTCAAGAAAACCTGAAGCTACACATATGATTACCTTCGTATTCTCGCCATGGGGTATTCCAGCTACATATCGCCATATGCAGGGTTCTGGTGTAAATACTTATAAATGGGTAAATGAGAAAGGCGAGGCTGTGCTCGTAAAGTATCACTGGGAGCCGAAGCAAGGGATCCGGAACCTGACTCAGGAAGAAGCCAATGAAATCCAGGCGAAAAATGTCGGCCATGCAACCCAGGATCTATATGAAGCGATTGAACGCGGCGACTATCCGGAATGGGAGCTCTTTGTCCAGATCATGGAGGATAATTACCATCCAGAACTTGATTTCGATCCGCTCGATGACACGAAACTATGGCCAGAGGATCAGTTCCCATGGCTTCCAGTCGGACGTATGGTTCTTGATCGCAATCCAGTTGACTTTCATTCTGAAATTGAGCAAGCTGCCTTTGGTACTGGAGTGCTGGTTGATGGAATGGACTTCTCGGATGATAAAATGCTGCAGGGCCGTACCTTCTCTTACTCAGATACACAGCGATACCGCATTGGTGCCAACTATCTGAAATTGCCGGTGAATGCACCGAAAGCGCCTGTACGTACGAACCAGCATCGCGGCCAGATGGATACACGCGACCCGAAAGAGTCTGGGGACAATCCACATATCAACTATGAACCATCCATGCTCGGAGGCTTCGAGGAAACGGGTAATGAAGGGCATCCGCCACATCAGCCATCTTACAATGCAGCGGTAGTTAGTGAGCCAATTGATCGTCCAATCAACTACGGACAAGCTGGTCACACATATCGCAGTTTTGATGATTGGGAGCGTGACGAGTGATCAAAAACCTCTCTGAAGCCCTGGCGGCATGCAACAAGAAAATCCAGGACGCAATGATCGAGCACTTCACTCAAGCGGATGAAGATTATGGCCGCCGCGTGAAGGAAGGGATTGAAATGCGTGTGAAGGAACTGAAAGAAATGGCCAAGGAAGACAATGTTCCAGGCCGGGAATCTGGCAACTCGAAGTATGGACAAGGTGGACAAGGATCATTATCAGCCAACGAAGCAACAAAAGATGCTGTGAAGAAAAGCCGCGAAACGGGCCCTTACTAATGTAAAAAGGCTGCATAGAGTTATATCTCTGTGCAGCTTTTTCATTTAAATTTCTTAAAAGGGATTCTGCCTCATTAAATAATCGGATAATACTGTTCATATCGTGGGTAGGCATAATAAGGCGGCCGCAATCCAATTTTGGGCATCTCGAACCTTACACTATTGTCATTATAAAGGACTTTCACCTTCTCGTTGGACTGATTGAGTAACAACAATTTTACCTCCGGAGTGTATTGTGAGTTCTGCATATCATTCTCCTCCTCGCTACAGCTTCACTTCACATTATTCAGCAACAGCAAGTTTGACACCTTTCATTGCCAAGCACGATAGGCATCTGCCCAACATATCCTGATTCAGAATGTAAAGTCTCAGGAGGTTACTGATGTCGAACGATGAAAAGCAAACCTACCCGATGCATCCGAATTACGGCAAGATTACTCAATATGTGGAAGTGGCCCTTACGGTTCCTGAACAGAGGCAGCTGCGTCAGCCTGGTGTGGAGAGTCTGATGATTCCACGGCCGATTGTTGAAAATCCCCATTACAAAGGGAGCGGGAAACTAAAAGGAAAGGTCGCGCTGATTACCGGTGGGGACAGTGGAATGGGGGCGGCAGTCGCGATCGCTTTTGCGAAAGAGGGGGCTGATGTGGCAATTGCCTACTTGGATGAACATGAAGATGCCAGCCGCACGAAGACAAGAATTGAAGAGGTCGGCCAGCGCTGCTTGCTTTTGCCAGGTGATTTGCGGAACAAACAGCAATGTATCGACATTGTTGAGAAAACAGTTGAGACATTCAATCAGCTGGATATTCTCTGCAACCATGTTGGCATCCAATTTCAACAGATGAGTCTTCTGGATATAACAGATGAACAGTTCGATGATACCTTCAAGGTCAATATCTACTCTCATTTTTATACGACCAGGGCTGCTCTGCCCCATTTAAAAGCAGGAAGTTCCATCATTAACACGGCTTCGGTCGTTGCCTATTACGGTCACGACCAGCTGATTGATTACAGTGCAACAAAAGCTGCGAATGTCGGTTTTACGAGAGCATTGGCCAATAACCTGGTTGATAGGGGCATTCGAGTTAATTCTGTTGCACCAGGAAGGTTCTGGACGCCATTGATTCCATCAAGCTTTTCGGCAGACCAGGTAGCTCTTGCCGGAAATCCGATGGAACGTCAAGGCCAGCCATTCGAAATTGCACCGACCTTCGTATACCTGGCATCCGACGATTCGCGTTTCGTCACGGGGCAGACACTCCATGTAAATGGGGGACAGGTAACAGGATCGTGACGTAAGCATGGGAATCCATCTCATGCTTTTTTATTTCAAAAGTTATTTACGCTTTGATGGTTGCGTTTCATACATACTCCGGCAAAATTGAGGAATTTGGGAGGAATTGAAAGATAATAAGTCGAATAAATGATTGATAATAAATCTCAATTTTCTTTTTTACATAATTCTATTACTAGTAGGTGAATGAAATGGAGATGCAAAAGAGTCTTGTTGTTGGCGGTGTGGAATTGAAGTGGGATTTAGCGAGTGGAAAGGTATTGTTTGAAGGAGGGGATGTCGTATTTTTCTGGGTGTCTGCCATGAAAACCTTCTTCGATACAATTAATGAAATTTCTGGTGAAGAAGCTACGAACCTTGTTCTTGAAGCCACAGGTTTCCGTCAGGGAATCATAGTGGGCGAAGGGTTCAAGGAAATGAAAAATATTGATACCTCCAATGTAGTCGATTGGCTGTCAAACACGTATGTTCCTGCTGGTTGGGGATATGTGAAAGTTAATGAAATCGATCAGGAAAATAATGCATTCACTTTATATATCAAGGATGACTGGGAATATAAAATGAATAATCTGAGTGAACAGCCCAAAGACGGTATTTTTGTGCCCGCACATTATGCTGGTGTATTTACAGGTCTATTTGGGATGAAGTTTTGGTATAAAATAATTCAGCATCAAAGTGCCAATAATGAATATACAATTGTCGAATACTTCCCATCTGAGGTCGATATTCAGCAAAATATCCGGAACATGGCCAGGAAGCAAGAGGCTGAACAAATTATGCAGCTTGAGGCACTGGTAGAAGAAAAAACGAGAGCACTTCAAAATCTGGTAAAAGAGCTTTCTTCACCGCTAATCCCGGTACTTGATGGAATCGTCGTGGTTCCTTTGATTGGAAGATATGATGAAGATCGAGCGGAAGACCTGATTCAGAACACATTGAACCATTTGCCGACATACCAGGCAAGATACGTTCTTCTCGATTTAACAGGGTTGAATAAAGACATTTCTAGTTACACGGCAGAATTAATCGATAAATTGGGATCAGCTGCACGCCTCCTCGGTGTAGAAGTCATCCTGGTCGGAATATCGGCAGAATTGGCCATGACAATATCCCACACACTGACTCACCTGAAAAAATATGAATGCATGCAAACTCTTCAGCATGGCATTTACTATGCCCTTGGTAAAAGCGGCCGCAGAATCGTTTGAGAAAAGTAAATCCTTTAGCTGTTCAGAACAGAAAATTAACTGATCCTAACAAAAAGCAGTCCTCATTCGAAAAAGAATTGGACTGTTTCTTTATGAGTATAAAAGAGGAATACAAGGTGGATTTATATGAACAAACTTAAAGAATTCTATAGGAGTTTCCGATTCAGGTTGTTTAGAATAAAACCGAATAGTGCAGGCTGGACTTCTTTTGCCCCATTAAAAATTATCCCTGAATATAAAGTGGACATGGAAAAGAGCCAAGTCACGGGAATAGTAAAACATGACGGGGAAATCTATTTAACTGTTATCGTGGATATTCATAATAATAAAACAGTAACAAGAGGGAGCCTTAGAAGGATTCGTAAGTACACTCACCCTTTTAAAAAGGAGCATTACATAGACATGGTAAAAGGCGAAGCGGAAAGTTTAAGGGAAGATCAAACATTCCGCTAGTCGCCTTTTTTTCTTAAAAGCCGAACTCGTTTTGGCTTTTATTATACAGTTTACAAGGTATCTTCAAATTCGGCTGGCTCCTCGTGGCCGAAGGGGTTATCTTTAATTGGCAAAGTAATCATAACGGTTGTTCCTTCATCGACGATGCTTGTGAACTCGATTTTGCCGCCATGGTTTTTGATGATTTTCTGGCAAATCATCAAGCCGAGTCCGGTGCCCTTTTCCTTTGTGCTATAAAAGGGTTCACCTAGTTTGTTCAGCCGGTCTTCCGGAATTCCAGTGCCCTGGTCGATGACCTTTATCGAAGCATGTCCACAATCTTTTGAGATGTCAACGAGAATTTCTCCTGATTTTGTCATGGCCTCGAGTGAATTCTGTATAAGATTGATTAACACCTGTTTTATTTTATCGGGTTCACACTCCAGGTATAATTCAGGTGTATCCGTTTGAATCTTAATGAAGGCATCTGACAGTGTTGCCTGGGGATTAAGCAAATTCACAACGCCATTTACAAGCGAAATCAAATCTACATGAGATAGATTGGAAGCCTGTGGTTTTGCTAGCACAAGTAAGTCTCCGACAATTGACTCTATGCGGGCCAGCTCATCAAGGATGATTTCGGCATAATCTTCTGCTTCTTCTGCTGGATGCTCGCTCAAAAGCTGGGTAAAGCCTTTTATAGCAGTCAGCGGATTCCTGATTTCATGAGCAATCCCAGCTGCCATCTGGCCAATCACCGACAGTTTTTCAGCTACCTGCAGCTGGTCCTCCGTTTTCCTTTGTTCTGTAATATCCTTGATGATGATAAGGGAAACGTCCCTGTTCTTGAAGACTGTCGGAATGAGCTGCACCTCAGCCCTCTTCGAATCATTATCTTTTCGGATCAAACTGATTTCAAAGTCGCTGGAGTTTCTTGAATCCAAGCTTTCTTTCAGCAGCTTATAATCTTGCGGGTCAATGTAATCATATAAAGATGTACCAATGATTTCATCAAAACTGGTCGCGCCCATCAATTTCTTTCCCTGCACATTAATGTAAGTCCATACTCCATTTTTAGTAATGATCCCCATCGTATCCTTGGAATGTTCAAGGAATAACCGATCTCTCCTTTGATGTTCTTTTAATTTCCCCTCTCGATTTACACGCTGGGTAACATTTCTAGAAATAAGTACTAATTCGGACTGAGAAGGACCCCTCGTGCTGCTCGATTCCAGCCAGAGATAATCCCCTTCTTTTCTTCTGAATCGAAACAAAATCTCTCCAGACTGATAAGAAGAAAAGTACTGTTCCAGCTTATCCTGATCCAATGGATGGCAAAAGCTGAAAATGGATTTTCCATGGAGCTCGGCCGATGTGTAACCTAAAAGAGTCTCGCAGGATGGGGCCGCATAGGTAAAGGTTCCATCCAGAAAATGACTGGAGAGAAAATCATTTGCGTTGGTCAGTGCTAAGCTTATATCATGTATTTCGTTTATTTCTGGGGCATAGGCTTGTTGAGTTTCTTCCTTTATCATAAAAAAGCCTCCCTAACTATTAATTCTGTAAAATATGTATTTGGTATTGAAATCCTCTCTTTATTTTACAAGATGAAAGAGATTTGGAACGAATATTATTGCAAATTTTTAAAAATTAGAACTTTTATCCTGTATTATATTCCTAAAACCTTTTTAACGGAGTGTCGTCTATAACTACGAAGGGGGAACGGTTGTGGATGAAATAACAGCAGAGATCAACGTAATCGAGAATGGTGCAGAGGCAATAGATGAAATTATGAATAGATACGGGCAAGAGATTCTGCAGCTCTCGTTTTCTTATGTGAAAAATAAGCAAATCGCTGAAGATTTAACTCAGGAGATTTTCGTAAAATGTTATAAATCGCTTCATACATACAGCGGGAAATCGAAGTTCCGCACCTGGCTCTGGAGAATAGCTTCTAATCATTGCAAGGACTATTTGAAGAGCTGGTATAACAAGAATGTTTTCACGACCGATTATCAGCCTCTCTATGATTCCATCCAGAGTGATAGTGTCGAGCAAACCGTCATTCAGGATGAAGAAGATGATCAGCTGGCATCAGCGGTCATGGAGCTGCCGGTAAATTATCGGGAAGTGATTTACCTGTTCTATTTTGAAGAGATGTCAATCAGGGAAATTTCCCTCGTGACAGAGGTGAAAGAAAATACCATTAAAACCCGTTTGAAACGGGCAAAAGAACTCCTGAAGGAAAGATTGGAGGAAATGTAAATGGAAAACCGGTTGAGTAAGCTCCGAAAATCCATGGAGAAGTCTACTTTTAAAGAATTAAGTTTTTCAGAAAGAATGAGAAAAGAGATTCATAAACAAATTAACATGCCAGCTGAGGGTGATGAGGTAATCACATTAGCCATCCTTCAACTGCTTCTTCAAGAAAAAACTGGCTATGAATTGACCGGGCTGCTAAGGTCCAGAGGCTTCAAAAAGTTTGAGGACAATGAAGGTTCCTTATATACCATTCTCCATATGCTGGAACAAAAACGGTTGATTGCTTCCTGCTGGGATAGTGAAGGAACAAAATTTTACCAGATCATCGACAAAGGGAGGAAGTATCTTCGTAAGCAGGAGAAAACTTCGGCTGCCGGTCGAATCGTCATGAAAGGATTGCTGGAGGAGTGACAGTGCTATGAATAATAGATGGAACCATTTTTTAAGTGAAGTGACGAATCACATCCGCTCTAAGGAAGCGAAGAGATTTGTAGCGTCTGAGTTGGAATATCATCTCGAGCAGGTGAAGAAGGAATGGATGGGGAAGGGCTTAAGTGAAGCAGAGGCGGAGGAAAAAGCGGTAAACCAAATGGGAAGTCCGTCCAAGCTTGGACATGAAATGAATAAACTTCATAAACCGAAGATTGACTGGTGGCTGATTGGTTTGCTGGCGATAACGATGGGATTGAGCTTTTTGCCGTTGGTCACATTGGGTGATGAGTTATCAGATGGTTATTTAGTGATGAAAGCTATTCATGTGTTACTAGGTGTAATGATTGCAGCAGCTATGATGTTTATTGATTATCGAAAATATGAAAACAAAGGCTGGGTATTTTATTCAATCGGAGTAGTATTTTTATTTTTATTAATAACGATCCCAAATACAATCATAAATGGAGTCCCATATTTTATGATTGGCCCGTTCCAGATTGAGAGCTACTATGCACTGCCATTTTTGTTTCTGGGCTGGGCTTCATTTTTCAACAACCCGAAAATCAAGCTCTGGCAGCACTTCATCTTATTTGCATTACCCCTGCTTTTATTAATGGCTGTACCGAATTTGGTCGTTAGTTTCATTTATATTGTGATGGTATTTGTCATGATGTGGTGGAGCAGGATCAGCCGGAAAGCCGCCGCCATAATAACGGTAATATCGGTTTTGGGAGCTGCCTTGTTTGGTATTTTTGCCTGGTCAACTGTACAAGTATATCAGTTTGCCAGGATATTAGGCTTCCTCCATCCTGAAAAATATCCGTCCACATGGGGATATACATACCTGAAGCTGAAAGAACGTTTAGCTTCTGCCGGCTGGTTCGGTTCTGCAGCTAAAAGTGCAGCCTTGCCATTTGAACACACAGATTACGCCTTTGTCAATTTGACTTATCACTACGGTTATTTATTCGCAATTGGACTTTTCGTGATCCTTTCGCTGTTTGCAGCGAGGATTGTCATGATTTCCTTACAGATCAACTCACGTTTCGGACACCTGTTGCTTGTTGGCGGGGTTACCTTGTTTCTCGTCCAATTCATCTATAATGTTGGAATGATGGTTGGGCTGCTTCCTTTGACGTCCATGTCATTGCCATTCATTAGTTATGGATTTATTCCGATGATATTTAATGTATTTATTATGGGAGTCGTTCTGAGTGTATATCGGAGGAAGGATTTAATTCTTAATAGAACTGTTTGATAATGGGGGAGGAGCGTATTCTATATGGTTCCTCTCTTTTTTGTGGGGTCGGGGTTTCATTGGTGACCAATTTTTTCGTTTCCTTATTATTTAGGTCACCAATAGGGCTCATTGGTGCCCTATTTTCTCGAAAACTGGAAATTTAGGTCACCAATAGGGCTCATTGGTGCCCTATTTTCTCGAAAAATGGAAATTTAGGTGACCAATAGTGCTCATTGGTGCCCTGTTTTATCAAAAACTGGAAATTTGGGTCTCCAATAGCGTTTATTGGTGCCTTGTTTTCTCAAAATCTGGATATTCAGGTCACCAATAGAGCTTCTTGTCATCCGTTTTACAGCTATTCTCTTAATTTATGTCGCTAATGGTCAATATTAAAATGCTCTTGTCCATCTTCTTCTGTTTTTAAAAAGATTAATAATTATATATTTACTAAATTATTCATTTAGTGTAAAATTACACTAAATAATAATGGGTCTTGGGGGTCTTTGGCATGAAAAAGGATATTGGGTTTTTAGCGATTTACTTAATGCTTGTTCCTCTTTTTCTATCTTTTTTGGGGTTTGCGGTTTTGCCGATTGAGAAGTTCGGTCCGCTGGTAATGTTAGTCATAATCTCTTTAGTGGCACTGGTTATAGGGTTTCGTTACGGTAAAAGACCGCAGGCGGCCTCATTTTATAGCAGGTACCTACCTGTATATATACCGCTGCTTTTGACGGTGCTACTTGCTGCGATAGGGATGATTATTTCCAAAGGATTTTTCGGTCATCAGGTTTGGGGAATATTCGTATTCGCGCTGTTCCCGTTTTTACCCAATTCCTTTATTTCAGCACTGATGGGGGAATTCATTCACGCATTTGCTGTTCCTTTTGCTTATTATTTATTCTTTTTGATTGGTTTCATTGTGTCTGAACGGAGAAGCAAGACGAAAGTGATCATCAGAAAAAGGAATCTATTCGCGGGAATGGGTGTCATAATCCTGCTATTGGCTGTGATGGGTACAATCTATATTGAACGGAGCAAGCATATCCTTCCGCCGTCCTATGGGTTTGATTATGGCAATGGCTTCTCGAGCGTTGACCTTGAACCGTATTATGTGACGAATCCAAATAATAAATTGCCTAAGCTGGAAGGCCCGGCGAGTTTTAGTGTGGATACTCAAAGTGAAATGCCGATTTTGGATGGAGCGGAAGCTGCTTATCCAGTTTATGCGGCATTTGCGAATGCGACATACCAGGATATCAGAAACAAAAACGCGCTGCCGACTGGTGAAGAGATTGTTAGTTTTACGAACACAATTTATGCCTTTGAAAGACTGGTGTCAGGAGAGGTGGATATATTTTTTGGCGCCCAGCCTTCTGCTTCGCAACAAAGCCTGGCAGAAAGCAAGGGTAAGGAGCTCGTGCTAACTCCAATTGGAAAAGAAGCATTTGTTTTTTTTGTAAATAAGAAAAATCCTGTCGAAAACCTGACTTCAGAAGAACTAAAATCAATTTACTCAGGTAAAATCACCAATTGGAATAAAGTGGGCGGGGAGAATAATAAGATTATCGCTTTCCAGCGGCCGGCAGACTCCGGAAGTCAAACGATCATGGAAAAATTCATGGGAAATACACCATTGATGCCGGCGCTGAAAGAAGAAGTGGCCGGAATGGGTGATTTGATGGAGGAGGTTGCCAGTTACCGCAACTACAATAACTCACTCGGCTACTCATTCCGCTTTTTCACAACCGGCATGAATCCAAATGAAAAAATCAAGTTAGTCTCACTGGATGGAATTGAGCCAACACCTGAAAATATCGCGTCCGAAAAATATCCTTACGTAGTCAACCTATATGCCATCACCGTGAAGGATAATCCGAAAAAATCGGTGCAGCCTATGCTTGAATGGATGCAGGGGACTCAGGGCCAAAAGCTGGTTGAGGAAATTGGATATATTCCATTGGAAGGGCAAGGCAATAAGTGAACTGGAAACATTGCCCGAAATAGTGCCCAGAAGGTGAAAACGGTAAAAGCAGGGGCGCTGCATTGCCCGAAAAAGTGCTTAACGGGTGAAAACGGTAAAAGCAGATTGCTAGATTAGTGAAATCATTGGGCTGCCAAGTCAGAACCTTAGCCTTTCTGAACATAAAAATGGGATGGTTCTGTTTTTACAGATTCCATCCCTTTTTGTATTGATCATTCACCATCAAGCATTCTGAAGACTCCGCCGAGGACGCTGCCTTCGCCTTTGTTCTGCCCTCCACCTTGTGGAGCGGCGGCAAATACTCTGCTGGCAAGGCGGCTGAATGGAAGTGATTGGATCCAAACAGTACCTGGTCCTCTAAGCGTTGCGAAGAATAGTCCTTCACCGCCAAATAGTGCTGTTTTGATTCCTTTTACCATTTCGATGTCATAATTCACATCGCTCGTCATGGCAACAAGGCAGCCTGTGTCGACTTTGATGACTTCTCCTGGCTGAAGTTCTCTTCTATGTATCGTTCCGCCTGCGTGGACAAATGCCATTCCGTCTCCTTCAAGCTTCTGCATGATGAAGCCTTCTCCCCCGAAGAATCCTGCTCCAAGCTTCCTCTGAAATTCAACCCCGACAGAGACGCCTTTGGCTGCAGCGAGGAAAGCGTCTTTTTGGCAGATAATCTTGCCGCCATTCTGGCTTAAATCCATTGGAATGATTTTACCAGGGTAAGGTGAGGCGAAGGATACATGCTTCTTATCATGGCCAGTGTTCGTGAATGTGGTCATGAATAGGCTCTCTCCCGTCAATAACCTTTTTCCAGCTCCAAACAGCTTGCCAACCAAACCGCCACCGCTTCCGGATCCATCGCCAAAAATGGTCTCCATTTCGATTTGCTGATCCATCATCATCAAACTGCCAGCTTCAGCAACAACCGTTTCATTCGGATCCAGCTCAACCTCAACAAACTGCATGTCATCGCCATAAATTTTATAATCAATTTCGTGGTTTCTCATGACTTTCCCTCCTAAACAATTGACATTACATGTTCATTGTACAACGTTGCGATGAAGGTTGGAATATTTTTAAAAGCATCAGTTGAGTATTTCAATTTTCGATGGTGTTGCTTTATACCCTGGGACTGCTTGTAAGGAATGTAAGTTTCAACGATTTTTACTTATATAGAACTCTCCCCACCTAAAATAGGCTTTTGCATATGTGACAATGGCCCTTCCGTTTACATAAATTGATGAAGAGTATTCTTATTAATTTCGTTTGTACTATGTATACAGGAATATATCCGATATTGCTCGACGTTGCTACTTGTTTTTGGTGCCCTGATTTTACGAGGAGGTAAAGAATATTGATGAATAATTTTCAGAATGAACTGCAAATGCTGAATGTCGGTGATTTCCAGGCAACTCAGCCGGTAACCTGGGATCAGAATCAGTACCATTCCGGTGATGAGCGTTTTCTAGGCGTAGGGTTGGGCGGTTTTGGCGGTTGTTTCGGATTTTCTTGCTTCTTTAGCTGCTTTAGCTGCGGAGGTTGTTTCCGCTGTGGTGGATGTTTCCGCTGCGGAGGCTGTGGACGTTGCGGCCGTTGCGGAGGTTGTGGCCGCTGCCATCGAGGTTAAGTTAGACAAACCAGGATTTAGCCCTTGCGAATTTTCGCGGGGGCTTTGTTCTGTGCGCCCGGCATGGGTGCAGTCTATAGGGTGTAAGTCCCGAGCCATGAAGGCAGTAGTAGTGGTTAGCTTAACGCAAGGGTGTCCGCGGTGACGCGGAATCTGAAGGAAGCGAGCGGCAAACCTCCGGTCTGAGGAACACGAACTTCATATAAGGCTAGGTACCATTGGATGAGTTTGCAGAACAAAACAAAGTCCTTACTGCCGAAGGTGGTACAGAGTAAATGAAGCAGATAGATGGAGGGAAAGACTGTACTCTTACCCGGGGAGGTCTGATTGGAAAGCCAAGTACACTTGGTAACCTATCTAGCAATAGATAGCTGAACAATCAGAAGTCAGCAGAGGTCATAGTACTTTACCGGCTCGAGACGGTAAGGGAAGGACTGAACAATTAGGAAGAACGAGAACTAGGCATACAATTCCTGTGTAGAAGCAGACAATCCGAAAGGACTTACTTGAAGGAGGAAGTGGTGAATCCACAGGGGACTTCATGAGGGTGGAGCAGGAATAACATAATTAGATTTCTACGTTCACGTCGAAAGGAAATATCACATGTTAATGAATCTGATTCTATCACGGGAAAACTTAATAGAAGCACTTAAACGTGTGGAGAAGAACAAAGGGAGTCACGGCATAGATGGAATGTCCGTAAAATCCCTACGAAGACATCTCTATGAGAACTGGGACACCCTTTGTGATTCTTTAAGGAAAGGTACCTATCAACCTAACCCAGTACGTCGAGTCGAAATCCCGAAACCGAACGGTGGAGTAAGGTTACTTGGAATACCTACCGTGATAGATCGTTTCATCCAACAGGCAATCGCCCAAGTTTTAACTCCGCTTTTTGACCCAACCTTCTCGGAACATAGTTATGGGTTTAGGCCAAGCCGAAGAGGCCATGACGCTGTACGTAAAGCAAGGGGATATATAAGTGAAGGTTACAGATGGGTGATTGACATGGACTTGGAGAAGTTCTTTGACAAAGTGAATCATGACAAGCTGATGGGGATATTGGCAAGCAGAATCCAAGACCGATTGGTCTTGAAGCTAATTCGAAAATATCTCCAAGCAGGAATCATGATAAATGGTGTAGTCTACGATGCAGAAGAAGGAACACCACAAGGAGGTCCCCTGAGCCCTCTTCTTTCGAATATACTTTTGGATAAGCTTGATAAAGAACTAGAAAGGAGAGGTCACAAGTTTGTCCGATACGCCGATGATTGTAATATTTACATGAAATCGAAGAAAGCTGGAGAACGAGTAATGAACTCCATTACATGCTTCATTGAGCAGAAATTAAAGCTCAAAGTAAACAGAGGGAAATCAGCGGTTGACCGCCCGTGGAAACGAAAATTCCTTGGCTTTAGCTTTACGGTTAATAAGAAACCGAAGGTTCGAATAGCCAACGAAAGTGTTAAAAGGCTAAAAGCTAAAATACGAAAGTTAACATCCCGTTCTAAACCAATCCCCATGGAAGTTAGAATTGAGAAATTGAATCAATTTCTAACGGGATGGTGTGGATATTTTGCATTAGCTGATACACCAAGTAAATTCAAAGAATTTGATGAGTGGATTAGAAGAAGACTCCGTATGATTGAATGGAAACAATGGAAGAACCCGAAGACAAGAGTAAGAAAACTCAAAAGTCTTGGCGTTCCAGACCAAAAGGCATACGAATGGGGAAATTCCAGAAAGAAATTTTGGAGAATTGCCTCAAGTCCAATCTTACACAAAACCCTCGATAACTCTTATTGGAGTCATCGAGGGCTCAAAAGTCTATATCAAAGATATGAATTTCTACGTCACACTTAATTGAACCGCCGTATACCGAACGGTACGTACGGTGGTGTGAGAGGTCGGGGGTTAGTCACCCCCTCCTACTCGATTATATGGGAGACATAAGGGACAAATTGAGGTACATACGATGATAATGACAGTCTATCTAGGATAGTAAAGGCATTTGTGCCTGAGGAGGAGTGAGATGGTGAAGCTGGACCCTTCTATGATATTGAAGGTGAAAAGAGATACATTTTATCTCGCAGAACCAAATCGGAGTGTGTATTTTAGGAATAATTCATGTTCATTCAGACTTGAAGGAAATGGAATTGATCAGTGGGTTGAAAAGCTGCTGCCAATGTTTAACGGGGAGTATCCGCTTGCAAAATTGACAGATGGGCTGCCTGAACCTTACAGGGAGCGCGTTTATCAAATTGCTGGGGTTCTATTAGAGAATGGTTTTGTCCGGGATGTGAGCCAGGATGACAAGCATCAATTATCGGAGCAGGTAAGGAATAAATTCGCCTCGCAAATAGAGTATGCCGATAATTTGGCTGGTTCCGGGGCAGCAAGGTTCCAGGCATTCCGCAATGCAAAGGTACTGGCCGTCGGCTCCGGTCCCATGTTGAATTCTCTTGTTTCCACTATGCTGGAATCCGGTCTGCAGAAACTTTGTGTCTCTATTACAGAGGAAATCCCGACCAATAGAAAAAGGTTGGCTGAGCTTGTGAATCATGCACGTAAAACTGACTGTGAGGTGGAATACGAGGAGTTTAACAGTAAGGATTGGAGCGAGTTGCTGAGGCCTTTCGACTCTGTCCTATATGTTTCACAAAATGGCAATGTCGAAGAACTGAGGCTCTTGCAATTAATTTGTAAAGAGGAGAGGAAAACATTCATTCCCGCCATCCTGTTCAAGCAAACAGGCCTGGCTGGTCCAATTTTTGATCCTGATTCAGAGCTATGCTGGGAGTCGGCGTGGAGGCGACTGCATTCCTCGGTTTTAGAAAAAGAACAGAAGGACACGGTGCTTTCCATAACCACTGGAGCATTGCTGGCGAATGTCATTACCTTTGAATTATATAAAAAACTTGCCGGCGTCACGACAGCTGAACAAAGTAACCGGATCTATTTGCTGAATTTAGAAACGCTTGAGGGAAGCTGGCATAGAGTTTCACCACATCCGCAAGTAACTGGAGATTACTCATGCTTGGAAGTGAGGAATTTTGAAAATCGGCTCGGTCAAGACCTAAGAAAACCTGATCCTGAAAAATTTCTCCAATATTTTAGCCTATTGACTTCAAAAGAGACCGGTATTTTACATGAGTGGGAAGAAGGAGACCTAAAGCAGCTTCCATTGGCACAATGCAGGGTACGTGCAGCCGATCCGCTGTCAGATGGGCCTTCCGAATTACTGGAAGCAAGTGTGTGCACGGCATTCACACATGAAGAAGCAAGAACGGAGGCAGCGTTAACTGGAATTGAAGCATACTCAGCCCGCTTGGCAGAAGTAATTGAAAACGGACGGACTTTAGGTGTGGGTGCCGGTGAATCCTTTGCGGAAGCTGTTGGAAGAGGGCTGCAAAACTTTCTCGCTAAGAAATTTAATATTCGTAAGCTCAGCGAACAAGAGTGCATTTCCCTTATTGATCTAGAGCAGATTGAAGATGAGAGATGTGCTTACTATTTAAAAGCTCTGACGACGATACAGGGAGCACCGAGAGCAGGGATCGGAAAGGAAGTTCATGGTTTCCCTGTTTTCTGGATCGGAACGAAGAAAGGCTGGCATGGCAGCGTTGGCCTGAATGGAACATTGGCGTTAAGAAGCGCATTGCAGGATGCATTATCTCATTTTCAAAATGAGTCAGCAGGAGCTGAATGTCAAGTTCTGCAAGACTCAGAGGTTCATATTTTGGAAAGAGATAAACAGCACTTAAGTTTACCGGAATGTTCAGCAAGGATTCAGAGTGAAACTTTACAGGCGGCGATGGAGGTTCTTAAACAGGACAGAACGGACATGTCAGTGTATGAATTAAACTTTGAGCCGATTTTCAGCCAGCAGCTTGAAGGCGTATTCGGTGTATCGCTGCGAGAGGAGGGATTGGGTTGAGTTCCTTCGTCGTCATAATTGGGGAAGGCTGGCTGGCAGATTCTGTTGCTGATGAATTATCATCTCGCTACCAGGTGTTCAGAAGGAATGATTTTGAGTATGGTTTGCCAGAGAATTCAGAGCTAATGCTTGTCCTCCATGATACCTGGAACCCCGTTGCGCATCAGAAAGCGGAAGAAGTGGTCAAACAGACTGGCAGTCCATGGCTCCGGGCCTTTGTATCGTTTGGAGAGGGTATCATTGGGCCGCTCGTCATGCCTGGTACTCCTGGATGTTCGCAATGTGCTGATCTGAGGAAATTGCTAGGAGGTCAGGAGCGAAGCGAAATGCAGGAGGTGAAGCGAAAGCTGGCGGCTGGAGAAGAAACAGCTTTTGACCCATGGGCATCGAAAAATGGACTTCTGCATCTGGTTCATTTAATTGTAACCGAAGCAGACCGTGTGCTAGCGGGCAAAGAGAGCCTTTCGGCAGGACGGGTGTATTTTGCCGACTTAAAGACGTTGAAGGGATCCTGGCATTCGTTCCTGGCCGATTCCCTATGCCTTTTTTGCAGTACGATTCCAGACGATTCCGCTTCGCTTGCAGAAATCTCATTAAATCAAAGCTTGAAGATTAGTCCGAACAGCTACCGATGCACTCCACTGGACAAGATGAAGGAAGTTCTCTTTGATGATTATTTTGACAATCGGACAGGGCTTTTAAATAGTAAAATGTACGACTTGGTCACCCCATTCGCTGATGCGAGCGTCAATCTTCCGATGATTTCGGGAGGCAATGAGGGTACAGCCGGCAGGACTCAATGCTACGCAGAAAGCGAATTGACTGCCATCCTGGAAGGACTTGAGCGACACTGCGGACTTCAGCCCCGCGGGAAACGGACAGTCGTACATGATAGTTACCGGAACCTTGAAAAACAGGCATTGAACCCATTAGAAGTAGGTGTCCATGCTGATGAAGAATATGAAAAGCCCGGATTTCCATTTGAAAAATTCGACCCTGAACGGCCGATAGATTGGGTTTGGGGATACTCTCTTATAGAAGAGCGGCCGATTCTCGTGCCGGAGCTTCTATCCTATTATAGTCTGGGGTGCGGAGCAGCGGGATTTGTCTATGAAACCTCAAACGGGTGCGCTCTTGGCGGAAGCAGGGAAGAGGCGATTTTCTATGGCATCATGGAAGTGGTCGAGCGTGATTCTTTCCTGTTGTCATGGTATTCAAAATTGAAACTGCCACGTCTAGATCTTCAATCTGCTGAAGATGAAGAACTGTTATTGATGGCGGAGCGGATGAGGGCTGTGGCTGGATATGACTTGTATTTATTTAATAGCACGATGGAGCATGGTATTCCAAGTGTCTGGGCGATGGCAAAAAACAGGAAGGATAAAGGATTGAACATTATCTGTGCGGCGGGGGCCCATCTTGATCCGGTTAAGGCTGCCAAAAGTGCTGTTCAGGAGCTCGCGGGCATGATGCTTAATCTCGATGAAAAATTGGAAGGGAACAAGGAGAAGTACTTGCAAATGCTTGATGATGGTTCACTGGTGCGAGAGATGGATGACCACGGAATGCTGTATGGATTGCCGCAGACGGAGGAACGTTTAGGCTTCCTGCTCGATCATGACCGGCCTTTACAGAGCTTTCAAGATGCTTTCCAAAAGGCATCACGTCATGCGGACTTGACGGAGGATATGAATGATATTCTGGATGGATTCCGCAATTTGGGTCTCAATGTCATTGTGGTCGACCAGACTCCTCCTGAATTAGAGAAAAATGGGCTGTATTGTGTGAAAGTATTAATACCGGGGATGCTGCCAATGACCTTTGGACACCATCTGACCCGTCTGAAAGGGTTAGACCGGGTGCTCCACGTCCCAATGAAGCTTGGATATGTGAAAGAACCGTTGACATTTGAAGAACTAAATACTTTCCCGCATCCGTTCCCTTAGGAGGCAGCAGGATGAAACTTGATCAATTTTTAAATGATCTTCAGTTTGATATAGAACGTGCCAATCAGGAAAACTGGGAACCGAACTGGGAGGACGCTCCTCTTTCCTATAAACTGTATCAAGGAATGCCGGTAGTGCCGCTGTCCGGGGAGCTGCCCTTGTCCCTGGCAGAAAACAAACCGCCAGCAAGGCCGGGTATTGAAGAGATAGGGCATTTCCTCTGGCATGCTTATGGAATTACACAAGTGAGCGAGTCGTTTTATTCTGATGATGGTGATCCCGTCCATACCTTTAGGAGGCATGCTCCTTCCGGCGGGGGACTGTACCCTAATGAACTTTATGTATATTTGAAGATTAAAGACCTGCCAGAAGGGCTTTACCACTATGACCCGGCCCATCACCGCCTTGTTTTGCTTAGGGCTGGAAATTTTGATTCTTATATATCTACCTCACTTGGTGATCGGTGCGAAATCTCTTCCTGCTTTGGGACGGCATTCATTTCTACAATGTTCTGGAAAAACTTCTTTAAATACAATAATTTTTCCTACCGGCTGCAGGGGTTGGATGCTGGTGTGCTGATGGGGCAGCTGCTGGCAGCGGCAAAACGTTTTGGTTTTGCTACTGGTGTTTATTTTCAGTATCTGGATTCTGCAATCAATCATCTTCTCGGATTATCTGAAGAGGAGGAGAGTGTCTATTCAATTATTCCGCTGTCAGTGGATATGACCAACTGGTCTGCAAGTGGAGCAGCATCATGGCAAAATATTACGTCAGAAGAATTGAAAAGGGAACTGAATCCGATTGAATTTAAAAGATATGAAAGGTCAAAAAAAGTATTAGAGTTTCCGAAATTAATAACCTTGAATGAAGCCTCAAAACAGGAGTCGACCAAGTCGTTTACTAGGGTCTTTAACCCGTCTAGAGACATTGAGGAAAGTCTGCAGATCAGTCTCCCGCTAACGGAATCATTGGCATTTGATTTGGCAGAAGTAAGCAAGAAACGTTCTTCTCCAGAAATGGACTTTATTATGTCCCCGGTAAGTCAGCAGCAGCTAGCGTCCTTGTTGAAGGAGTCGATGTCTGCTTTTTCCTACCGAAATGACTTGGACGAAATTTATTGCAGCCAGGAGCCCAGAGTTTCGGTTTACGGCTGTTTCTATAATGTAGAAGGCATCCCAAATGGAGCTTACTTTTACAACCATGCAGAACATTCTTTACAAGAAATTCAGCAGGGAGACCACCGTCTGCGATTACAAACAGGGTTGTCCATTGATAATGTAAACCTCATGCAAATACCAATTTGCTTGCATATCGCTGGCAATCAAGATTTTTTACGAGAAGAGTTAGGATACAGAGGCTACCGGATATTACAAATGGAAGCAGGAATGCTCCTTCAAAATTTACTTTTAACAGCATCCGCTCTTGGGTTAGGGGGCCATCCTCTGCTAGGGTTCGATGCAAGCAAGGCCGATGAGCTTTATAGAATGGAACGGGAAACCAGCTTAATCCAGATTCCCATCGGCTCATTTCGTCCACGGGCATGGTTAAAAGGAGGGATGCATAGCTAGGAATGAAAAATAATCGATAGAGAGAGGCTGACTCAAAAGGTTGAATAAATTCGACCTGAGAGTCGCCTCTTTTACTTTTTATCCAATTTATGGGTTTGGATTTGATGGATTTATAAGGGAAAGAGGGATATTCCTCCCCTTAGTTACCCTAATTTTTGTTCGCTTTCCTTGTTGGCTGCCCACTTCAAAAGATTGTGTGCAGCGCAAATAAGACCCCAATCCGTGGTATTTTTGGAGAGGCCTCTTAACCCAAATCTTTTAAACCCTCGATTGTGTTTAATCTGCCCAAATACTGGCTCGACATCTATTTTTCTCTGCCTGTATCTTTGGCTTCCTTCTTCCGCAGCCAATCGTTCCCGAACTTCTTTTCGTTGTTGTTGGTTTTTCACTGAGACCTGTACGGTCTTTGTATCTTTGTCTTTGGCACAGGTTGTTTGGAATGGACAGTTCATACAATCGGTACAGCGGTACGTGCGCTTCACGGAATCGTAACCGTTGTCGGACTTTCTTTGACTCTCATACTGGAAAACCAGGCGTTTTCCGTTTGCACAAATCCATTCATCTAGCTCTTCGTCATACTCCATATTTTCAACTCGGCCAATTTGTTCCTTCCATGCCTTTGTCTGTTCCTTGTCAAAAGTATTGTATTTAATGTACGCTTCTATTTCCTGTTCTTCACAATGTGCATAGTTCTCTTCGCTTCCATAACCAGAGTCGGCAATAACGGCCTTTGGCTTCGGGCGGTTATGTTTTTCCAAAAGTTCAAGATGGGGAATCATGCATCCAGGATCTCCAGCCCGTTGATGGAGGCTGAAGTTGGTGATGAACTGATTTTCTGTTCCAATCTGAACATTATATCCAGGCTTTAACTGCCCGTTCATCATGTGGTCCTCTTTCATTCGCATAAAAGTGGCATCGGTATCCGTCTTAGAAAAGCTGTTTCTCTCTCCAAAAGTCTGTTTCTGAAGTTCATACTTCTGCTTTCGAGGTAGAAGGTCTTTTTCCAGTTGGCGCTTTGCCTTCTTTAAAGGTTTGTTTTTTGGATCCTGTTCCAGTCTCTCTTCCAGCTTTTTAATGGTTTCTTCAATTTTTGCAGAAGAGATGGGTGTCTCTTCGAGCTTTTCCTGAAAATCTTGTTCCCTTTCTGCTTCTTCATCTTCTTTGGTGATTTGTTCAATCCCAAAGACAATCTGGCGGAATTTCTCGTCCAACTTTTTATCGTATTTTTCAGTGGACTTCTTCCAAACAAAAGTATACTTGTTGGCGTTTGCCTCCAATTTGGTCCCATCCAGGAAATAGTCTTCTAGCTTCACAAGTCCTTCCTCCCGAAGGAGGTCGACTATGGAAAAGAACGTCTCATAGATGACATCTTTCATGCGTTCGGAACGGAAACGGTTGATGGTACGAAAATCAGGCTTCTGTTCGCCGGAGAGCCACATGAACATAATATTCTCTGTTAGCTGTTTCGCGATTTGTCGAGAGGAATAAATACGGTTGGCATATGCATAAAGAATGACTTTTAACATCATTTGAGGATGGTAAGGCGGCCGTCCTCCACCAGGATAAAGAGAGAGAAAGATATTGGGGTTCATCTGGTCGACGGCAAAATCAATCAATCGAACAAGGTGCTGTTGAGGAATCAAAACTTGAATGTCCATTGGAAGGATCAATTGGTTTGTGTTATAATTTTTATACAAGAAAATCTCTCCTTTTGTATAGTTGGTTGTGGTGACTTAATTATAACAAAAGAGGTTTTTCTTGTATTTTTTTGCACAAAAAATGAATTTAGAAACCTGAGTTGATTGGAGTGGAAGGCGCGTAGACTCCTGCGGGCGCAGCTGGTCAGGTGAGACCCCGCAAGAGCGAAGCGATGAGGAGGCTCAGCGCCAGCCCCGCGGAAAGCGAAGCGCCTGGAACGGAAATCAACGGACCATTTTTACAAGTAGTCTCAAAAATAAAGAGGGTGCCCAAAAGTTTATACTTTTGGGACACCCTCTTTGATAATGCTTCCCTAAAATTCATCTAGTAGAGAGATCGACTATATGGTAAAATTTTCTTCAATATAAAAGAAAGAGTGTGCTAGTTATGATGGAAAGTTTCGCAGTGTCATTGTTTGGAGAGGAAAGGAACATAAGAGTTAATTTGCCTTCTGGTCGTTCCGAAACAAGATACCCTGTTTTATACATGCATGATGGGCAGAATGTGTTTGGCAATGATGAAGCAATAGGCGGTGTTGCGTTGGAGCTGCATGACTATTTGGAAAAGAATGATGTAGAGCTTATCGTCGTGGCGATTGACCAGAATTCTCCGGAGCGGATCAATGAATATTGTCCTTGGATAAATGGTGAATATACTACGAAGCTTCTTGGCAAACCGAGTTCTGAAGGCGGGAAAGGCAAGGAGTACGTGGAATTCATTGTGAATGAGTTGAAGCCTCTTGTAGACTCAAAGTTTAGTACAAATCCCAATGAAACCTATATGGCCGGCATCTCATTGGGAGCATTAGTCACTACATATGCTGCATGTACTTATCCTTATATTTTTAAAAGAATAGCAGGGCTTTCGTCCGGTTTTTACCGTAACCAGGAGGAAATAGAGCAGTTGTTGAAAACTGCAGATTTATCACAATTGGAAAAAGTATATTTAGATTGCGGCACGAAAAAGGGTGGCGAGAAACTCGCTGGGCCATTCCTGGAAACCAATCTCGCCATCTTCGAGCTGATCAGGCAGAAGGGAATACAAGCTGAGCTGAAAGTGATTGAGGGAGCCGAACATAACTATCAAGCCTTCAAGAAACGGTTCCCGGAAGTTATATCTTATTTATTAGCTTAGTCAGAGCACATCTGTACTTAATTAGTTCTTGGGTATTAGCACCATTACTCGCTCAATAAAATTTGATAAAAAATCCTATGCGTAAAATTTACGTATAGGATTTTTTTCATTCTGAATAGGAGTAAAAGAGCTATATTTTTTTGTCATGCTTGTTGCAAATAAGGATGATATACATGTCCCTATGAATAATTTATATTTCTTAATGACATATATATATTGCAAAAAGGTATTGACTAACATATAATGATGTTATATAAAGAACAAGGAGGATATCAATGGGTCTATATAATGCATCAAAGGTAGAAGATGAACGTATCACCAATATTAAAAACAAGATTTACGCAGAAATTTATATTTTGGTTAGTGTGATTTGCATTATTTCTTTTGTGGTGAAATATTTAATATATGGTGTTGGTATAGGAGTTGTAGCGACGGAATTAATTATTTTGATGTTAAGTGGCAGTTATTATTTATATAGGTCAACCAAGTTGGGGATTTATTCTGCGGAGGTTGAAATGCATGATAGCAGAAGCAAATGGCCTCAGAAAAAGAAAAACCTATACTCCGGTTTGGCACTTGGTATTGGTATTGCTCTTTTTTTTGGTATCAATAGTGCAGTCCAGTATGCAGAGGGAGTAAGTCAAAGCATTTCATACTTCTTTGTGACTGCTGGGGTCTCATTGATGATCTATGTACCATTTTTTCTCATCATTCTTGTTGTCGGTCATGATGTGATCAAAAAGAGCAGTGACCAGGCGATAAACAAAATTCTTGATGATGACGAATCTGGTGAAGATGATGAAAAATATTAAATTGAAATTGGCTAGGGTAGAACATGACTTATCACAGGCAGAATTGGCAGAGCGAGTAGGTGTCTCTCGTCAAACGATCGGACTAATTGAATTAGGTAAATATAACCCTACACTAAACCTGTGCCTAGCAATCTGTCACACACTAGGCAAAACTCTGGATGAATTATTTTGGGAAGAACCTGAATAAAAAATAATTAAAGTGCTAGCTCAAAAGGGTTTTAGCACTTTAATTTTTGTTATTAAATTTGCAAAAATATTACGTTACCTTATTGAGTGGAATTATTTTATGTGGAGGAATTATCTGCAATGGTCGACAATAACACAATAATGGAATCTGGTAAATGTATTGAATGTGGGGCAAAGGAAACAGACGGACTTTCCTGCTATGAGATGTTTCAATTCCCTCTAGTTTGGGAACATAACGACTCCAAATTGTATGCTTTACACTTTTGGCTTGTTTCTTGTTATATGATTCAACACCCCTCTAACTATACTGAAGATGGATATATGCATTTGGTGGATTTATTCACTGAAGCGTATGATCATGAATGGGATATTAGTTTTATTCTTAGGAAAAATAGAGAACTTGTTTCAAAGATAGGCAAAGTAACCAATCCATTGCCAAATTGCAAAAGAGAACGTTTATATAGAAAGTGGTCAATGACAATTGAAGATCTATATATAGGCGGTGAGGAAAATGCGATAAACAAAATAAATAAATGGAAGGAACAAATTAGAAAGGATTTAAAAAGTCAATAAAGTTTGCTATTCAACTAACGTACCTAATTTGAATAAAGAAATATGGGCAGATTGAAAACGCTTGGATTAATCCAAACGTTTTGTGTGTTATTTAGTATGTTAATATTAATGTGTTTTGTAAATTGTCACAAAAGGGTTGCGTACAACGGCAGCGAGCAGAATTCTAGAAACTTTTCCCAAACCCATTTTGTCGACAAACGAAGCTCAGATCCTACTCATGTCTCTGAGCTTCGTTTAGTATTTACTGGTGGAAATTAAAATGTGTATGAAACACCGTCATTTGGCACTAACACACTGGATGAGATTCCTTTTTCATTGAGGAAACCTTTTAGTTCTTTTCTTGATAATGTCCAATGGTTAACGGCTTCCATATGGCTGGCGATGATTTTTGCAGAGGGAGCGGCTTTATGGACTTCATAAACATCGTCTTTGCCCATGACGAGTGATCCGCCTTCGAGGAATTGGTTATCACCCGCATTTACCACAATTACTTCTGGTGCATGGGTATTGATGGCTTCTTGTACACCTTCATACCAGACTGTGTCTCCAGCCACATATAAGGTTTTCTCAGTACTATGCTTAAAGACGACACCACATACGAGACCGGCTAGTTTTAATATTTCCCCTCTGCCGTGCTCACCTTTGGTTTTTATTAACTGAATGCCTTCGAAAACGGTATCTTCCTGTAGGACTACAACATTATTAAATCCGTCATTTTTGATAGAATTAGCATCTTCCTCATTTTGTACAATCATTTTTATATCCTTCGGAAGTGCCTCTTTGGCAGCATCGTCATAGTGGTCCAAATGTAAATGAGTTAGAATGACAGCATCCACATCATTAATAATTTCATCAATAGAGGACGGCAAGCTGACTAGAGGGTTATTCTGGTCTTGCCTTAAAGAATTTGGAAAAGGAGGATAAGCCCCTTTTTCAGCTAAAAATGGGTCGATTAAAAACTTCTTCCCAGCGTATTGCACAACTAATGTTGCGTTTCGGATTTGTTGTATATTCATATTCATTAGCTCCTTTTCAATAATGTATATATAGTTTATAATAAGACCGCTTTTGACTTACATAGCTTAAATCAAGTCTTTTTGCTCTTTCACTTGATTATTGAAAGGATTTGAGAAAATGTTGGATTCCACCGATTTGAAAATTATAGAAGAACTGACCCTGAACAGCCGGATTACGATGAAGGAACTAGGTGAAAAAGTCCATTTGACAGGCCAGGCTGCTTCATCCAGAGTCGCCAAGTTAGAAGATCTGGGAATCATTGAAGGATATACGATAAAAGTGAACCAAATGAAATTGGGTTATTCCGTTCATGCAATCATACATATTTTTACGAAAACCACGAATCACCAACCTTATCTTTCGTTCCTGAAAGAACAAGGAACATACGTGATGAACAATTACAAAGTCAGTGGGGAAAGCTGTTACCTGTTAGAATGCAAATTTCCCTCAAATGAAATCCTGGATGAATTCCTGACAGGCTTAAGCAATCATGTGAGCTATAAATTATCGATTGTGATTAATAAACAGTAGAAGAACGCCTAATTCCTTCTTTCCCTAGCGAATATCCATACACTTGTCTCACTCAGTGAATACCGTAATAGTATGGAGGTGAGATAATGGATAGAAAGGATCAGAAGGGTGATTTATCTGATTTGTTTTGCGACCATAGAGTGAATAGCGTGCCTTTTCCAAGATTAAGGATCATTCCTGTCCGTGAAGTGCCGGATGACTGTGTTTTGGTTTGTGTAGGACCAATTTGTTATTTAGCATGCTACGGAGTTGGCGAAGATCCATTCGACGAATGCGAGATTGTTTGTTCAGAGAGCGGTCAATGTTTTATAGTTTGCCCGTATTTTCCTGAAGAGGGATAATGAAGAATGAAAGAGGAGCCGTTGAAGATGGTTCCTCTTTCGTTTGTCGAAAGATTACACCTGTAATTTTTAGAAAATTATGACATAATGAAAGGAAATAGATTTTAATTTGGCAGAAGGAGTGATGAGGATTGGCTAATATGTTTCCTATTGAACAGGTGAGGGAGAGATTCCCGGCACTAAACCGCGAAGACAATGGCAAAAAAGTGATTTATTTTGACGGCCCGGGTGGTACACAAATGGTCGATCACGCAATGGAATCCATGTATCGATACATAAGGAATGGCATGGCGAATCTTCATGGCACCTTCAACACCAGTGGTGAAACGGATGCCATGCTTGACAAAGCAAGGGAGGCGGTCGCTGATTTGTTGGGGTGCAATGCGATTGAAGTAGCATTTGGTGCCAATATGACGACGCTTGCTTTTGCGATTGCACGGAGTCTGGCTGGTTTTATCAAAGAAGGTGATGAGATTGTGGTCACAGAGCTCGACCACCGTGCAAATGTGGATCCTTGGGTTACCCTTGCCAGAGACTGTGGCGCGACCATCAAATTTATTAAACTGAATCCTGAGTCTTTCACTTTAGAATTAGATGATTTAGAAGAAATCATTACTGAAAAAACAAGGCTTGTAGCAGCCGGGATGTCATCGAATGTGACAGGAACTGTGACGGATTTACAGCCAATAATACAACGTGCGAAGGAAGTTGGAGCTCTTTCTGTTGTCGATGCAGTTCATGGAGTGCCGCATTTATGTATTGATGTTCAGGAGTTAGGATGTGACATCCTTCTATGTTCGGCCTATAAGTTCTTCGGTCCGCATGTCGGCATCGCTGTTGTACGGGAGAGCTTGTTTGAAAAACTACCGGTCTACAAACTGAAGCCTGCACCTGCCGAAATTCCTTACAAGCTTGAAACAGGCACTCAAAATCATGAAGGAATCGCCGGGGTAATGGGGGCCATTCAGTTCATTGAGGAACTGGGTTATGGGGAGTCGAGAAGGGAACGATTGCTGACAGGAATGGAGACAATCGATGATTATGAAAATGAGCTTGCAGCTGAAGTGGAAAGCTTTTTACGCAGTCTGCCGGAAGTCACGCTTTATCGTGCAGCTTCTGGACGCCGGACTCCTACATTTGCTTTTACCATTGAAGGTCATCATTCGCGCGATGTTACGGCATGGCTTTCGGAAAAATACAATATGTGTGTCGCTGATGGGGATTTCTATGCCTCCACAATGGCAGAAGTTCTCGATGTCTATCCAACAGGCGGATGGGTGCGGATCGGCCTTGCGCCATATAATACAATAGAAGAAATCCAGCAATTGAAAGAAGCGTTAACAGCTTACATTCACCAGCATCAGCAGAATGTAGTTTAATAGAAAAGTAATAAACGGCAGGGGAAGATGAACGATGTTTGGGATCAGTAATTTCGAAGTGTTTTTAATAACTGCGATTCTGTTAAATTTAACTCCAGGCACAGATACGATGTATATTGTGAGCAGAAGCATATCTCAAGGAAGAACGGCAGGAATTTATTCGGCTCTTGGAATTTCTTCCGGAGTGGTTGTCCATACCTTGCTTGCAGCTTTCGGTTTATCAGTTATATTAACGCAGTCAGCCTTTTTGTTCCAAACAATAAAAATTGCCGGGTCCATCTATCTCGGTTATTTGGGGTTAAAGATGATAATGGAAAAGAGCCACGGAAATGGGCAGAAAGCATTGCCAATCCAAAGCAATAAAAAAATCTTTTTTCAGGGCATGATCACGAATGTGACGAATCCTAAGGTGGCTTTGTTTTTTCTGGCATTTCTGCCGCAATTCATCACCGCTGATGCAGGGGCTGCAAGCCCGCTGCCGTTCATCATTTTGGGACTGACATTCACATTGACCGGGGGAACATGGAGTCTGTTGACGGTCTATTTTTCCTCGATGGCAACATCAAGAATCAGAAAGAATGCAAAAGCCGGAACCGTCCTAACCCGCCTGACTGGCATTGTTTTCATCGGAATGGGCATCAGTCTCCTGAAGACAAAAGCTGCTTCTTAATCTAATAGTAAGAGAGCCTGGACATGTGCCAGGCTCTTTTTAGAGTAGAAAAATTTAATGACTACTAAAAGAATAATTTTAACTAGTACTTTCTATATCTCACATACTCATAGTTTGATATTGGGATTTGTTTTACGATCTTGCCGTTCTGGTCACGGTGAACTTCATACTCTCTATATGTTTCAACGATGTACCCGTCCACTTCTTTGTCAATAGCTTTCTCATGAACATATTCAAATTCATGCATGATTGTATCCAGCATTTCCTCAGTTGTTTCCGGATTATGAGTTGCTCCTGTTTCCATTGTTTCAACCTCAGTGTTTTGCTTGGAAATTTGAGGTGTGTTATAAACCAGATAAATGCAGAGTAACAGTAAACATGAAAGTGCAATTATTTGTTTCAATAGTATGGGCTCCTTTTGATCAAGGTACATTACACTTTATGCCTGTCCAGAGAGGATTATAACTTGCGGGGATGCAAGTTATTAAGAATCCAAAGTTTAAGAAATAAGTTGTATCTACTCTAATATTTAATCAGACAAGAATGGAGACATAAAAATGAACCAAATTTTCTACTTATCTGTTTTGGCGTTTTTATTTATGCCATACAAATTCGTCAAAGTATTGAAGAACAAGGAGGTACCTAAAAATAACAAAATCATTGCATGGTCGTTGTAAAGCATTAGCACCATCGGATTGGTTACAGTAAATTTACTAACAATGATTTTCTTAAAAGAAAAAACCCGGAGTCCGGTAAGACTCCAGGGCGAATTGTTCCTTATTTCTTAAACTTCTCAGGGAATTGCTTGACGACTGCATCAGAAATAGCATCGGCCATCATAATAATATGAGTCATTCCGTCATCAATCGAAACGATCCGTGCTTGCCAGTCTTTTTTCAAGCTTGCATTCAAGTCATCTGCTACCATTTCCAGATGTGTATATAGTAACTTTTTCAGATCTTCAATCTTTAAGTTTGGGTTGGCATTGCTTAGGAAGGCTGCGATATCGTCTGCATTTCGGTACCATTCTTTGTTTAACTGATTCAGCTTTGCTTGATCTCCATTTTTAGCTGCTTCAACAATTCCTCCGGCTATGACAATATGCTCTTTTAACAATTCCGTCAGTTTGTTCCCAGCGTCCTCTCCGTACACTGGTTTTATGGCATTGCCGATATCTTCCTGGTTTCTCAGGAGCCTTTCGAGCACATCTTTTTGATCCTCGGCACCCGCTGTTGTCGCACTTGTAATGTAATTGCTTGTCCACAATACATGGTCCACCCATAGTCTGCGGAAATCATTTTCAAACTTAACCTCCGATTGGGTCATACATTTATGATGTGGTTTCGCGTAAGCTGGGGTTGTTCCGCCCATCATATTCAGCGACAAGAAAAGAATGAAACCCATCAACAGTAATTTTTTCATCGAATCGTCTCCTTTTAGTTGAAATGTATCCTCCTTTATTATTTATTCGTGGGAAAATTCTATCCAATAAAAAGTGTTGATGGAAAAAAGACCGCCAAGTGGCGGCCTTTAAGGTTTGTTTTATTGCATTTTGCTTAAGTCAAAATACTGGACAGTCTTTCCATCCCGGTCAAACTGGATGATTAGCTTGTTCTTGTTAAATTGGTAGATGAATTGTTCGCAAGTCGCGCTTTCATAGCAAGATGTGTTTTTTACGGCATTCGGGTATCCATACACATTGATCACCTGGCTTTTATCTTTCGGAAGGGAACTGAGCTTTAAAAATTCCGGATAGACTTGCAGACCGAACACTGATCCGTTCTCCATATTGAATTTCACTGTGACTCCAGCACCATCGTCATCATAATACAACGACCTGATATTCAGCTGGTCCTCGGTTTTGACTGGTTTCCCGAATTGCTGCAGAAGCTGGCTGTATGTGGAGCCATTGTATACACCATTAACTTGGAGATTTTTATTCGTCACAATGTAGGCATCTTTAATGCCGTTTTTGCGTAACAGCTCTTTTTGTTTCTCTGCATTTCCTTTTTTCGAAAAAACTCCAGCCTGAACGCGGTAATAAGTTTTATCATTTATCACCTTTGTGATGACAGTTGCATTTATTCCTTTCTTTTTCAGGACTGCGATTTGCTTGCTTGCATTTTCTTTATTGGAAAAAGAACCCCCGACCACTGCATACATCGGTTCTGATTCCTTCAGGCCAGGAAGGAGGAGTTTTTGGCCAATATAGATTGTATTGTTCTCAAGTCCATTGAAACTCTTCAATTCCTCGACAGTCAGATTGTGTTTTTTGGAAAGGCTGTATAATGTATCACCCTTTTTAACAATGACAGAATGATCATCTGCAAAACCAGTTCCATTGGCGAAAAAGAGTAAGGAACCAATCAACAAGAGACTCAAGCCCAGCTGCATAAAACGTTTTATTTTCTTCATATTTTATCACCTCAAATAGTTTGACGAGATGATTACAGCAGAGTTTCGAAGGGATAAGCCTATTTTAAAAGGAAGGAGAAAATGGGTGAAGAAAAGAGGGGAGACCTAGAAACGACTATTGACTTTATTAACTGTAAAGTTTATTATTACAGTATTAGTATTTTGATTTCAGAAAAGAACCTATTGTAGTTTATCTGTAATTTTTAATTTTACAGTTGAACAAAGGAGCTGTGGATTATGGTCACTTTATATATTACTTCTAGCTGTGCTTCCTGCCGGAAAGCAAAGGCTTGGCTGCAGGAACATCAGATTGATTTTATTGAAAGAAATATCGTATCTGAGCCACTGACCGTTGATGAAATTAAATCAATTCTGCGGCTGACAGAAGATGGAACGGAAGACATCATCTCGACGAACTCTAAAACCTATAAGCAGCTGGATGTGGATGTCGATTCACTTCCGCTAAATAAATTATATGACTTAATCATAAAGAATCCGCAGATGCTGCGACGTCCGATTATCCAGGACCATAAACGCCTGCAGGTTGGGTACAATGAGGAAGAAATTCGCAGTTTCTTGCCACGCAAACTGCGTACATTCTCAGGCCTTGAGTGGGAAGATCTCGCGAATTAGTTCATTTTGCTTTGAAATTAGCTGGTTGAAATGTAGAATATAGCATAACGAATCTGTAAGGAGGCAGGCAATGAACAGCGATTTTACCCTTGCCATTCACAGTTTAACATTACTTGCTCTGCAGCCGGACAGAATGTCTACAAGCGAGGCGATCTCGGAAAGTGCAGGAGTTCACCCTGTAAGGATCCGCAAAGTGCTAAGTTTGTTGAAAAAACACGGCATCATCAAATCAAAAGAGGGAACAGGCGGTGGCTTCATTTTTGCGCTGGACTTGAATGAAGTGAACCTCTGGGACATCTATAAATTGACTTCCGAAGGGGCACTGCAGCCTAAATGTCCGGATTCTAATGAAAAATGTGTTGTTGGCGCGAATATGCACAAAATTCTGTTTGCCATTTTCCTTGGTGCCGAAGAGCACTTGGGAGAGTATTTGAGGCAGTATTCAATAAAGGAAGTAGTTGACTTAATCAAAAAAACGAACTGCTGTAACTAAGGGGCGTGCCTTCTTAGCTGATAAATGTAATGAAAAATATTACAGATTAAAATAAAATGAGGTGACTTATATGTTGTCCAATAATGAGACGATTCTAAGAGTAGGCGATTGGATCAAGGGTAAATCCAGGGATGGAGAATTATTCATCGGATATATAGAGTCACTTGATATCTTGGATGATAAGGTAAATGCAACGATCACATCAAGTGATGACGAATCCATGGTAGGCAAAACCATTCCAATGTCATCTAATGGAGTGAAAAAACTGCCTGACCCGAAGGTGCAAAACAAGGAACAAATCCAATATCTCATCGATTTGGCGCTTGCCACTGGTGATGAAGAATGGTTCTTGGAACTTTCTGAACAGCTTAAATCGATAAGGGAGCTTGTTAAGGGTATACGAGTATAGTTAGGCATTTAAATTAAATGGATCTTCACTCTATAATAGGTGTATTGTGAAAACCCAATTATCCACTAGCAGTCCAACTTGCAACTGAATTGGACTGCTTCTTTTTGGGGAATAAGATTACATTGCATATAAATTTCCGCTGTGAATTGAATTCATTATTGCCAGTGAAAGAGATTATTTTCTTTGCATTTATAAGGAACAGATTATAAATGACTTATCTTTGTTCGAGAAGACTTTTAGAATCTTAAAATATCATACTGCCTCTTCAGTTAGTAATGTACAATCAAAGAGCACCCGGACAAAAATGCCGGGTGCATCAATTACCTAACTGTCATCTATACCCCTTGTAACTTCCTTGGCGCACTCGAACTGCCACAATGACCAGTCTTCAGTGCCACTCTGCTATTGGAGGCACTATGCTTTATCCCTGAAGTACTCCACTGTCTTCTCCAACCCTTTAATCAAATCATATTGCGGTTCCCATTTCAAAATGTCCAGTGCTTTTGCGTTTGACAGATGGCTGTGCTTGATATCCCCGTCACGGGTTCCCTGGTAATCGGGTGTTCCTGGTTTATCTAGCTTGCTTGATAGCAGGGTGTAAAGCAGGTTGATGGAAGTTTGGCTGTTTGTGCCGATGTTGATGATTTCGTTGTTTGCATTGTCAATTGCGAGGAGGTTGGCACGGGCGACATCTTCGACATAGACAAAGTCACGGGTCTGGGTGCCGTCTCCGTAAATGACAGGCGTTTCATTGTTTAAGAGCTGTTGAATGAAGATGCTGATCACGCCTCCTTCACCGTCAGATCGTTGCTTCGGTCCATACACATTGGCATAGCGCAGGATGGTGTAGGGAAGGCCATAGCTTGTTCCGAACAGCTTGATGTAGGATTCAGATACTAATTTAGAGGTGCCGTAAAAGGAAATCGGACTTGTGGCACTTTCTTCGGTCAAAACTTCATCTGTTGTTCCGTAGACCGCACTGGAAGAAGAAAAGATGAATTTTTTGACTCCGTATTTGACTGAGTATCCCAGCAATTTGACGGTGCCGAGGACATTGACCGCAGCATCGTCTGCAGGATTTTCCAGGGATTTGGCAACACTGACCTGTGCAGCAAGATGCATGACGATGTCTGGCTTTTCCTTTTTAAAAATCCTTTCAACCTTGTCGGATAATAAATTTCTGCGGTAGCATATAACGCCTTCTGGCAGGTTTTCCTTCCTCCCGTTCGAGAAGTTGTCCAGTATGATTGGCGTATGTCCTTCGGCGAGAAGGGTTTCGACAAGCTGGGAGCCAATAAAACCGCCGCCGCCTGTGACTAGAATTTTCATGAACGATCATGAATCTGATTGTTTTCCCTCATGATGAGTCTCCTTTCTATCTGCGTACATTTGATAAATTCCTTGGATCTTGCTCGTCATTACCCTGCTTGTTAAGTGCTGCCTGGCAAATGTCTCGGCCGCCCCACCAAAAGCTTCCCGTTCGTTTTGATTGATGATGAATCGTTTAATCGCTTCGGAGAGCTCTTTTACATTGCCAGGTTCACAGAGTATGCCGGTTTCTTCATGTCGCACCATTTCCGGTATGCCTCCGCAGGTTGTTGTGATGACCGCCTGCCGTGCAAACATCGCTTCAATGATTGAAAGGGGAAAGTTGTCATTGACGGTCGCAAGCACATAAATGTCGGACATCGACAGAATCTCCGGTATGTCATGACGCTTTCCGAAGAAAATTACGTTACACAGATCCAATTCTTCTGCTTGCTTCATTAGAGCATCCTTCATAACTCCGTCCCCAACGATCCACACTTCTACATTGGCAAGGTCTTCACGGATCATGGCCAAAGCTTCTAAAAGAAATCTGTGTCCTTTCCTTGGAGAAAGGCGGGAGACGCTGCTGAGGATGGTAGTTTCATGGGTTCTTGGAGGAATCGGTGCAAAGTCGATTCCCGTATGAACTGTAGTCATTTTTTCATCCTTTGCGCCAAAATCCTTTAAATTTGGCCTGAAAGAATCGGCAATCAGCACGATTTGAGTGCTTGCAGATATACCTTCTTTTTCCAGCCTGGTGAAAAAAGCTTCTTCTACAGAACCTTTTTGCATTTTATTGAATTTCAGCCTGCTTTTCGTAAAGAAGCCGTGCGGAGTAAAGAACAGCGGTTTTTGGAGTGTTTGGTTGAGGTGTCCGAGTATGAAAATGGCAAATAAATCTTGGGCATGGATGATATCGTAGGTGTCAAGATTTTTTTCTTTTAAGAACAGTTCAAATACATGAAGGAAGCTAAGGTTTTTGACGATTTTCTCATTCACCGTACCGTAGCGGCTGCGCATAAAGATTCTCGCTTGATCAGCTGCCTGCGGAACCCATTGCTCAATCTGGAGAGAAGGCATCTGATTCGGTGCGATTACATCGACTTCATGGCCGAGCTGTTCAAATCCTTTTTGAATGGATGTGATGTAATGAGACAATCCGCCAGTGTTAGGATGGCGAAAGAAAGTGACGTATAAGATTTTCATTTTTTTCTTTCCACCCACCTTTGATTTCTGGCCGAAGGAATGAAGTGGAACCGGGTCCTCCATTACCCGGTCTAATCCATAAAATTCATCCATGGCGGCCAAAAGAGACGGATGAATTTTGAGAGGAGGCATTGTGCTCAAGTTATTTCATCCTTTCAGGTAACTACTTATAGATTCCGAGTTCGCTTCCCCAAGTAGCGATTTTTTCCAAGTGATAAGGCAGAAGTTCACCGCCGCGGTTTTCAAAGTACCGTCTAAACTGAGTGTGCAGGCCTTTTTCCAGTGTGCGTTGAAGATAGGCCATTTTGTACAGGTCCATCGGGTTTGTTTTGAATGTAATTCCATGTTTCTTCATCTCATTTGTATACACTTCGACGGCATGTGTGCGGATTTCATCAGCATTATCCTGCCAATCCTTGCGAAAGGCGAGTAGAATTTCCACGAGAACGATCATGTCAAACCAAACCGGGGAGAATTTCGCGGACTCCCAATCGATGAATTGAATCTCCCATGGCTCGTTTCTGCTCACATCCTTTGAGCAGATATTCTGCATATGAAGGTCTCCGTGGGTGATGGCAGAACCGCTTTGAATCAATTCCGGGAAAAAGTCAGGACCTTTACTGTATATGGATTTCAATGCTTTGTAATGCGGCTTGATAAGGTCTTTCAGTTGTTTATCCTTCTTGGCCTGTTCCAGAAAACTCATGGTGTTCGTGATGAACTTTTCCCTTTCTCCTTTCATCTTGACCGAGCTGTATTGCGGGAGCCAGGGTTCGAGAGCGTCTTTTTCGTTCGTGAACCGGTCTTCATAGGTGTGGGCATGAAGTTTCGCAAGGGTCGGGATGATGTAATCAAAGTGCTTAGGTGTAAAGGTCAGTTGTCCCCGAATTTGACGGACGAACTCCATGAATACCCATGTATCACTTCCGTGTTTTTCGATCAAGTAGATTTCTGGAAGGAATTCTTTCAAAAAAGGATAAGCTCTGCCGTATATATTGATTTCGACTTCATTTTTATATTTGGTTGAATGGTAGATTTTAAAAATGATAGGGAAGGATGTTGATAGATTCTCAAGCTGCATTTGAAAGATGCTGCTCCGTTTTGTTGATTTCAGGTTTTGAATGGATGCTTCTTCGATCTTTACCTTTTTACCGAGGGAAGCAGAGAGCTTATCTTCAATATCATTTTTTTGAAAAAGGGAATATAATTCCTTATCTGTGTGCAAAAAGAGTCACTCCTTTCGTTTTCTTTTCCATGCATTCCATAGATGCGATGAGGTGCTCCTGATGAAGGGCATCGGGTCGTCTAAAGCGAGGAGGGCGAATACTTTCTTTCCTTTAAATCCTTTCAGGAAGTCTCTCCACGTCATTTCATCATTCCTTCGCTTCTCCAGGAAGGTAAGGAAATAGCGAACGAGGTAGATCCACTGGACTCCATCAATCTGTTCAAGCTGGGGGGCTGGATTTTTCCCGGTGAGATAGAGATAGTACGTATAGGCAAAATCCACTCCGGAAGGGCCCGTTAAACTATGAGTGAGCCAGAAACGGGGATTGATTTCGATAAGCTTATACTGTCCGTCGCGGGGGTCCTTTTTGTATTCAATCATGTTGACACCCTTTAGTTTGAGCTCTTTCAAAAGAGGAACGCCAAGTTCGACAAGCTCTGGTATCCGCTTGCTTACGATATGTGCTCCCGTACCAAATTCGACAGGGAACTGGTGGTTCTTCTGAAGCGTGAAGAGTGCCAGCAGATTCATGTCGTCATCGAAAAAGGTAGCCACTTTATAAAAGCTCTGGTTATCACCCGGAATCAATTCCTGGATGATCAATTCCCCATATTTGCTGTATAGCGGAAAGACCTCCCTTAATTGATTAGCGTCCTGGATTTTAATGGCTTTCTTATTGATGTGTTTTCTGAACTCATGACCGTACACCGGCTTCAAAATGCAGGGGAATTCAAGCTCTGATATGGCTTCATCAAGCTGGTCATCATTTTCGACGAAAAAGGTCTTTGCCGTCGGGATACAATATTTCATCGCAAGGTCATAGGTCTTCTTTTTATCCAATAAATCTACAATCATCGAATGATCCGGATAAAGAAACAGGTAATACTCTGATAATTCTTCCCTGTATGTCGAGATGAACACAACGTAATCATCTGCCCCTGCATATAGAACCGGCTTTTTTTCAAACTTCCTCGCTACTCCCTTTAAAAAAGAAAGGAGTGCTTTTTGCTGGGTCAAGGGACTTGGACATACTGCGCAGGAGGCGAGTCTTGATTTTCCTTTAGAATAAGGACCTGATGTGTCAAAAGCGTATACCTCAATACCTCTTCTGGCAAGGGCATGGATGATGCCCACTCCATTGGCACTTAAATCGAGTACAACGGCTGGATGTGATGGCATATCAATCTCCTCCCGGGGTTAATAGATTTTGGTAGATGTGTTCAATTTTCTGCACCATCGCTTCACGTGTGAGGTGAGTCTTGGCATATCGGAAAGCATGATCTCCAAGCTGGCTTCTTAAGGTACTGTTGACAATTAATTGCTCCAGCTGTGTTGCCAGCTGCACGACATTTCCCGGCTGGATGATGATGCCGGTTTCATTATGATGAACGATTTCAGTGATTCCTCCGCAATCGGTAGTGAGTATGGCCGTCCCGCTATGCATGGCTTCAATAATCGAAATCGGAAGGTTATCATTGAGGGTCGGCAGGACAAAGATATCGGTTTTGCTTAAAATGGACGGAATATCGTCCCGTTTTCCGAGGAACTTAACATTGGTGAGTTGCAGTTCCTTCACTTGTAATTCGAGTGCTTCACGCATTTCCCCATCACCGACTATTTGCAATTCCACATGCTGGGTCAAAGATTTTAATTTTGATAGAGCCAGCAATAAATCGGAATGACCTTTTCTCGGCCCCAATCTGGCAACACAGGATATGATGACTTTTCCGTTTTCGCCTTTGCGTGAAACAGGAGGGAAATCGATTCCTGTATTGACTGTTGTCAGTTTAGAGGGTGGCGCACCAAGCTGGCCGAGTGGTTCCCGGAATGAGTCGCTCAGGATGACAATATGTGTCGCATATTCAATGGCTTTTTTCTCAATCTCCTTGTAGTAGGCTTCTTCTTCAGAACCGCTAGCGATCCGGTTGAATTTAAGGCGGCTGAAGGTATACATCCCATGCGGTGTAAATAAGAGTGATTTGCCGAGGTTTTCATTGTATCTGCCCAATATATTGGCCGTGAACAAATCCTGGGCATGAAGAATATCATATTTTTCGAGTTTGATTGACTGCAGCATCTGTTCGTAAATATAAAGGAGACGGGAGCTTTGGATGATTTTGCTAGTGCAGGAGCCGTACCGGTTCTGGAACAAGGTCTTCAACTGCGGTACGATGGCTTCACGCAGTGCTTCCACTTTGCCAGCTGAAAACTGATTCGGGGAGATAACGTCTACTTTGTGTCCTAAATCTTCTAATCCAGCTTTCAAAGTAGTAATATAGTTTGATAGTCCGCCGGTGTGGGGGTAATCCCAGAACGTGGCGATAAGAATACGTAGCTTCTTTCCTGATTTGCTTTTCCTTTTTTTTGCTTTATCCTTTTTGTCTTTCTTTTTCCGTTTGGAATCCTTGTCCTTATCCTTTTCAGTACCAGCTATTTTCAGAGTGACCGGCTTGGCCACCACTCCATAATATTTGTCTAAGGCATTGATGACATAAGGATAAGGAAAGTGCATTTCATTCATACCCATACCCTCCTGATGACCTCGAATGCTTCGGCGTACGGCAGCCCGACCGTCATGCCCCTTACCCTTGCCAAATGTCTGATTCCCTCATAGGAACGAGGATGTGGAAAGTCTCGCATTTCAACATCATAATGTTTTAAGGAAGCAATCTTTTCATCAATCGTTGATGAGACATCAACATAATAGTTCGGTTTAAATTGTTTATCATTTGTTTGGGTATTCCATTCACTTGAGGATACGGTTTCGAATGTGATCAATTCGATTGGCTGAGAATTCGGTATCGGCCGGACAGCCGTCAGTACGGCTTGAAACGTTATCTGATGATCACGGTTCACATCACCATAGTGATGGGTAAAAATTTTAGCAGGCTGATAGATATTGATTAGTTTCTCAATTTCTTTGGTGAAAAGATGAAGTGGCATCATTTCAAGCTCAAGATTAGGATGCTCCAGGAAAATCACTTCTTCGATCCCTATTTCTTTGTTTGCTTTTCGGGCAAGTTCTTGAATATGATGAGCCTCTTCTTTTCGTCCGTTTGCTGTAATGATCGAGATGACCCTATTACCTTGATCTACTAGTCTTTTTAGCGTGCCTGCCGTACCTAGTAGTTCGTCATCCGGATGCGCAGCTATGACCAATACAGTTTCTTTCATTTATTTCACCCCATTCTGACTCTATTACCCTTAGCTTATGTAGCTTGTATCATAGTCGAAACAGACAATAGCACAGGGCAAATGTTTGTTTCGAGAGCCTCAGTATCTCCTTTTCTCCAGAAATATACTGATTTCATGGCAAAATCGGAGGGGAGTGTGTCAAAGTCCGGGTCTTAACTGACGGGCGTCTTTTCCTAAAAAACGTCAACATAACGCCATGTTTCTTCCTTTATAATAGGTTGCTGGATCACTGTGTGGCTCTAGTCAAAAAAATGTGCGCCGTTTAACGGAATTCTTTATCTACTAAGCCAAAATGTAAGATAGCTTTACAGCAATTCTAGTAAATTCAACGTTTGGCTCGGTTACAAAAACGTTTCCATCTCTATACAATATAGAAAATGTGTATGAACACCATGTAAAGGAGTGAAGATGGGTGGAGAAACTTTTTAACGGAAGAGGGGAAATCACGAAAAAGGATCTTGCTGCCTTTGAAATGATCGGTGATGGGAAGGATGGAGAAATATACAAAGTCGCTGAAGATAAAGTCGTAAAATACTTCTTTAAAGAAGAAACACATCATAGGGAACTGGAGGCAATGCAAATGGGGCAAGCTTCCTCCATTATGCCCCGGCTATATGAATACGGAGACAATTATATCGTAATGGAATTCGTCAAAGGCATCTCCCTAGCACGCCATATGAAGCGGCATGGGACAATCGATGAAAACATGACGATGAAGATCTTATTTGTTCTTGAAGAATTCAAGAAATTAGGCTTCACAAGATGGGATACTGAGGTTCGCCATATGCTTATGGATGAAAATGGGGATTTTAAGGTTATCGATCACAAACGCGCGTTCACATCTGACTCACGAGTTCCAACGAAGCTTTTAAAAGGGATGGGAAAATTCGGATTAGCAAAAGAGTTCCTTGAACATGTGAAACATGTGGATCCAGAATCATTCCTTTCCTGGAAAAAGCATATATAGGCTGCGGCAGCTGCGTTTTACAAGGGATGAAAAAACATAAGCAAAGAAGGCTCAGAATACTGAGCCTTCTTTGCTTATTTCATTCCCAGCGCTTTTTTTGTGGCAGGCCCTGCAATTCCATCAACTTTGAGTTTCTTCGCTTTTTGGAATTTCTTTACGGCTGCTTCAGTAGCAGGGCCGAATACGCCGTCAATTCCTTTTGTGCTGTATCCTTTATTGGTGAGCACCTGTTGCAGTTGCTTTACTTCAGGGCCTCGCATGCCTTTTTTGAGGACAGTACTGCTTGTTGGCGCCGCGATAACTGGAACTGCAGCCTGGCCGGTAACTTTATAACCGTTAGCAGATGCGATGGCGTTAAAGGATTTCTTGGATGATGTGATGACTACCGGGGTGTTTACTTTAACTTGATCATAAAGCCATTGCACTTCGTTATCGTACATCCTGATGCAGCCGGCACTTACATATCCGCCGATCGATTTAGGGTTATTGTTTCCGTGGATCGCATACGTTGTTCCCCATGTTCCTCTTGCATTTAAACCAAGCCATCTGTCGCCAAGCGGATTCCTTGGATCTCCTCCAGGTATTTTCCCGCTGTAATAAGGACGATTCTTGATCTTGTTAACGACTTTGAACTTGCCTTCAGGCGTATAGGAAGCTTTCCGCCCGGTTCCCACCTTGAAGGTTTTTACCAGTTTATTATTTTTATAATAAGCTAGTTGATTGTTAGACTTATTGATGATAATCATGTCCCCGCCAGCAGCTTCTGCCGGTGCCTCAAAGAACAGAAGCGATACAAGAAGCATCATTGAAACCATCAGTTTTTTCATTCCCCATCCCCCTTGATTATATTTTCAGAGCCAATCTGCCTAAATAGTTATGGCCTGTTGTTTACACCCTTATAAACGATTTTTTCTTATAAAAGTTACATATTTTACCTTTATATGGAAATAAAATTCTTCCTGTTTTTATGACATGAAATTTGTGTTTTGTCGTATTATGGAGGTTTTTAAAAAAAGAGCGGTTCAATTTCCAAAAATCTTCCCATAATGGGAAGGAAGGAGTGGGAGTGTTGAATCATTACTTATCAATTGCAGTAGAATTAGCAAGTGGATTTGTCTTTTTATTTATCATGACAAAATTGCAGGGGAAGACGCAGTTCTCTCAGATTACTCCCTTTGATTTTATTTCGGCCATCATCCTGGGTGAACTCGTAGGTAATGCAATTTATGATCACGAAGTGAAGGTTGGTGAAATCGCCTTTGCTGTAACCTTGTGGGGAGTTCTTGTTTATGTTACAGAGACCGTTACTCAAAAATTCATATCATCGAGGAAGCTGCTGGAGGGCGAACCGAACATTGTGATTCGCAAAGGAAAGATTAAATTCGAGGCCTTGAAAAAGGCAAAGCTGGATATCAACCAGCTGCAAAGTCTTGTCAGACAACAAGGGTATTTTTCCCTCAGGGAAGTTGAATACGCAATCATTGAAACGAATGGAATGGTCAGTGTCCTGCCCAAAGCGGATTACGACACGCCTAAAAATAGCGAATTGAAAATCAAAGCAGACAATCCTAACCTGCCAGTCAACATGATCCTTGACGGGGAAGTGGTGAGCAAAAATCTTAAAGAAGCCGGTCTCGATGAACAATGGCTGAAAAATGAATTAGAAAAGCAAAAAATCCATCACTTTGAAGATGTCTTATTTGCCGAGTGGATGGAGAATGAACCACTTTATGTGTTGAAGTATGAGAAGAAGGCGAATTGACCTTAGAAAGACGGAAGCATCTAACTAGATGTATTCTATGGCTGAGTCCGGCACTTGCTGACTCAGCTTTATTTGTGCTCAGTATGATGATGTGCTTCTTGATTAATTTGACAGGGATTGACCGACATGGAGTTAATCTTGTTCAACTGGAGATAAAATCGGGTTAACTGGAGATAAAAATGATCCAAATGGAGATAAAATTTGATTGACTGGAGATAAAAATGATCCAACTGGAGATATAATTGGATCAACCGGGAATAAATTGTCTTCAACAGGGATTATAATTGGATCAACCGGGAATAAATTGTCTTCAACAGGGATTATAATTGGATCAACGAGGATTAAACTTGAACAACGCACAAAATAGTGTTCCAACCGTTAAATTAATCGAGCCAACCGTTAAATTAAATGCTCCAACCGTTAGATTACATCGAATTAAAGGTTAAGACACAAAAAGCTGAACCAATGGTCTATAAATTGGCTCAGCTTTTTACCGTTTTTGTATTTATCCAATAAAATAATATCGGGTTCATCACACATAATGTCAGAGTGACTAATGCTAGGTAAAAAGTTGTTGGGTCTCCGCCTAATGCAATTTCATCTACGATGATCGCATCATAATAGGTGACTTGGACAGTGATGATCCCCAAAATGAAGGATAAGCTTACTACGCTGAAACCATTCAGCAGCCTTTTCCGTAACTTTGGTAAAATTATTATTATAAAAAACAAGATTGATAGAATCATCAATGTGAAAAATACTGGTCTCATCAGCGTAAATGCGCCAACTGTAACGAAAGTTTCATATGTATACATAATAGGCCTCCATATAAGTAGATCACTTTTGTGTAGTAAAAATGCGAAATTCCTAGGTTAGATAGAAGTCAGTGACAGTTTTGATTTTATTTTAAAAGAATAACATAAGGGAAAATTTGGCACAACTCTTGATACACTTGATTTCTCTATTATTCAGTCACTATCTGCCTTAGAGGAATTTAGAATAGGTTTTTAGAATGTAAGATTTCATGAAGTGTATATACTAAAACTGGATATTAGTGCTACATTTTCTGTTCAGCCCTTTCATCTTTGCTCTTTTCAGTCCGGTAAATACGTGCATTAACTTTTATATTCTGGAATTGATTAAAAATAGAAATATAGTGTTAATTGACTAGAGAGGTGACTTTTTCTTTTTCAGCGACAAAAAGGAAAATAGACACTAAATGGAGAACTCCTAATTGTAAATAAACCCCTAAATCCGATAGGAGGTGTTTACTTGAGGTTATCCATATTCTTGGTTGTTTTAGGTTTCTTTTTTACGATGGCTGCGTGTGATGATAATAAGGTCGATAAAACAGTGACGGAACAAGAAAAGGTGGTCAGTGCGGCTAAGGATTGGGAAGAAAGTCCAATCTTTAAAGTCAACGATTATCAGATGATTGGTGAAGAAGGACGTTTAGGATTTATTTATGATAACACCGAAGAGACGAAATTTTATCCTGATAAAACACAAAAATATATGTGGCACTTTTGGGGAAATGATGACGAGTTGAACGGTGAATTAAAGGTGATCGCCTTCCATAAAGAGAGCGGGGAACAGATTACGATATTGGAAGGCCGCCCTTTGGCAGGCCCTAATAACGGAGCAGATCATCACGTTCCCTCTAATATGTCTCTTCCTAAGAAAGGTTTATGGAAATTGGAGGCACATATCGGCGATAAGTTATTTGGGACGGTTTTCGTAAAAGTGTATGAAGGTTAAGAGGGTTTTCATAAAGAACCACTTTTTCAGATAAAGAGGGGTGTCATCTTGAAGAAGAAAATTGATGAGAATCAAATTCATGAAAAACACTATGAACAAATTTATAATCTTGTCAAAAACGACCCATATGCCCAATCGTTAGGCATTAAGCTAACAAAATTCGAGGCTGGTTTTGCCGAAGCCATGCTAGAAGTACAGGACCATATGGTAAACGCACATGGAACTGTTCACGGAGCAGTTTTGTATGCTTTGGCCGATCATGCATTTTCTGTAGCATGCAATGCATATGGAAAAACTTCAGTAGGACTTTCGACAACCATCCAGTTTATTGAAGCAGCAAAGCCAGGAGACAGAATTTCGGCTCGAGCAACCGAATTAAGAAGGAACTTTCGTACGGGATTTTATCGAATTGAGATATTCCATGAGCAAAGCCTGATTGCAACAATGGAGGCAGTTTCTTACCGCAAGGACCATTATTTTATCGAACTCAATGAACAAGAATAAAGTACTGCTAAAAAGTAAAACCCTGCAATCGCAGGGTTTTATCTATGGTCCAGCATCTTGGTCTGGATCCACCAATCAATATGGTCTGAGTTAAAGACATATAGACTTTGAGTAGGTCTCAGATGCGGGATGTCTTTCTCATCAATGAATTGCTGGATCTGTTCCTCGGTAAGCGGATAGCATGCCGAGGCCAGGTACACGACCAGATTGGAAATTCCATAGATTTTGCTCATCCAACCACCTCCCGCAAAACCCTCCTTTCCCATCAGAAAAAGAAAGCTCAGCAGAAGGCACTTAGTAAGCAAGTGAGTTAGCATACCAATTCTATACCCATATTTATCGTAAAAATAACCCTCTCAATAAGAATCTTCTTCCAACGACAGGACACTCTATTAAAAGGAGGGATGTTCTTGAGACTGAGGATATTATTGTATGCACTGTTGTTTTTTCTTTTACCAATGGAAGTCAGTGCGGAAGATCAGCTGACTGCTGCTTTCGTCCGTGACCATCAGCTATGGATCAAGACGGGCGATCAGGAGGAACAAGTGACGAAGGGCCGATATGTACAATCGCCAAAATGGTCGTATGATGGCCGGTTTATTGCCTATACCGACGGAGATCTACACGGTGAAAAGTCGGATCTGTTCATTTATGATACCCGTGAAAAAGAGAGCTTTCAGCCTTATCAAATTGAGACAGCTGATTATAAATGGTCACCGATTAATAATCAATTAGCCTATAATTCTCATGGTGTGTTGAATGTGACGAAAATGAAGGATGGCAGGCCAAAGGGCTTTGAAAATGTGGCCCTGGGTGTGAGTGGATTTGAATGGTTTCCAAATGGGAGAGAATTCATTGTTTCCTCACAATCCAGTTTGCGGCCAACCGGGTGGGGACCCGTTCCACTGTATAAAATACCGATAGACGCAAACCTGGATAAGAATAAGATGGAATCCTTTTATACCATTAAAACACGTGAACCCGATTTGTTCGGAATTGATGCCGACTTTTTCAAATGGAGTCATGATGGTGAATGGGTCTCCTTTATTTTGATCCCGACGGCTTCATGGTCGATGGATAGCAATACATTATGTGTTTTATCAAACGACGGGAAACAATTTCAATCAGTGGGAAATATGCTGGGGTTTCGAGACTGGGTGAAGTGGGCGCCATCAGAAAATCAGCTTGCCTATATTTCTGGAGAAGGCAGGTTCTTTGTGGAAAACAAGAAAACCACCATAGCGGATATGCCGGCTGCAATCCAGCAAAAGCAGTATACTCCTGAAGGCTATGTAGACCTTGATTTAGATTGGTTCTCCCCTGACAAAGTAATTGTAGCTCGTTCGAAAGAAAACAAGGAGTGGGATGAAGGGCCGGTTCCAACTATGTTCACGGCATTGTATGCCATCGATTTGAAAACAGATGAACAGATACAGATTTCTCATCCCAAAAAGACCGAATTCGATCGCCAGCCACAAACTGTCGGAACTAACATTACGTGGCTTCGTCAAGATGGCAATAAAATTGATGTATGGATGAAAAAGGGCTTGGATGGCCAGGAATATAAATGGATCGAGAACATTGAGGAAGAGCCTGTTTTTCGACAAAAGCGTTAGTCCATGGAGGATTAGCGCTTTTTTTGTGGAATTTTTATCTTTATATAACTAAATCAATAAGGAGAAAGATATGTGGGAACAAAGGCTGATTCAAACAAAGAGGGGACAGTTTGAGGTATTTGTGGCAGGTGATGGGGAACCGCTTTGTGTGACCCATCTTTATAGCGAATTCAATCATTTAGGAAATTACCTTGCGGATATGTTTGCCGATTATTTCACAGTCTATCTTGTGAATTTAAAGGAAGCAGGGAAATCAGCCAGGATAAAAGAGGAATATGAGCTGAGCATGAGTCAGTCAGTTGAGGATTTGGAAGCTATTCGGCTGGCACTGGGTTTTGAAAAATGGAGTTTTGGCGGACATTCGACCGGGGGGATGTTAGGGCTAGTGTATGCTGCTCAGTATCCTGGTTCATTAAGAAGTCTGATTGTAGGCGGGGCATCAGCTACAAATCTATATATGGAGCATAAAGATAGCATTTACAGTGCTAAGAACCCTGCAAATAAGAGATTAAAGGAAATCCTCTCCGTCCTTAAGTCAAGTGACTCAACAAGGGAAGCAAGAATCCAGGCTGGCAGAGAATGGACCGAAATGTCATTGTTTGATTCCGGCCGCTTTGATGAGTATTTTTCTAAGCCAAGCAGCGGAAAAGTCGTTCAGCAGCGATTGGATTATTTTTCGTATAAAGAACTTCCATCTTTCGATATTAGGCAGGACATTTCAAAAATCGAAACGCCAACTATTGTTTATTGCGGCAGGCATGACTCGCAGTGTCCTTTTGTTTTTTCGGAAGAAATACATAACTTAATTACCAACTCGAAACTTTATGTTTATGAAAAAAGCAATCATTCCCCCTTCCTTGAGGAAAAGGAAGGATTCAAAGAGATGATTAAGGATTTGCGTGAAATGAGCATTTAGCTTTAATAAGGAGGAGAGCAGGTGGAGATTGAATACGTCATATTTACTTCCGTTCCCAAAGATGAAACTGCAGAGCGATTGACTCAATTACACCAGAAAATTTTCGGCACCTCTGATGATTTGATCGATAAAATGGCACAAAAACCACAATTATTAATTGTCCTGGCAATGTCTGGTTCAAAAGTGATTGGCTATAAAATTGGATACGAACTTTCAAACGAAATCTTCTACAGTTGGTTGGGAGGTGTTGACCCCGGCTACCGAGGGCAAGGAATTGCGACTGAATTGATGCAGAAACAGCATCAATTTTTAACAGAGAAGGGATACAAAATGATTCGAACAAAAACGATGAACAGATGGCGCGGTATGCTTGTTATGAATATTAAAAATGGTTTTGACGTGATAAATACTTATATGGATGAAGAGGGATTACATAAAATAATCCTTGAAAAGCAGTTGTAGATCCTGCTTTTTCAAAAATAAAGGCCTGCCTTGAAGAAGGCAAGCCCATCTAACCATCTATTTTTCCCCGTCCACATATTTCCCGTAATCAGGGATGGCGATGTCATCAAATTCATCAACGAGCTTTCTGAGGTTTTCTCTCAATGTACCGGCTGCCATTGGGATTCCGTGTCCGGTAATGGCATAAGTAGGCTGCAGTGCCTCCAGCTTCTGGACTGAGCTGCGCGCTGCTTCCCAGTCGGTCGTCAAATAACGTGGAGGGCCGCTTATTTCCTGTTCCTGGGTCAGCACGCTGTACAAGGATTCTTGCTTGACCGTTACAAAAGCATCGCCTGCAATCAGGACACGATCGGACTCCCTGAACAGCGAGACATGTCCCGGTGTATGTCCCGGTGTATGAAGCCATGTCCATCCGTCCATATGTGGAATGGTTCCATCTTCGTTGAGAGCTTGTACATGTGTTCCAAGATCAATTCCCTCATGCGGGAAAGTAGGTGAGATTTTGGCAACGAGGCCTCCCTCGACCGTGGCATCTGGCTTCGGATAATCCTGCTGGCCTGTTAAAAAAGGCAACTCGAGCTGGTGGGCATAAACAGGAACCTGCCAACGCTCTACTAAATCGATGATCGCGCCAACGTGGTCAAAATGGCCATGTGTCAATATGATTGCCTTTGGTCTTGCTCCTTCGCCAAAAAGCTCCTCTGCTGCTTCAATGATTTTTTCAGCAGATTTGGGCATTCCGGCATCAATAAGCACCCAGTTTCCTGGTTCTTCAGAAACACGGACAAAACAAACATTAACAATCTGGACAGTAAGGCTGTAGACACCATTCTCCCCATTCTGAATCATCCCGCTCATTGTTGAAGTCATAGGCATATAACGTTCTGTCGAAGAGCTTTCTTTCACTAGTAAAACCTCCCATATATGAGCATCTCTTTGAGTATACCCTGTGTAAGGCTCTTGTATGCCGCTTGTTCAGTAATGGGAGGAGCTAGTAGTATACATTGAAAAGGAGAGACTGTATGAAGAGATTCACCGTATTTTTCATGCTCATGGCTGTTTTGAGCCTGGCTGGCTGCAGTGCAGATGGCGAGAGAGTGACTGCGAGAGATGTACTAAAGCAGAATGAAGACGCGGATATCCTTAAGTATGAGGGATTTATCTATAGCAATGCCACAGACTTGGAATGGTTTCAAGAAGTAAAGGATCGGATCCAAAAAGGGGAGGAAATCGGGAAGATCAAAAAAGCCACAACATCTAGCTTGTTTTTCTCCAATTTTTCAGCAACAAAGTTACCGAAAGGAACCGTGCTGTATGATACGAACGATGGGTATACAGGAACGATTTATGTAGAAACGGAGGATGGAGAGGTCCTGTATTATATTCAGTTACTAGAAGGGTGAGTGATTCGTTTAGCAAGATGGTGAAACTTGTGCCCGTGAAAGCGCAGAATCAGTAACCATGGTAACAAGATGCCCATGAACGATTGAAAATACGTAACCAATAATATAAAAGCTGAACCACAATCATACTGGTCCAGCTTTACCATGGAAAATCGATTTTCTTCACGAGCTCTGGGAAGTCAACGAAGGGGTTGCGATTTCCCTGGATATAGTAGATGGCCTGGTTCCGGTGCTTTTCATATAGGGTGGGCGGGAATTCTTCATTCCAGCGAGATAGCAGCGCGATGTCGACCTTCTTTTTGAACTCGTTCTTAACTCTTTTGGGATATCTCAGGAAAAAATAAAGCATTGCCCGGGCGGAGGCACCTTTGCCGTGTTCGGGTTCGAACTGAAAGCCTGTTGTGACTCCGCAGTTGTTCTGGATCGGTTCGTTTTCCGATTCCGGGTTATAAAAATCAAAATCGGCAAATGGGTGGTTCGAACGGGAGATATTGCAATCCGGTTCGCATACAAACAGGTGATGCAGGTCGCCCTTCATTGGTTCTGCGCCCTCGAACCAGGACTGAGGAACGATGTGCTCGGTGTTCATTTTAAAATGATCCTCAAAAACCTTCAGCTCTTTAATCGAGTCAAAACCATTCACCTGGATTTTTCGGGAACGCCTCCTGAATTCATCGTACTTTTCCCTCAGTGTTTCATTATCCTCAATGAGCAATGACTCTGGATCCTTCTGTTGGCTGGAGTAAATGCTTTTAGCAGTCCCGTCCGGATAAAGGTCCACCCATGTGTACAAATACAAATCCTTAGCCAGGAAGTATGGGAGCTGATTTTTGTGAGATTGGGATACGATTGTATGGAATTTGTAAAACAGGGCCAACCCTGACAAATCCAATTCCTGCGCACCTCGGTAATACGCTTCTATATCCAGCTTATCCTGAACAGGATCATAATAAAGCTGCTGGTTATGCTGGATATCGCGCCTGTTCTCCTTCAGGATTGTCAGCAGCTGTTTCAGGTCGAGAGAATCATATTTATGTTCCCAGCGAACCTGTTGTCGTTGTTTTTTATATTTTGACATACCGAACTCCTCATTCTTGTCATCTTATCCTTATTTTACCCTTTCAGAGTTTGTCCTTCAAAGAAATGAATAAGTCGAATAAAGAATCATGAGTTGGTAAAGCGAGTTCGTTCAGCGTCCTGTTCCATCTACTGTTACTTGCTACCTTTAAATTACTTAATTAGCTCAAGAATCATTTCCTTGTTTCTCTCTGAAAATACTTTGTTGTGAGATGACACCATAGCTGAATGGGAAGCTTCAGGTTCGATGAACTGTTTTGCCTTATTGACCGCATTGGCTGCATCCTGGAATGTCCCGGCAATCAAGTTCAATTTCCCTTCATGCTTTAAAATATCTCCTGCAGCAAACATGCCAGGTACAGAAGTTTCACTTGTTGGCGTTCCATCAATGTAGAAACCATCAACCATTTTCGTTTCTAGCTCGCTATTCTCAAGTAAGGAAGCATCCTGATCAAATCCATGATTCACCAGTACATCATCAATAGGAAGGCGAAGAACTTCACCAGTAGCTTGATTTGTTATTTCGACATGTGCAATGGATGTCCGGGTTCCGTCTGCAATTAATCTAGTAATGCTTGAATGGAACAAACATTGCACAGAGCTGTTCATCAGCTGGGTGACCTGTGATTCATGGCCCGAGAAGCATTCTCTCCTGTGTACCAAATAGATTTTTTTTGCCACCGATTCTAATGCATTGGCCCAATCAATGGCTGAATTGCCTCCGCCGGATATCACGATGGTCCGATCCTTGAAGTATTTGATGGAATTGACCATATAGTGTAGATTTGATAACTCAAATTTTTCCGCCCCGTCAATATTTAATTTTTGCGGCTTCAAAATCCCGCTTCCAATGGCAACAATGACCGATTTGGAATAATGTACTTTCCCAGAAGCGGCTTTTAGTAAAAATAAATCTTGGTCTTTGCTGATGGATTCAATTTTTTCATTCAACACAACATCTGGGCTAAAAGTCATAGCTTGTTCTTTTAACTGTTTAATCAAATTAGCCCCTGTTATAGGACCAATGCCGCCAACATCCCAGATCACTTTTTCAGGATAGACATGAATCTTGCCGCCAAGTTCTGGCTGGGCTTCAATGACCTTAGTCTTCATCTCGCGTAGACCGGCATAAAAGGCAGAATATAGCCCAGCAGGTCCGCCGCCAATAATACTAATATCGTAGATTTCATTTTTATCCATAGGAAACACTCCTCTAAATTGTATACGGGAACAAAAAATGAAAAAATGAATAATTCACAAATCTGTCATTGACTGAATAAAATAATAGCTTTATAGTATACATTGTAAACGACATTGATAATCATTATCAACGAGAAAATGAAAAACTTTGGAGGAATGATGATGGTCCGCTTATACACAGACCAATTAAAAGTGGGATATGGGGAACGGACAATCGTGAATGACCTGACTTTAGAAATCCCTGATCAGCAAATCACGATTATCATCGGCCCAAATGGGTGCGGAAAATCGACTTTGCTTAAGTCAATGTCCCGGATCATTCCGCATCAGTCTGGATCCATATTCCTGGATGGTTCGAGTATTTCTAAGGAAGATACGAAAACCCTGGCCCGGAAGATGGCCATTTTGCCCCAAACTCCCGAAAGTGCGGCAGGCCTGACGGTAGGGGAATTAGTCTCATATGGACGCTTTCCTTATCAAAAGGGATTCGGGAGGCTGACGAAAAAGGATATCGAAGTCATTGATTGGGCTCTTGAAGTGACGGGAACGGCGAATTATAAGTACGAGCCAGTCGATTCATTATCCGGCGGTCAGCGTCAGCGAGTCTGGATTGCACTTGCGCTCGCCCAGGAAACGGAAATGATTTTCCTTGATGAACCAACCACCTATCTGGACATGGCCCATCAACTTGAAATCCTTGAGCTTTTACAAAAGCTGAACAAGGAGCAAGGAAGGACCATCGTGATGGTGCTGCATGATTTGAACCATTCAGCAAGATTCGCCGACCACCTTGTTGCCTTGAAAGCAGGAAGCATCGTGAAAACAGGGACAAGTGAAGAGGTCATCAATAAGAAAGTGCTCAGGAAAGTGTTCAACATTGACGCTGAAATCGGGAGAGATCCCCGAACAAATAAGCCGATTTGCATCACGTACAACTTATTAAAAGGAGAAGAAGACAATGAAGAAATTAATCATGCCATTCCTGCTTATGCTGGTGCTTGTTCTTAGTGCCTGTGGAGCAGAAGAAAAGAAAGATAGCTCAAGCGAGAAAAAAGAAGATGATAAGCCGCAAACCATTACTTATGAATCTGAAAATGGTCCTGTAGAGGTACCTGCAAATCCGGAAAGAGTCATTGTGCTTTCTTCGTTCGCTGGAAATGTTATGGCCCTTGATGTGCCGATCGTTGGCGTTGACTCCTGGTCAAAAATGAATCCGCGATTTGAGAAATTGCAGGATGTTGAAGAAGTGACGGATGAAAACCTGGAGAAGATCATTGAATTGAATCCAGATCTAATCATTGGTCTTTCTAATATTAAGAATGTTGAAAAGCTGAAGGAAATCGCGCCTACTGTGACATTTACATACGGAAAGCTTGATTATCTTGAACAGCACCTGGAAATCGGGAAAGTTTTAAATAAAGAAAAAGAAGCTCAAGAGTGGATCGATAACTTCAAGGCAGATTCAAAAGCTGCCGGTGAGGAAATCAAGGCGAAAATTGGTGCAGATGCAACGGTCTCCGTCATCGAAAACTTTGACAAGGAACTTTACGTATTTGGCGATAACTGGGCAAGAGGAACAGAAATCCTGTATCAGGAAATGGGCTTGAACATGCCTGAAAAAGTAAAGGAAGCAGCACTGGAGCCTGGTTATTATGCAATCTCTCCAGAAGTACTTTCTGAATATGCGGGTGATTATGTGGTTTTCAGCAAGAATGCAGAGGGCGATACTTCATTCCAGCAAACACAGACTTATAAAAATATCCCTGCCGTTAAAAATAACCGTGTATTCGAAGTGAATGCAAAGGAATTTTATTTCAATGATCCTTTAACACTTGAATATCAGCTGGAATTCTTTAAAAAATCATTCTTGGAACAATAAAACTAGCAGGAGGAATTCTTTCGGAATTCCTCTTCTTGCTATCAGAAAGATGAGATGCAAATGATTAAAAACAGCTCGGATCACATGCTCATAAAGTTCGTAGCAGGTGTACTTGTCCTGGTTGCCAGTTTCATGACGGCAATGGTTTTCGGGGCAGCTGATACAAGCGTAAAGGAGATATGGCTGGCACTTACATCAACTGTTAAAACAGATACAATCACCATGATCCGTGAGATTCGGCTGCCAAGAGAGGTTGGCGCAATCTTCGTAGGTGCTGCCCTTTCGGTAGCGGGTGCAATTATGCAGGGATTGACGAGAAACCCTCTGGCTGACCCAGGATTGCTTGGTCTGACTGCTGGCGCCAATGCCGCACTGGCACTGGTCATGGCGCTCAGTCCATCTTCCGGTTACCTGGCCATAACGATTGCCTGTTTTATCGGTGCCGCTGTTGGGGTAGTACTCGTTTTTGGAATTGGCGCGTTGAAGAAAGGCGGATTTTCTCCACTACGGATCGTATTGGCCGGAGCTGCGGTGTCAGCCTTTTTGTTCGCCGTAGCAGAAGGAATCGGTCTGTATTTTAAGATTTCAAAAGATGTTTCAATGTGGACAGCAGGCGGCCTGATGGGCACTTCATGGGTTCAGTTAAAAATAATCGTGCCTTTCATTCTGTTGGGAATGCTGGTCGCATTTTATTTGTCGAGGCAACTAACAATTTTGAGCTTGAGTGAGGAAGTAGCAGTCGGACTTGGCCAGAAGACCAATTTTATTAAGCTGGTATTATTCATCGTAATTGTTTTACTGGCAGGGTCAGCTGTTGCACTCGTCGGGAACATGGCGTTTATCGGATTGATGGTTCCGCATATCGTCAGGATGATCGTCGGGACTGATTATCGATTCGTCCTGCCAATGTCGGCGTTATTCGGAGCTTCTTTCATGCTGGTTGCAGATACACTTGGTCGTACAATCAATGCTCCATATGAAACTCCAATCTATGCAATCATATCCATGCTAGGACTGCCGTTCTTCCTGTTCATAGTTCGTAAAGGAGGGAAGAGCTTCGCATGATCCACCCTTCCATTGTTAAAAAACAAAGAATCATAGTTGCGACGTTATTGCTTTTAATGGTGTTAACCATGATTGCGAGTCTTGGTCTTGGCTATTCCTCGGTTTCCTTTGACCGGATTTTGCCGACGCTGTTGGGGAACGGCACATTTAAAGAAGAATTTGTCTTATTTGAGATTAGGCTGCCTAGGATTATCGTAACACTTCTTGCAGGAATGGCACTTGCGATATCGGGGAGTATTTTACAGGGACTGACCCGCAATGATTTGGCCGATCCAGGAATTATTGGGATAAACTCAGGAGCCGGATTAGGAATTGCCGTTTTCTTTCTCTTTTTCCCAATCGATGCCGCTTCGTTTGCGTACATGCTGCCACTGGTTGCCTTCGGTGGTGCCCTGGTGACCGCAATCTTGATTTATTTATTTTCTTATAAAAAGGGATTTGGACTACAGCCTGTGAGACTGATTTTAGTAGGAATCGGTTTTTCAATGGCCCTTTCCGGTGCGATGATTGTCATTATTTCAGCAGCAGAAAGACAAAAGGTCGATTTTATCGCCCGCTGGCTTGCCGGCAATATCTGGGGAACAGACTGGCCCTTTATTTGGGCGCTTTTGCCATGGCTGATTGTCCTGATTCCGTTCACACTTTATAAGGCCAATCGTTTAAACCTTCTGAACTTAAGCGACCCTGTGGCTATCGGAGTGGGCGTGTCAATTGAAAAGGAAAGAATTGTCCTGCTTTTGACAGCTGTTGCATTAGCCGCTTCCGCCGTGTCGGTAACAGGCGGGATTGCTTTCATCGGACTGATGGCCCCGCATCTTGCAAAAGCATTGATTGGCCCACGAAACCAATTATTCCTTCCAATTGCAGTGTTGATCGGCGGATGGCTGTTATTGTTCGCAGACACCATCGGCCGCAATCTCCTTGAACCAGAAGGCATACCGGCAGGAATCATGACAGCGCTGATTGGTGCACCGTATTTTGTGTATTTATTACTGCGAAAATAGTAGACAAGCTGCCGGGCAATAAGCCAGACAGCTTTTTCGCAGTTGATTGATGAAATCTTCTCCTAAGTTAACTTTTTATCCATCCTATTGGACAATCCCAACCTAAATTAAAACATGTTCGACCTTTATCCGGGATTTTCGACCATTTGATTGGAATTCCGCATTCTATTCAGATAGAATTGAACTAATGCATTTTACCAAGGGAGTCGAATATAATGGGCAATTCTAACCATCAGATTAAAGTGAACAAAAATGAGTTTATTTGGAATACCCAGGAAGGGGAGCTGACATTTGATGGCGCTCCTGCTTTGCTTTTCTGGGATTCAGCGATTGAGCTGTTTTTGAATACGATTGAGGAAATTTCCGGCAGCGATGTATCAAAGACCGTTTATGAAGTGACGGGGTTTCGAATGGGACATCTTGTAAGCTCTTATTACGAAGGCAGGACAGACGTGGTTGAGCTGTTGAGTGAATATAGTGATATCTACAAAAGTGCAGGTTGGGGAATCTTCGAGATTCATGAGTACTCACACGAGGATAAACGGGCTGTGGTAAGGATACGCAACAGCTGGGAGCATCGAATTTTCAAGATGGCTGGTAAAAACAAGGCAGGTGTTCTGCTTCCGAGCCATTGGGCAGGCATTTTCAGCGGACTTTTCAAGCAGGACATGTGGTATAAAATGGTGAAGAGCCAGCAGGAAGGCCATGAATATGATGAGATTGAGATTTTTCCTTCTTCGGTTACCATATCGCAAAACATTCATGAGCTAGCAAGGAAGAAAGAACAGGAAAGCATCATGGAGTTGGAGAAGATGGTAGAGGAACGTACAGAAGAGCTCAACTCTTTGGTTCAGGAGCTCTCATCTCCAGTCATCCCAGTCCTTAATGGAATTCTCGTCATTCCGCTGATTGGCAAGTACAATGAAGAGCGGCTTAGCCAAATGGTAGAAAAAGCATTAGTGGAGATTACCAGACTGAAGGCTAAATATTTATTAATTGATTTAACAGGTATCAAGCATGTTGATGCATACACAATTCATGGAATTCAAAAATTGATCCAATCAGTGCGCCTGATTGGCGGCCAATGCTTCATTGTCGGAGTATCTTCTGAACTGAGCATTCAAATCTTGAGCTCTAACGTGAATTTAGAAGGAATTCAGTCCTTTTCAAGCCTGCAGCAGGGCGTGGAATATGCCATTCAGCAGAATGGGTATGAATTAGTTAAAAAGAATTAATTTTTGCAGCTGGACCGGGATTTCCTGGTTCAGCTTTTTGCTGAATTCATACCATTTTTTAAAACTTGAGGACATATGTCCTTCCTGAGTTGGCTTGTTTTATCATTTAATTAGAACAAACATAGAGTTTGGGGAGATTGAAAAATGAAAGGTTTGATTTTTGCTTTATTAGGGGGAGCTTTTATTACGCTGCAGGGTGTGGCAAATGCGAGAATCAGCCAGGATATCGGTACATGGCAGACCGCTTCAATTACCCAGTTAACCGGATTTTTGACAGCATTGTTCGTCTTGGTCTTTATTGTAAAAGGGCAATGGAATGGGTTAAGAAAAGTGAAGCCTCTTTATTTGATCGGCGGAGCTTTCGGGGCAATTGTGGTCTTTGGAAACGTTACGGCCATTCATTTTATAGGTGTCACGTTGACTGTTTCTGCTATGTTGATTGCACAGCTTGGAATGACATTCCTGATCGACCGAAATGGATGGATCGGAGTAAAGAAGCAAAAAATGAGGATTCCACAGCTGATTGGTATGACAATGATGGTTGCGGGCGTGATTATCCTCGGCTGGTAATTGATAAAAAAGGGCAGGGAAACTGATGAAAGAAATACAAGCTACAGAAAAAATAGAAGAATATCTGCGGTCTCACAAGGTCGAAAGTTTATTTACAAGCGAAATCATCGCTTACTTAACATTATTTGAATTTGAAAAAGGGGAGCAAATTTGTTCGCAGGGTGAGCCAGTTGAGTACTTATACATACTGGTGAAGGGGAAAGTGAAGATTTTTACCACATCAGAAGAGGGGAAGACCTTGATCCTTTCTTTTAAAACACCGCTGGAAGTCATTGGCGACATCGAGTATGTACAGGAAATCGACACCATCAATACGGTGGAGGCTGTTTCTCCTGTCGTCATGATCGGAGTCCGACAATCTGTTGTACGGAGATATTTAAAAGAACACTCACCTTTCCTGCAATTTTTGCTTGAAATCATCACCAGGAAATTCTATATAAAATCCCAGTTCATGCGCCATAACATCCTGTACCCTGTTGAGACCCGGTTAGCAAGTTATCTCGTGTCGGTCGCCTTTGATGAAAACGAAGCGCTCGTCAACGGGAAGGTCAGCACTTCGAATCTTACGGACATTGCTAATTTAATTGGAACGAGCTACCGGCATCTTAATAGGATCATAAAGGATTTTTGCATGAAAGGCCTGGTGGAGCGGGATAACGGGGCAATAGTCATCAAGGACCTAGAGGGATTAAAGTCCCTCGCTAAGGAAGAGCTTTATGAGTAAGAAATCGGAGGAAAAACGATGTTATTAGGGTTACTATTCGCAATAATGGCCGGCACGCTTGTCGGGGTTCAAAATATTTTCAACAGCAAGGTCGATGAAAAAGCAGGCTCATGGACAACTACGACATTGGTATTGGGTTTAGGCTTTTTGGCATCTTTCATCCTTGGCTTCTTCTTTGAAGGGTGGAAAATGTTCGATTTGCAGCAAATGAAAGGATGGTACTGGTTCAGCGGATTGCTCGGAATCGGGGTCGTAGCAGGCATCGTTCAGGCGATAAAGCATCTCGGACCGACTTTCGCGATCTCTATTGTGTTGACATCCCAGCTCGGGTTCGCTGTCTTGTGGGATTCTTTAGGATGGATGGGATTGGAGAAGGTACTTTTTAGCTGGCAGCAATTCATTGGCGTGCTCGTGATCATAGCAGGAGCCATCGTTTTTAAATGGAGCGAAGGTAAGGATGAAAAAAGAAGTGTTATCACTTCCAAGGTTGTTGAAAAAGCAGAAGTATCATAAGATCATACCACTCGCGGCAGTTCGCTAACTGCCGTTTTTCTTTTTTGAGGTAGTTATGATTATATTTAATCATCTGGACATGGTATAATCTTAAAAAGAAAAAATGGAACAATCTATAGGAGCTGAACTTGTGAATCCCATCGAAAGATTTTCTGAATACCTCATCGAACACTCAGATACGATCAGTAAGGAAATTACAGATTATAATGTGAAAAAGCTTGAAATTGATCTGCCAGAAGAAATCATCCAACAATCCATAAATACAAATAAAGCATTCCTGGAGTTTCTGGGTGATACACTGAACCTATCAAAAGAAACAGTGGCAGAGAAATTCATTAAGTGGTATAAAGCTAGACAGGCAAACAGGCCTGAATATCAGTTCAGCCATGACGAACTCGCAAGTATCCTCAAGCCATATGCAGAAACTCGGCTACAGCTGATTGAAATGATGACGAAAATTTCAATTGCAGAAGGGCTATCCACCAAAGAAGTGGTTTTCGTCAATAACCGAATCAGTTATCTGCTTGATTTAAGTATTACGGAAACCATGATCGAACGCGAAAAGCTCGCAAATGAAGAGAACAGCAGGAATCAAAAAATCATCACAGAGCTGTCATCGCCCATCGTTCCGCTTGCAGAAGACATGGCTATTCTTCCATTGATCGGCGAATTTGATTACGAACGCAGCGACCATATTATGACTTATGTGATTCCACAGATCAGCGAACTCAGAATTAAAAATCTGATTATCGACTTCTCAGGTATCGCCACGATTGATGCAGAAATTGCAGCACGCATCTTCAATATCAATAAAGTCCTTAAACTGATTGGAATTGAGACGATGCTGACGGGCATACGACCAGAACTCGCAGTCGATGTCATCAACACAGGAATCGATTTTTCTAAATTGAACACATATGGAACCGTTAAGCAAGCGATTATTGCTTACGGAAAGTAAGAACAGCAGTGCCATTACAGCTCCTATGAAGATAACCGCACTTAGTTTTAAATAGAACAAACTATGCTTGGACTATGGTCCAAGCATTTTTTATTGTTCCCTGCCATATAGCTTGAGTACTTGGTGTAGTAAGGGCTCTTTTATAATCGATACCTGTTCAACGGAAATAGTCTGTTAGTTAAAGAAGATATTAAATTGTTATAAAAATCATGATTCCTATAAAAATTATGCCTAAGCTTAGTAAAATTAAGATGGTAATTCGGGTATTTTATTTTAACCATTCATGGAGACTTTCCATAGTTGTTTTTATATATCTCCAAATAACCGAACCCCTTGATATAATCGAGTTCTGTCGAGACCCTATATTAATTGATTACGATATAAGAAGAATAGGATTTAAAGTGATAGCTTTATTATTGGCTAAATAAAATCATATTAACTATAATAATCCAGTGCACTTGAATACATAGACCCTATATACAGCATGTTAAAGAATCAAGAGAAAGCAAGGTGGTAAACAAAGTGGGAAGAATGGAGAGAAGGCAGCAACGAAAGACATCAAGCAGGATATGGAGTGAATTTCAGAAGAAAGATATAAAGTTTAAGATTATTGGCATTAGTATCGGATTACTCCTTTTGGGTCTTCTTATACTAAATATCATGATTTGGACCAGTGACGTGAGCAAACTTGAAGACCCAGCTCCTAAGCCGACGATCATTTATGATCAGAATGATGCTATAGCAAGCAAGGTGGCAGCGTCAAACATTGAAGGCGTAAGCATTGAGCAAATCCCAGAACATCTGATACATGCTGTCATTTCTACGGAGGATCAAAGGTTTTATAAGCATGATGGAATTAACTATTTTGCGATAGCTAAAGCCTTTATGCAGAATACGTTAAATGGAGAAATTGTCGCTGGCGGCAGCACGCTGACACAGCAGCTGGCGAAAAATGCATTCTTAACACAGGAACGCACTTATACAAGGAAGTTTAAAGAACTGATCCTTACTAAAAAAATCGAAAGAAAATACACTAAAGATGAAATTATCGAACGGTACTTAAACCAGATTTATTTTGGAGAAGGCGCATGGGGTATACAGAGTGCAGCCCAAACTTATTTTGGCAAGGATGTTAGTGACCTGACATTAAGTGAGTCAGCAATGATTGCTGGATTAATAAAAGCTCCCTCACTTTTATCTCCTTTTAAAGACATGGATAAGTCTATTGAACGGAGAGATATTGTTTTATCCTTGATGGAAAGTGAAGGATATATCAATCAAAAGGAGCTCGAAAAAGCTAAGGAACAGCAAATCGTCCTGCAAGGCAAGAAGATCGATGATTATAAAGGAAAATACCCTTATTACGTTGATCATATTATTGAAGAAGCGATAAAGAAATATGGCCTTACTGAAAACGAAATTCTATCTGGCGGACTGCGTATTTATACTGAGATGAATCCTGAAATTCAGGCAGCAGTTGAAGAAGTCTACAAGGATAAGAATATGTTTCCAGATAGCCAATCTGATCAACTGGTCCAGAGCGGAGCCGTTTTTATCACTCCAAAGACAGGTGGGATAGCAGCGATTGTTGGCGGCAGAGGGGAACACACCTTTCGCGGGTTTAATCGCGCAACACAGCTGAAGCGGCAGCCAGGATCTGCTATGAAGCCATTGGCAGTATACACACCTGCACTTGAGCAAGGCTACGATATGTATGATAAGCTGGAGGACTCTCCAATTAATATAGATGGATATCAGCCAATGAATTACGATAAGCAGTTCCGCGGAGAGGTGACCATGTATGATGCGGTGGTTAACTCCTATAATGTACCCCCAGTCTGGCTGCTTGATAAAATGGGAATGAAGTATGGAATCAATGCAGTAGAACGTTTTGGGATTAAATTAGAGGAAAAGGACCATAAGCTTGGATTAGCCCTGGGCGGTATGAATGAAGGAGTATCTCCACTATTAATGGCGCAAGCATTTTCTGCTTTCCCTAATAAAGGGACAATGGTGCAGGCGCACTCCATTAAACGTATAGAGGATGCAGAAGGGAATTTGATTGGCAAATGGAATAGCAATGCAACCAGAGTAACCGAGGAGAAGATCGCTGATAAAATTACTTACATGCTTAGAGGCGCTGTTCAGGAAGGTACTGGTGAAAATGCCAGAGTCGATGGCTGGGAAATCGCCGGTAAAACAGGAACAACAGAAAATCCTACTGGGAATAACGAAGGTACCAAGGACCACTGGTTTGTCGGATATTCTCCAGAGATTGTCGGGGCAGTCTGGATGGGATATGACAAAACAGATGAAAATCACTATTTAACTGAGTCAAGCGGATCAACCGTTACAATAATATTCAAAGAAATCTTCTCAAAGTCTATTAATCAATTTTCACAAAATCAATTTAATTTAGCTTCGATCGAGAAGCAGATAAAGGACCAGAAGAAAAAGGAGAAACAAGAAGAGGATAGAAGGGAAGAAGATAAGAAGAAGAGAGAAAGAGAAGAGGAGAAGAGAGAAAAAGAAGAGGAGAAAAGAGAGAAAGAAGAGGAGAAGAAACCAGAAGAGGAAGAAAAGAAGATAGAAGAAGAGGAAAAGAAACGAGAGGAAGAAGAAGAGAAGCGAGAAGAAGAACAGGAGAAGAGAGAAAAGGAAGAGGAGAAAAAGCGAAAGGAAGAAGAAAAAAAGGATGACGATTAGAAGCGAAGGGCCCTTACCCTTCGCTTTTCTTTTTTTGGGAATAACTAGGCTGAGGACCTTCTAAGTATGTGGGCTTCTTACTTGGAGATATAAGATATTTGCTCACTGGCTTTTTGATAACAGGTAACATGAGAGCTTCGAATGGAAAACATAAAGATTGACTATGATGGATAAGGGTCTCTTATTTTTTTAAAATAAATCCCTTTCAACCGGAACTTTTTTACATATTTGTACGTAATAGGATAAGAGAGGTGGATGACTATTATGATTTATAGGTTAACATTTAAACTGTTTTTATCATGCATTCTTTTGTTCGTCGCAGGCTGCTCAACTTCAGTCAAGTCAACATCTCAAGATCCTAACATTATTGCTTTAAAAACTGTTTTAGAGCATCAGTTCACGGGACCGGACCAAGAATTTATTGAGGGAACTGACAACATCGAAAAGCTTGAACAGTATTATGAAAAGCGGTATCAACCTTACTTTACAGAAGAAAGGTACAACAGCTTCATTGCAACCACAGCTTTCCAATATGTCCTTGTTGCTTATAATAACGGCAAGGAAATAAAGGTGGAAAAAGTGGATGTTGAAAAGGAAGAAGATGCTTATACTTTTAAGGTGACCGTATGGTACGGCAAGAAAGATGGCGATCAAGAATCTGCAGAGGTTACAGGCAGAGTTAAATTTAACGAAGAAGGCAAGATTACTAATATCCAATACTTGAATGATGATGGATTGTCTGAAAATCTGAGTAATTAAAGTATATAAGTTATCGAAACTGCACTCTGGAATTAGACGCAATGTCTAATACTAGAGTGCAGTTTTTGTTTGCCAGTTTTTAAAAAGGGGAACGTTTAATTATGAAGTTTGGGAGAAGGGATGAGCATCCTATGATTGAAAACAAAACAAAGGCGAAGAACGTGTTCCTTCCAATCCTACTGGTTGCGATCGGCTTAGGGACATCCATCACCTTTCTATACTTATTCGCGGAACTGGCAGAGGAAATGCTGGAATCGGAAATCAATAGATTCGATGACAGCATCATTCAATTTTTCCATCGAATTGAAACAGATTCTTTAGATGTCGTAATGTTTCTGTTCACTGAAGCAGGATCCGTATGGTTCTTAACCATCTTTAGCGTTATCATCATTTCCTATCTTTGGTTGAAAAAGAAAGATAAATGGAGCATTATCTTTTTTATTGTTGGAATCGGTGGGGGTGGCCTGCTGACCAAACTGTTAAAATACTATTTCGGCAGGGAACGGCCTTCAATCGATGAAACCATTGACGCGATCGGCTACAGCTTCCCAAGCGGCCACTCCATGGGATCATTGATCTTTTACGGATTCCTGAGTTACTTCCTGTTTCGCTCAGGCCTCCGAAAAAGAATCAAGTGGATCGCGTTATATACAGGTGGCTTACTGATCATGATGATTGGATTCAGCAGGATTTATCTAGGAGCGCACTATCCAAGCGATGTCATCGCTGGCTACCTGGCAGGAAGCATCTGGCTCATCCTCTGTATCCTGGCACTGGAATATGTGAAATGGAGAAGCGCCTCACAAAGAAAACCGATCAAGGCATTCAAGGAGTTTATTGGTAAGCAATTGAGTAGTTGGGGATAGAAGGAACCCGTGTGCCTTCGTTACGTATGAAGCAATGAACATCATGATTAGTTTTGCAACTCTAGTCATTGCCGTAGCCGCATTAGGTATTTCTGAAACAAAAAGAAATGACCTACCCTGCAACGCCAATTGTTTGAGTAGATCATTTCTTATTCACATTAGTGGCCGCTGCACTTCAAGCAGCTTGCTGTACATTGAGTTTCCGGTAGCAGCCGGAAGCTCTTTTTTTTGAATTGTTAGGGATATTATAGCAGTTTTGAAAAGGAAATCGAAACATTTTCGCAAATGACAAGCTTCACCCATGGAATAACGAAAGAAGCCAGAAATGCTGATATCCACCAGTGTTGTAGCATATAAATGAGTACAACTATTCTCCGAATTGCAGGTGAGTGAGATGAAACTACAAAAAGGTTTTCAGAATTTATCTAAACGGAACATGGATTTTGAAGAGGTCTTCCAGCATATACTGTCGTTCATCCAAGTGCAGCCAAATGGCAATCACAGATTGATCATCGGCACGGACTCTCAAGTACATAGTTCGTACACCCGATTCATCACAGGAGTAGTCATACAAAGGGAAGGTAAAGGTGTATGGGCGTGTTACCGGTCCGTTAATATAGCAAGGAGAATTGAAACCATACAGGAGAAGGTTTCATTGGAAACAAACCTCACGCAGGAAGTTGCCTGCATGTTCACACCAAAAAAACAAAAACAAATTATCGATCTAGTGCTTCCATATGTCGAGAAAGGTGCCAGTTTTAAGATGGTAGGGCATTTGGACCTGGGCCGGGGAACGAAAAACAAAACGAGAATATATGTGGATGAAATGATAAAGCGAATCGAATCAATCGGGCTCGAGGCGCAAATCAAACCTGAATCATTTGTCGCATCCAGTTATGCGAACAGGTATACAAAATAAGGGGCATGCATCTTTATTTTAAGTAATTTTTCATGATCCCTGTTTTGGTTGAGTCCAAATGAAATCAATTTTCCTTTATTCTCAACTGCCATTGAAAGAGATATAATAAAGGTTGATCTCGGAAAGTCCTATTATCAATTGGTTAACGATGTTAATCTATGTTAACATTACATGATTTATAGAATAGACAATATGAAACAATTATAGGAGAATCCTAAAATGAAAAAGAACTATATAATCTTACTTTTAACAACCATTTTCATGGTGGGTTGTACCAATGTAGAAGATGCACCTATTACAGATAAAGAAACAGATTCGCAAGAAGTATCTACGGGTAATACAAATGAAAATAGTGAAAAAGAAGAAACTACCACGGTTGTCGACGAACCAGTAGTTGAGGAAAAACCAACCCAATCAAATGAAGAAATGTTCTCAGGATACAAACTAATTGAAGTTGATGGTGGTGATCTGTCAGGATATCGTGAACCTAACGTCGTCGTAGATATTGGATACGGAGACCGTGAATATTGGGCATTTACGAATGAGTACGGGCAGCTAGTACGCGTCATTGCTGAAGAAATTATTCTCCAAGATGACCGTAGCGAACCTGTATTATCTTCTGGCAGATACTACTCTGATGAAGCAAAGGTTCCCGGTGTCGTAAGTGACGTTATAGATGAAGGGCATGTCATTGCTGATTCTCTTGGAGGGGTATCGAATGCTTATAATATTACCCCACAAGATAGCACACTTAACCGTCATGGTGATCAAGCTTATATGGAAAAATCGATCCTTACCGCAGGTGGAGCAACTAACTTTGAAGCAATTATCACATATCCGAATAATCAAACCCAGATTCCTTCAAGTTATCAGTATACCTATACTTTAATGGGTAACGAAATCATTGATACATTCGACAATGTGAACCCTGATGCGATAAACCAATCACTCGGTTCAACAGGCAGTGAGCCTTCCGATTCAACCAGTTCAAATACGGATGGGGATATTTCTAGTGTTGATACAAACGGTAATGGACAGGTGACGATTAAAGAAGCAAAAGCCGCAGGTTTCAGCATGCCAATAACGAGTGATCATTGGTTATACCCTTATATGGATGATCGTGATGGGGACGGTATGGTAGGTGAGTAAGACATCTAAATTTGTATGTTGAAGTTATTATGACAGGTTTGGCGGCACAGAGGCCCAAGCTGTCAAGAAAAGCTCGTTATTGTGACAGGTTTGAAGGTGTAGGAGCTAAAGCTGTCAAGAAAAGCTCGTGATTGTGACAGGTTTGAAGGAGTAGAGGGCAAAGCTGTCAAGAAAAGCTCGTGATTGTGACAGGTTTGAAGGTGTAGAGGGCAAAGCTGTCAAGAAAAGCTTGTTATTGTGACAGGTCTGAAGGAGTAGCGGGCAAAGCTGTCAAGAAAAGCTCGTTTTTATGACAGGTTTGAATGAGTTAGGACTAAAGCTGTCAAGAAAAGCTCGTTATTTTGACAGGTTTGAAGGAGTAGAGGGCAAAGCTGTCAAGAAAAGCTCGTTATTGTGACAGGTTTGAAGGTGTAGAGGCCAAAGCTGTCAAGAAAAGTTTGTTATTGTGACAGGTTTGAAGGTGTAGGAGCTAAAGCTGTCAAGAAAAGCTCGTTATTGTGACAGGTTTGAAGGAGTAGAGGGCAAAGCTGTCAAGAAAAGCTCGTTATTGTGACAGGTTTGAAGGAGTAGAGGCCAAAGCTGTCAAGAAAAGCTCGTTATTATGACAGGTTTGAAGAAGTAAAGGGCAAAGCTGTCAAGAAAAGCTCGTTATTGTGACAGGTTTGAAGGAGTAGAGGGCAAAGCTGTCAAGAAAACCTTGTTATTGTGACAGGTTTGAAGGTGTAGGAGCTAAAGCTGTCAAGAAAAGCTCGTTATTGTGACAGGTTTGGAGGATCAGAGTACAAATCTGTCAAAAAAACTGTCATAACCGGTTTTGGTAAGTGATATGGATTCTGTTCATTGGAGAAACAGAAAAATTAAAAGGAGGCCAAGGGAATAACTCCCTTGGCAATTTTTATTTAAATACTTTATCCTCATAACTATACTCTTTTTTATCCTTTGTCCTTACTACAATCCTATATGGATCTTGCTTAACGTGTGGCCATATTTCATCTGATTTGACAAATTCTTCGGCCATGATGTACAGGTCGCTGGCATGTTCGGCTGCACCTTTGTCAGTGCTTTTCATTTCCATAGTGATGAATATGGTCATCAACCCATCTTTGCTTTTATAGCCGACGCCGGAGACTTTGTATTTTTTATAGGTTTTAAATTCATGGGCGATCCCTGAAACTGCATTGCTCCAGCGTGCGTATTGATCACGTTTGACTACATCAAACTTCCTGATAGTGACCTCTACATAATCCTTATCGTTGGCAGCAAGGGCATCCTCGATAGCTTTTCTCATTTCATCAATTTTGTCCTGCTTTTCAGTGTTTGGAACCTCGATTTCAACTTTATCAATCATGTATCCGACAGGGTTCTGGTAACCAAATGGTTCCAGGGCTGCCTGGACGATTCGGAACACTTCATCACTTTCCTTTTGGATTTCTTCTTGTTCCTGTTTCCATTTTTGTGTAGGCTCACGGTGCTGTCTTACTTTTATAAAATAATCCTCGATTCTCGTTCCTTTGAATTCTTTGCCCTGGACGATGGAAAGCCCGATTTTTTTCACACTTGCTTCCATCTCTTTGACCTGCTCTTTAGATGCCTCCAAAGAAACGGTCAATCCTTCGTTATTTCCGCCAACAAACTCGGTCACTTGCTTCACAGGGTATCCTTCCTTTTTCAATGCTTGAGTTAGTCGCTCCGACAAGCCTTGCTCAGGACTATCAAAGATTGAGCTTAATGGAGGGATCTTTGCTACCATTTTCGCCATTGTAGGGGAGACAAATCCTGAACCAACAAATAACATAAAGCTCGCGGCTATCGCGGCAGTAGTCACACCGACTTTTTTCCAAACGGTCCATTGCTTTTTAAAAGATTTATTGAAATCAGCAAGTTCACGGGCCACTCGATCCTTCCGTTCATCGTCAAATTCTCCAGAAGAGAACCGCTCTGGCAGCTCCTTTGTAAACTTTTCAAGCGAAACGGGGATTTGCATTTCATCTTTGTCATAACCCATATGAATTCTCCTCCATTTGAAAGTGCTTATCCTTTTTCACCAATTCTCCGAGCTTTTTCCTGCCCCGTGACAACCTCGTTTTCACAGTATTGCTATTTTCATTGAGAATTAGGCTGATTTCCTTGATGGACAAGTTTTCATAATAAAACAGCAGCAAAGGAACGCGCTGGTCCTCCTTTAAATGGGTAATCAGCTGCAGCAGTTCCTGGCGAGTTTCCATTTCAACAGCCTTTTCCTGAGCAGACTCGGATTTCATTTTGGAGATTGCTTCTGGGTTTTCCTCTAAATCAATAAACTGATTTCGCTTTTGCTTACGGTAAACGTCGATCGAACGGGTATAGACGAGCCGGTAAAACCACGCTTTAAAATGGCGGATCTCCACATCTCGCATAACACTGAGGTAACAGTCCTCCAGGGCAATCTGGACAGCATCCTCAGCCAGCTCCCGCGAACCAAGTATGAGGTAAGCCGTCCGGTAAGCTGAAGAAAGCAGGGTTTCTACCAGTTGGCTGAATGCTTCTCCATTACCTGCCCGGATTTGGTTTAATAATCTCTGTTCATCACTCACTGGGCAACCTCCATAAGTTATTTTCACTAGTATGTCGTTCTGACGAGTGTCTAGGTTTCATTTTTGCGAAAAAAATCACTCAGCTATGTACAGTCCTATTATATAATGTAACAACTCCTGAACTTGGATATTTATGCTAGAATACTTATCAAAGCCATTGACTGAGGGGATGAGATACATGTTAGATAATAGCGATAGGTAAGGCTTTGATATTATCTCTGCCTTTTCCCCCGCCCCACACCGTACGTGAGCCTTTCAACTCATACGGCGTTCCATCGACATTAATAGATTTTCTGTTTCCTCACAGCAATTTAATTCGGGAATAGTTATTCATTATGCGACCTTGTTTATTTCATAAGGGAGTTCCAAAGTGTCAATTCCTACTTTTTTCCTAAACTTATTGAGTTTCTCTATCTGCTCTTTGTTTAAGTTCAGAGCATTTAGGAATTTCTCAATAACTTTCCGATTGGTAGCGTGAATGAGTTTATGAATCTCATAACTTACAATCGTTAGATTGTTGTATGAGTCATCCTGTTTAATGTGATAAGGAATAATGTGGTGACATTGCACGGTATCGAGTTCTAATTCTTCACCTGATACCGAGCATTTCCCCATTTGAGCAATGAATTTAGAGATACGATTATCTGCAAATTCGATTGTTGCCCTTTTATTCACTACAGGGTTATTTCTCAACCACTCTAATTTCCATTCGGGAATGACAGTTAATTTCTTATGAATTTCCAATCGCCCCTGCTCTGTGTATTTATTGACAGAGCGTTTAATGTTTAAAGGATTCTTATGTTTTACATAGCCAATGGGTAGTATTGGGTACTTCCTGTAATATCTGATCATGGAAGAATTCATATAGGCTAGGATGCCTTTATGCTTTCCCTCATACTTCCCTTTTCTAGTCAATCCAGTAAGTCTGTTGTTGAGGACTTTTAGAATGTAAAACCCTAGTTTTCCGAAGTCGGTACTTACATGTGTGGCTATCTGGTAATAGTTGTGAATACCATTGACCATACTGTTGTACTTATTCATTTCAGCAAGGGCTTCTTGTCCTCTAGAACATTTCTTGATTGCTTTAATTTGGTTTCGTAGCTGGGCATGAATTCTTTTGATAGCTTTAGGAGAAACATTAGATTTCACAACGAATTTTGGTTCGTTGGATTTCTTCTTTCCTTTTTCTATCATTTGGAAGGTAAAACCTAAGAATTCACTAGATTCTCTTTTCAGATTAGTGATTTTAGATTTCTCCGTTGAGATTGTAAGCCGAAGTCGTTCCTCAAGCCATTTCTTTGTCGCGTGATATGTTTTGACGGCCTCTTGTCTTGTTTGACAAAAGATTTTGAAGTCATCGGCATACCTGACTAAGTATATTTCTTTCAGCTTGGAGTGAGTCCTTAGCTTTTTATTCTCATTTTTGCGGTTCCTTCTGCCATCGTTACGGTATTGCGGTGTTATTTCCTTTAAATCTCTTTCTTCCCATTGATTCGCAATCCACCAGTCAAATTCATTAAGATTGATGTTAGCGAGTAAGGGGGAAAGTATTCCTCCTTGTGGAGTACCTTTAGTTGGGTAAGAAATGTTCCCATCAGGCATAACAATAGGTGCTTTAAGCATTCTTCTGATTATGACTAAAAGTTGTTTATCCTGTATTCCTAATGTCCAAATTTGGCGCATTAGTTTAGTATGGTTTACTTCATCAAAGAAACCTTTAATATCAATATCTACAACATATTGCATACCTCCGCTGTTTACTCTATGTGTTGCATCAGCGAAAGCATTTTCGGCCGACCTGAATGGTCTGAATCCGTAGCTGTGTTTATTGAATTTGGCTTCACAGATTGGTTCCATCACTTGCAGGATACATTGTTGAGCTATTCTGTCCCATATGGAAGGAATACCTAGTGGTCTTGTTTTTCCATTGGGTTTCGGAATATCGACTCTTCTTACCTTTCTAGGTTTATAGAAATTGAACCGCTTTTTAACCAAATTTAGAAATTGGCTAGTTTCGAGTTTTTCTATATCATTAATAGTGACTTCATCGACCCCAGGTGTCGGACTTCCGTTATTGCGTTTGATGTTCCGATAAGCTAGGAGAATGTTGTTATCAGATGTTATTAATTTCATAAGATTGCTGAAATTTTTTCCATCCTTACTATCCTGATACAGTTTGTCGAATTCGCCTTGCATGTCGTAATACTCGGCATGGCGAAGTTTAGAATCCTTAAGGTTTTTGTTCTCCGTATTAAATCTCATGGTTTATCACACTCCCTTCTGGATTTGTGACCTTTTCAGTCTTACGAGAATCCATGAAGTGTGAGGTTTCCATTCTATTAGATATCGACTTGTGGCTGTTCCTCCAGTTCCATTACGGAAACTTCAAAGGTCGTGCCACTACTTTCGTTATGATTAAACAAGGTTATGAATTCCCTTGTACTGCTTCATAGATTGTGATCTCTCCGCATTCATAACTTCCGACGTTCCTTTATCCCTATCAATATCTAGACTTAGGTGCTCACTTTAGCCCCGTATCCTTGATGTAGCCTGTAACTACATATGGTTTTTCCTAATCTTCAATCGTACTCAACCACAGATACCACGCATTTATTGCATGACAGGCATTTCTACCTGCTCTACTCTTAGGAGCCGTACATTCGCAAGTTCGTCAGTGTTCTCACACATTCTCACCATATCTAGTTTTTAATGACCTCCGGCATATCATATACAGACACTACCTCTAGCGCCTTTTCGATGTACTTTCGTATATTACGGTATATTTCTGCCGACTTTAACGAGCTTCGTACAAAGGATTTAATCACATTTTTCCTATGCACGTCGTAGCTTTAAGGGAAGCGTTTCGGGGCGTTACTCCGTCATTCCACTTCTTGGGATAAAAGTTCTACAATAGTTCTGCGTTTCCTAAGAAACTAGGAAACTTGCGATAACTAAAGCGCACCATCTTTTTAACGGTGAACGTCTCGCACGAATACTAGAGTTGGAGTTTGCATATCTTGCTACCTTTACAACTCGGACCGACAGGGATTGGGGTTTTCTATTTTTAAATGAGAATCAGCCTGTCTATTATGACGCGAATCATGCGCATATACGCAAAGAGGTGAATCATCCAGAAAAAGTGGTTGATGAAGTCATTTCCTTTTATCAGGCAAAGAAAATTATTCCACGGTTTTACATATATAACCCCGCTGAACAACCTGATTTACTGCGCGAATTAAGGTCAAGAGGGTTTGGATATGAGGAATTAGCAACGCCTGTACAATTA